>JAGQWH010000023.1 GCA_020437545.1 Ignavibacteriota bacterium
TTAATAATATTATTTATTTTCAAAAATAAATTTATTAATTCTTATCATTAATTCTTCTAATGTTTAAATTGCCCAATCAAACATTAAATTGAAAACAGATATCTGTTCACAATAAATTTATTTTAAATTCCAATAATGGATTCTTCAATTACCGCTCCTGATCCTTTATCCGCTGTTCCGGTTTCCAATATCAAAAAATCTTCAAAGGGTTATTTGCCCCAGTTGGATTCAATCAGAGCATTTTTGATCTTTGGGGTACTGTTATCTCATTTTGCCGGAGAAAATTTCGCCAGTGCCGGAATAATAGCCATAATTTTCTTCTTCGTTCTCAGCGGATTTCTGATAACTCAGATACTTCTTAAAAGCAGATACAGGGATGATCTGTCGGGAACAAGCAGAGTACATTCGATAAAACAGTTTTATGTCAGAAGATTTCTCAGGATCTTCCCTATTTACTATATATTACTTGCCGTTTTGTTTACGGTAAATTTTCAGACCACCCGCCATGATATTTTTTGGTATCTGACATATACTTCAAACATTCTGTACTATATCAATAATAATTTCATGGGTCTTCTTTCTCATACCTGGTCGCTTTCAGTTGAAGAACAGTTTTACATTCTCTGGCCCTTTTTTATGTTTTTCCTTCCAAGGAAATATCTGCTGCCAGTGATGATCGCAGCAATTGTAACTGCGCCGATTTTCAGGGCGATATTGTATTCGAATTATCTGGCTACCGGTGATTCATTTCTGCTGACGGTATTGACTCCTTCATGTATGGATGCTTTCGGACTCGGAGGGATCCTGGCATATTTCAGACTGGAAAACAAAGAGGCATTCAGTTTCAAATCAATATTATCAAAAGTCTTTTTAATAATATGTCTGATTTTTTTCGTTATGCTCATGATACCTGACGGCATTCTTTCAAATATTCTCAGCAGCTTTATTAATTTTGGGATCGTACAGCTATTTTTTATCAGACTTCTGATTGCTGTCTTTGCGTTTTATGTAATAGCCAAAGCCAGTATTGGATTTAAGGGTGTTTTGAAAATAATTCTTGAAAGCAGCGCTCTGAGATTCATCGGTAAGATAAGTTACGGAATGTATCTTTATCATCCTTTCATGTATGTCATATACAAGAAGCTCGGACTTCCCATGTTTTCGAATGTGTTCATTACTTTCTGCATATATTCATCAATGACAATAATAGTTTCAACTTTATCGTGGTATATTATTGAAAAGCCGTTAAACGGATTGAAAAAATATTTTGCATATGATTAGCTCCCATTAATTGTACATAAATGACCTTTCCGGTTACCGGAATAAATAAAATCTTTGCCACGAATTAACACGAATTAACACGAATTTTTGCGAACTGCTATTTTGTTTATTTTAGTTTGAATATGAATTAATATAAAATACCTCCCTATTCTTTTTCATAAAATACGTTTAAGAATATTATTCATTTACTGGTTTGAAAACGATATAATGCCTCAAAGTCTTCATGACTTTGCATCAAACACTAAAAAAAATCCACTGAGCATTTGAATTTATTGAGGCATGATATATAAGCATGGTCAGGTGAATTGTAATTATTGTATTTAATTTAAATATGATAAATGGCATTTTAAACTTTACAGAAATTCAATTTTAAATATTTGAGCGAAATTAATTACAGGGTTTCATTTGAAAAACCTCATACACATTATTGTGAAGTTGAAATAGTCATAAAAGATCCTGAGATGGATTCGGTGATATTTTCTATGCCTGTATGGACACCGGGTTCTTATCTTATCAGGGAATTTGCAAAGAATGTTGAAGGTGTATATGCAGAAGATTCAGCAGGCAACAAACTCGCTTTTGAAAAGATAAAAAAGAACTCTTGGAAAGTTGAATCAAAAGATCAGAGATATATAAAATTCGGATACAAAGTTTATTGTAACGAATATAGTGTAAGAACAAGTTTTATAAATGAGGATCACGCCTTTCTGAGCAGTTCGGGAATTTTTATGTTTGTACAGGAAATGCAGGATAAGAAATGCATTCTTGAAATAGATCTTCCTTCCTCCTGGAAAAAAATTTCTACCGGTCTTGAAAAGATCTCAGAAAATATTTATGAAGCAGAAAATTATGATATACTGATAGATTCACCTGTTGCTATCGGAAATCAGGAAATTCTTGAATTCGAAATAAAAGGGGTCAGGCATTATATTTGCATGTCAGGCAAAGGAAATTATGATCCGGAAATTATTAAAAAGGATTTTAAACTGATAGCAGAAGAGGAGATAAAATTCTTCGGCGGTGAGATTCCATACAGACATTATACCTTTATAGTATTTCTTTTGGAAAACGGGGGAGGAGGGCTGGAGCATTTGAATTCTTTTGTGGTAATGTCAAAGAGATGGATATTCAATGATGAAAAACTTTATAAAAAATTTCTTGGTCTGGTTTCACATGAATTTTTTCATGTGTGGAATGTAAAGAGGATCAGACCTGAAGCACTTGGACCGTTTGATTATGAAAATGAGAATTATACAAAAAGCCTTTGGGTTTCGGAAGGGTTTACAAATTTTTATGACAATATTTTTCTGAGAAGAAGTAATATATTAGATAATGAAGAATATTTTGAATTTGTAGATAACGAAATTAATGCTGTAATGAGATACAACGGAAGATTTGTTCAGTCTTTGACAGAATCAAGTTTTGACAGCTGGATCAAACTATACAGACCAAACGAAAATTCATTAAACTCCGGAATATCATATTATACAAAAGGGTCATTGATAGCAATAATTCTTAATATTGAATTAATAAAAAATACCGGAGCCGAAAGATCGCTCGATGATGTTGTGAAAATGTTGTATGATGATTATAAGAAAGAACCTTCAAAAGGCTTTACTGATGAGAGAATCAAAGAGATTTGTGAAACTGTTAACGGAAAAAATCTTGATAACTTCTGGGATAGATATATTAACGGAACGGAAGAATTACCGCTTGAAAAGTATCTTAATGATTGCGGACTTGAACTGGTGAATGAAAACGATTCACTGAAATGTTCACTTGACATTGAACCAGTGAACAAAAAGGGTAAATTGATCGTCAATAAAGTTTTTGCGGGCGGTTCTGCATATGAATCTGGCATAAACGCTAATGATGAGATCATTGCCATCGACGGAACGAGAGTTGATATGGATTCAATCAAAACTATACTGGAAAATTATTCAGAAGGCATGGAAATTGAACTTATGATAAGCAGGGCAGGATTCTTAAAAAGCGTAAAAGTAAAACTTATAAAACCTTTACCAAAATATAAGATCAAAGAAATGAAAACCGGGAATGCTGAACAGGTTAAATTTCTTGATAAGTGGATTGGCGGTTGAATTTTTTTTTATATTGCAGGAATGTTAAATATATAAATTGGTTAATAAGATAACCGAAAATATTATGAATCCGGCTTAAGGTTAATAAATTTTTTAATTTTAATTTTAATTTCATGAAAAAGACTTTACTTGTTTTGTTTCTGATATTTGTATCAGGAATATATTCAGATAACAACATCAGAGCTCAGTATCAGAATGTACTTATCACAAATACAGGTTCTCCTAATGAACCTTCCATTTGCATAAATCCCAAAAACACAAATGAGCTTGTCGCGGGATCCAATCTTAATTTTTATTTTTATTCAACCAACAGCGGATTAAACTGGACCAAAGCTACATTAACTTCAACATACAGTGTATGGGGTGATCCTGCTATTACAGTTGATACTGCAGGGAATTTTTATTATGCACATTTGACCAATCCGATGAGTTCTTATTTTATTGACAGGATAGTCGTGCAGAAATCGACAAACGGCGGTATAAACTGGAATAACGGTTCATTTGCAGGTTTCATTCCACCCAAACAACAGGATAAGGAATGGCTTTGTGTAGATCCTTACAACAATAATATTTACATGACCTGGACTCAGTTTGACAGATATGGAAGTGCTGATCCGAATGACAGTTCAATAATACTATTTTCGTCATCTACAAATGCTGGAGAAAGCTGGAGCAGCGCTTTGAGGATCAGCAAGAAAGCAGGTAATTGTATCGATGAAGACGGAACCACAGAAGGAGCCGTGCCTTGTACCGGACCAAACGGAGAGATATATGTTTCATGGGCGATAGATGATAAAATTGTATTCAACAAATCAACTGACGGTGGGATAACCTGGCTTCCGGAAGAGACTTTTGTAACCACACAACCGGGGGGATGGGATTTCAATGTTTCCGGAATATACAGGGCAAATGGAATGCCGATAACATCATGTGATCTGTCCGGCGGACCTCACAGAGGCACGATCTACATTAACTGGTCGGATCAGAGAAACGGTGTAACGGATACAGATGTGTTTATGATTAAATCTACTGATGGTGGGAATACATGGAGCGAGGTTAAGAGGGTTAATGATGATCCTGCAGGAAGGCAACAGTTCTTTACCTGGATGACTATCGATCAGTCTACCGGATATTTATATTTTGTTTATTATGACAGAAGAAATTATACTACTCTTCAGACGGATGTCTATATGGCAAAGTCAACTGACGGCGGAGAGACGTTTGAAAATTTCAAAGTCAGCGCTACTCCTTTTACACCTAATTCTTCCGTGTTCTTTGGTGACTATACAAACATCACAGCGGCAAATAATAAAGTGAGACCAATATGGGCAAGACTTGACAATAACACAATGAGTTTATACACTGCAATAGTTGACATTCCAACCAATATTCAGAATTTAAATGAATCCGAACCGGCAACATATAAACTATACGGTAATTTTCCAAATCCATTCAATCCGGTTACGAAGATAAAATTTGATGTAGTAAATGATCTGAAGGATAAAGTCAGAATTACGATCTATGATATGGAAGGAAAAGAAGTCGGAATACTGGTTGATGGAAATCTAATAGCCGGCACATACGAAGTGGAATGGGATGGTTCTGATTTTGCTTCCGGTACTTATTTCTGTAAAATGGAAACGGGAAGTTTTTCGGATACTATTTCCCTTTTGTTAATTAAATAAATCAATTAAACAAATATATATTTAAAATCATACACTCAAAACATTTACTAATTATTAAAAAAGAAAAATGAAAATTGTTTCAGTACTAATTGGTATCATACTTATTGTATTGATCTCCTTATCGGTTAATGATACAACAGAAAGTAACAATAACCTCTCAAATTATTATGAAGATAATAATTACAAAGAAGGCGAGATCATTGTAATGTTTAATACGGAAACAGATGCGCAGGCATTTGTTACTAACTATGATGCAATAAATCTCACTGTAAAGGAAAAATTAATTCCTCACATGAACGTCTATCTGCTTGAATATGATATATCAAGATCTCAGCCTGTAGATGCTCTAATGTCAGTATTGCGAAGTGATAAAGTTGCAATCGCTCAATTCAATCATTATGTAAAAGAACGTTCGATCCCGAATGATACAAGATTTGCTGAACAATGGGATAAGAATAATACAGGTCAGACCGGAGGTACTCCGGATGCTGACATAGACGCTCCTGAAGCATGGGATATTTCTACCGGCGGTGTTACTGTTTTAGGTGATACAATTGTAGTTGCCATAGTTGACGGAGGTCAGCAGGTCAATCATCCTGACCTTGACACATGGGTAAACTGGGGAGAGATTCCCGGTAATGGAATTGATGATGATAATAACGGATATATAGACGATGTTAACGGATGGAATGCTTCTTCAAATAACGGGAACATTCCTGCCAATAATCACGGTACACACTGTGCAGGAATTGCCGGTGCAAAAGGAAATAATAATCTTGGAGTAGCCGGTGTTAATCAGGTTGTAAAGACGATGCCGGTTGTTGGTTCCTCAAGTCTGGAAGCTACAGTTATAAAAGCTTACGGATATGTTTTAAAACAAAGGATGAGATATAATCAGTCTAATGGCACACAGGGAGCATTTGTAGTCTCTACCAACTCTTCCTTCGGTGTGGATAACGGTCAGCCTGCTAACTATCCTTTATGGTGCGCATTCTATGATTCTCTCGGAAGAGAAGGAATATTAAGTGCGGGTGCAGGTCCGAATAATAATGTTAATATTGATGTAGTCGGAGATATTCCTACAACCTGTCCGAGTAATTTTCTTTTAGCCGTTACTAACACAACGAACACCGATGCAAAAAACAGCGGTGCAGGTTACGGAGTCATTAACATGGATCTTGGCGCTCCGGGTACGAGCATACTTTCAACTATTCCAACCAGCAATTACGGTTTATTGACAGGTACATCAATGGCAACTCCACAGGTAGCAGGAGCTATTGGTCTTCTTCATGCAGGTGCAAGCAGCATATTTATTAATCTTATGAAAAATGATCCTGATTCGGCGGCGTTATTATTCAAGCAGTTTATTTTGTCGAGTGTTGATACTTTACCTTCCCTGACAGGAATAACAGTTTCAAACGGAAGACTAAATGTACACAAGATGCTTAAAAAAGCTGCAACAGCCAATGTCCCGGTTTTGAATCCGTTTCAGATCAGAACTCCTGCTGCAGGCTCAAGAATTACTTCGCTGCCAAACGGAACTAATGAATATACGATTACATGGGATACTTCAGCTACAGGTGCAACTTACAGATTCATTTTCGGAAGTCCGAATACATCAATCAGGAAGATCTCAATTCCTTCCGGTACTAATTCATTGACACTGACATCCGGTCAGCTTGATAACATACTTGCAGGGCTTGGCTTAAATACAGGAGATTCAATAGTTGGACAATGGGACGTCTGGACTTACAGACAACTTCCGGTCAATGATTCATTGAAAGCCAGTAATGGTCCGAGAACAATTACTTTTAAAAGAGACCGTCCAAGTCTGACGTCTTTTAATTTGTCATCACCTCCAAATGGCACGACTGTAACGACATCAGTATTTAACAATTCAAATATCAATATCAACTGGACGCGCTCGGGTGACGGTACAACATATAAATGGAAATTCGGCAGTCCGTTAATTTCAAATTTGAAATTGACATTACAGTCAAATAACTCGGGTATTGATTCTAATCTAACTGTTGTTAACAGTTCTCTTGACGGAATTCTTCAGGGACTCGGTCTTAATGCGGGAGATTCACTTGTCGGGCAGTGGGCAGTATGGGCATACAACGGCAATGATTCGATAAAGTCAACTCAGACATACGCTTTGACACTGAAAAGACAGTCAAAAGGTAGTGTTATGATAATTTATGATTCAACATCAACAAATGGAAGAATCTCTCGGGATTCGGTTATAGCTAATCTGAATACTATGTCAGTGACATTTGATCTTTTTAACAGAAAAGGCAATACAGGAACAGAATCAGTTTCATACAGAGGTTATAAGAATGTAATTTTACTTGGTGAAGGAACGTCTGTGATGTCAAACATTGTGAAAGACTCACTCAAGTCTTATCTTAATTCCGGAGGCACTACAGTTCAGACTAAATCCAAACTTATAATCTTTGGAGAAGATGTTGGTTATCAGCTTGACAGAAGCGGCTCAGCATATCTTGATACTGCATTTGCAAGAGGAATGCTCGGATTCAGATATATTGCTGACAGACCGGGAAGCGTTACCGGACAGGGGATTATCGGAGTTACAATAAACCCGGGAATACCGGACAGTACAAACGGAACTTACCCTGAAGTTATTGCAAAATCTTTGTCTTTGCCAACTTCAGAACTTTACGATCTTTACAGATTCAGAAATTACCCTGATTCTATGAATGCTATCGGAAGGATCGGTTCAAACTACAGTGTCGCAGTTTTAGGAGTGGATGTTGAATCCATTAAACCTGCGGGAGATTCACCGTCAGGTTCAGCTGTGTACAGATTACTGCGCGGTGCAATGGACTTTGTCGGACAGACAAGCACTTCAATCAGTGAATTAAATTCACAATTACCTGATGATTATTCATTGTCTCAGAATTATCCGAATCCATTTAATCCTGTTACTACAATTAATTTCTCCATTCCGAAGCAGGGTTTAGTTTCATTAAAAGTATATGACATTGCAGGTAAAGAAATTATGACACTTGTAAACGAGCAAAAATCTGCGGGAAATTATAAAGTTTCATTTGACGGAGTAAATCTCTCGAGTGGCGCATATTTTTACAGAATAGAAAGCGGAGACTTCAGTCAGGTAAAACGAATGATACTGCTGAAATAAATTTACAGGAAGTAAATTATCTTACAATATTATCAGCCCCGGTTTTGAATTGAAAAATTTCAGATCCGGGGTTTTTAATGTTGTAAATAAAAAATGAAATTAAATATCGAAGAGCTGATAGTTTTAAATCAGATCAGAAAGTAAATTTGAATCCTGCAAAAATATTATTTACACTGTATGAGACAAGTGAAGATTTTTGAGGAGATAGTTGATTGCCAGAAGCAGTTGAACCAGGAATGTAAGAATATGTATTCCTGTCTCTGCTTTGAAAACTGTAGCCAAGATTAAAATTGAATAAAGGGGTAACATAATACTGCATATCAAATCCTGTTTTGAATTTTATCAGATCCGGATTATTATAAACCAAGGCTCCGTTCTTTTCATTGAAGTTATTAATATTTCCAAGAGTAAAGAACAACTCATAGAAAAACTTTTTACCGGAAAACCCTCCGAAACTCTGATTGAATATAAGGTTTGCAACTTCATTCTGATTTTGAATATAAATATCTGATACGGTATAAAATGATGCTTTCTTCAAAGGGAAAATTTTAAAAGAAGCACCAAGCTGCCACTGGTGGACATTATTGAGATAAGAAAAACTACCGTTGATACCTGCTCTGTAGGTAGTCATGTATTTTGTAATGTCAGCAGATAATACAAAACTGTCATATAGCTGATCCTGTTCGTAAACAGAGATGGTCTGTGAACCTTTATTTACAGAATCAATCTGTCCATAAATAGTTGAATAATCTATTCCGATAAAATGCCCGGCGGGACTCAGCACCAGTCCGTCAGAAATCCTTATGTTATATCTGTTATAAAATCTGTTCTGATATTCCGAATAACTGTTTGAATACTGTTCACCGGTAGTTTGTATCGATTTGGTTTTATCAAGTTTAAGATAGCTGTAAGCATAATCTATGCTCAGGGACTGGAACAAAAGCTGATTTATACCAACACCAACAGAAAATACATTGCCGTAATATGTCTGTTCGTTATATAGTTCATTCGCACCTGAATTAACATTACCTGATGTGTTTCCTGTTTTATCATTTGAAAAGGAAAATCCGAGATCAGAAAATATATTATTTGCAATAATATTATTTAAAGGCTGTAATCTTTTCTTTGAGCTTTTCGGAAGTCTGGAAAACACATAGTCTCTGTCAGCTTCACGTCCTGTATAAAAATAACAATAGTAAAGGTCAGTCAGTACGGAAGGATTATCAATACCGGTCTCCAGAGCTTTCTCAAGCTGAGGTATGGCTTTTATATATTCACCTGATTCATAATATGCTATTCCGAGTCTTGCTCTTAAAAAAAATGAATCATAACCTTTTCTCAAAGAACTCTCACCCACTGTGATCATTCTTGCCCAGTTATTTTCTTCCTGAAGTTTTTCCATTATAACATGTATAGAATCTATTGAAATCAATTCCTGGGAATATACATTTCTGTCAAAATCTGAAAATGTAAAAATTATTACTGCAATAAAAAAAACGGGAAATATTTTAATCATTTGATCTGAAATTTTGGGAAATTGTACCGGTAAGGTTGAGTTTATTATGGAAAACAGATTATAGGGTATTTTATTATAAAAATTTAGTCTGAAAAGTAAGAAGTTCTGCTTTAATTAACAATGCCTGATAAAATTAATACAGGATTAAAAAAAACCGAATTAATTAAACTCAGGATCAAAATTGTAAATTTCATCTACAGCAATCCTGATTATAATAATGCCGGAGAATTATTTATATCCTTTTTTGAATAAAATTCTGTCTGAAAAAGAGAAAAGAAAAACAAAGACCATAAGTATCAGGAATATCATAGCAGTCTGAAGATCAAAAGTAAATCCAAGATTCTCGGAAATAATTATACTAACGGATGTTATAGCATCTGAAAATCTTTCAACAGTACTGTTAAACATACTGACATCCTTGTTTTCTTCATTTATAGAAAAGAACAATGAAAACGAGATCACAAAGAAAACTATTAGAGATAGAAATCCTGCAATAATAAATTTTGCTATTTTAGAGGTCTTGATGTCTTCATTTGCGAACTCTCTTTCAAGAGCGATCCTTTTAAACATTTCGGAAGTAAAACCATCCGAGACATGATCTTCGAGTGAGAGTTTGATCCCGGTGTTCAGGAAGGAATCAAGATCATTTTTGTTATTTTTATTTTCTTCTGGCATCTGGTTAAAGATACTATAAAAATTATTGATTTTAAAATTAAAATTTTTCATACATATTCAAGTATTTCCTTTTCAGGATATTTTTTTAAAATAATTTCTTTGAGATTAGCTTTTGCTCTGAAGATCCTGTTTTTAACAGTTCCGATAGGAAGCTTCAGAATGTCCGATATCTCGTCATGTGAAAGATCATTGATATAAAACATTGTAAGAATTACAGAATACTGCTCCGGTATTACAGAGATATATTTATTTATAATTTTCTGAATTTCATTAACACTGATCTTTTTATCAGTACTTATTTCATGCCGGTCTTCGTAAACACCGGATTCTATATCCGTCTCATAATATTTTTTCAACAGATCATCTCCTTCACTGAAATCTCCGTCATCAATATCAATCGAAACGATACTGAATCTTCTTTCCTTTAGTTTTTTGTAATGATCAATGGCAGTGTTATATACGATCCGGTAAAAGTATGTTGATAATTTTGCACGGTCTTCAAACTTATTTTCAGAGATGGCTTTATACAATTTCAGGAATGCTTCCTGTAAAGCGTCTTCAGACTCTTCCTTGCTTTTAAGAATTTTCACTATAAGTGAGAATGCCTTATCCTTGAATTCATTCGCCAGGACGGTGAAAGAAGCAGTATCTCCTTTTTTCACTTTTTCGATTATTTCCTGATAAGTTTCCGGCATTCTTAATTATTTTTTATACAATTTGAGAAAAAATTATTACAATTACAAATACTGATTATATTTCGTCTTTACCCATGAACTTTATCTTTCCGTTAACAGTGTTTACTTTGATCTGTGTATCAGGTGAACCGCTTCCAAGATACCCCTTGAATTTTCTTTTTTTCTTTTCAATTTCTTTTATCATCAGATTAGAATCTGATATTTTTCCGTTTACAGTCTCTGCCCATAATTCAGCATTAATGTAATTATTAAGATTCAATGTTACACTTCCGTTAACTGTGCTTATACCAACTCCTCCTGTATTCAGGATCTCGCCGGTAAAGGAACCATTTACAATTTCACATTGAAGTATGCCTGAATAATTGGTTATCTCGGTCTTTCCGTTTACAAGATCAATGGACAGGTCATTATCAAGTTTATCAGATGTTATATTTCCGTTCACGTTTTCAATGCCAAGATCTATTCCCGGCGGAACGGTGATCACATAATCAACAGATGCCTTATTACCCATATTGAAGTTGAAAATTGTTTTCCGGTTGGGAGCATTATATTCTGTTTTGATCCTGATCATGTTGTCGTCTGTATCAATATTTATTTCTATTTCATCGATAGGTTTATCCAGATCTTTTTTTCTTACTTTTATTTCTTTGGTTGCCTCAACTGTCATTTTCGATGAATCAATACCTTGTTTTATCAGAATATTTCCGGATATATTCTCAAGCTTGATCTTTTTTATACCTGAAGTACTTACAGTTTGCTCAAACGATTCAGTTTTCAGATATTTTTTAGACATTAATCCGCAACCACTGAAGCTTACGAGGAACCCGGAAATTGCCAATATTACTAATAATCTTGATCTCATGATGATTATAGGATTTAATTTAAATTTTTATCTGAGTATCTGACAAATTGTTTTTTATCTTGGAACTTACTATTCCGTAATATACAAGGAATCCAAGACCGGCGCATAAGATTATTATACCCATCATTACGCCTTCTTCAATATCATACATTCCTTCAAAAAGATTCGCAAGAAAAATTCCGGCTCCTATAAATGTCAGAAGCACTCCCCATTTAAGAGATGAATATGGATTTCTGGGTTTATTGCTTGTATCGGTATAGTATGCTTTTACCTCTTCAGGTGTCAGACCTTTTTCAATGAGTCTCATTCTTTCCCTGTGTTTGGTGTAAAGATACCAGAATATTATGATCCCGGGTATTCCGAATGTCATAACTATTGCGATTATTGGTATTATTGCTTCTAATGCATTATTCATTTTTTTCTCCTTGTCCGGTTTTTCCGGACGTTTAATTTAAGTTAAATTAATATTTTGATTTAGCTAAAGCCAGCAAGAATGTTATTAAAAATGTCACCGCTATTATTATTGCTGTCTCCATTGTAGTTTGTGTTTAATGGTTATGACTGTAATGGAATGAAAAGGTTTCACAATTATCTGATAAAGTTTAAATTTTTTATAAGCCTGAAATGTAAGAAATAATAATTGAATCAATCAGGTGTTAAAAATGAACAATCTCATCAGAAAATGAAATAATTCTAATTTCATTTAATTAATCGAATGATTTAATTAAAATGATGACAATGCTAAAAGCGTCGATAATATATATTGCAATATTGTATTCAGGTATTTTGTATGCTCAGGATGTTCCTGATCCGACAAGGGGCAGGATCGAAAAACTTTCTTCAGACTCTGCATCTGTCAATGATACTTTAAAAATAACCGGTAATTCTGACAGTACTGTAATTTTACCTATAGATACTTCCCGTCAGGTAGTTTCTGATATAGATGCTGCCATCGTGTACTCTGCAACAGATTCACTTGTATTTGATATGAAGGTCAATAAAATCAATTTATATAATGAAGCAAAACTAACATATAAAGATCTGAAACTGGAAGCGGGAAGAATAACAGTTGATCAGGAAACGCAGATACTGGAAGCTTACGGAATCCCTGATACAGTTCTTACCGGAAAATTCAATCAGCCTCCTCTGATGTTTCAGGGAGAAGATAAATACGAAGGTTCAAAGCTTTCATACAGTTTTAAAACCCAGCAGGGAAATGTATCCATGGGATTCAGTGATGCTGAGATCGGATATTATTTTGGAGATAAGATAAAGAAAGTTTCAAGCGATGTACTGTTCATAAAAAACGGACTTTATACCACATCGACAGACCGTGAAGATCCTGAATACTATTTTCTTTCTCCGAAAATGAAAGTAATCCCGAATGATAAAGTGATTGCGCAGTCTGTATTTGTATATATAGAAGGAGTGCCGGTATTCTGGCTGCCGTTCGGTGTCTTTCCAAACAGGTCAGGGAGATCCTCAGGGCTGATTCCGCCTAAGTTTGGTGATGATGCCACATACGGACAGTATTTATCCCGGCTTGGATATTTCTGGGCTATTAACGATTATACAGATCTTGCATTATCAGGTAGTTATTTTACAAAAGGTAGAGTAGATCTTTACGGCAGATTCAGATATGTCTCAAGATATAATTATTCAGGTTCTGTGGAAGGCGGATTTTCAAAGATCAGTCTGGGTGAAAGTACTGATATTGGTACGCAGAATTCAGAAGCCTGGAACATTACAATAAACCACAATCAGCAGATCAATCCGACATCAAGATTCGATGCGGGTCTGACATTTACTAGCGGTAAAAATTATTATAATATTTCCACTAACTCACTCTCTGAACTCTTAGCTCAGAATGTAATATCCAATGCAACTTATGCAAAGACCTGGGAAGGTACGCCTTTTGCTTTGAATGTAAATTATTACAGGGATCAGAATCTTAATACAGGAGACATAAGAGAAAGAATACCTTTGATCAATTTTTCCATGTCAGAGATATTTCCCTTTGAATCAAAGTCTTCATCATCATACAACAGGAAACTCTATGAATACTTTTCAATGTCATACAGCGGAAGCATTCTGAATGATAATTCCAAAATAAATACAAAGACCAGCGCAAATGCAGATACAACTATCAAGGACTTCCGCTCCGGAGTAAGAAATAATCTTAATTTCAGACTCTCACCTAAATTTCAGTTCATTACTTTCAGTCCGTATTTTAATTACAGTGAGATCTGGTATAATAATTATGTCTCAAGGAATTTCAATCCTGCAGACAGTTCCATTATTGTAAATGACAATGACGCGATAAAAGCCCTGCGGTATTTTAATATGGGTGTAAGTTTTTTTACAAAATTTGTCGGAATATTCTCACCCCGAATATTCAATGTTACCGGAATCAGGCATACGATCACTCCGGCAATAACATATGTCTATCAGCCGGATTTCTCCGATCCGAAATGGGGTTATTACAACTCTTACACGGATGCTTTTGGCAATACAGTTAAATATTCTATATTTGAAAAAGGTGTCTTCGGTGGAGCTCCATCCGGAGAGTCGCAATCACTTGCTTTCACAGTAGGAAATTTATTTGAAATGAAGACTCGTGTGAATGATTCGACTGAAAACAAATTCCATCTATTCAGTTTTGATGCGGGGATCAATTATAATTTTGCTGCTGATTCGCTGAAGTTCTCGCCTTTGGTAACTTCTTTCAGAACCAATATAAGCAACTATCTGAATATAACCGGCGGAGCAACTTTCAATCTTTATAAATATGATACCAATGACAGCGCTAGAGTAAATCAGTTTCTTATAAATACTGACAACAAACTTGCGGAATTAACAGGATTCAACTTAAGCATGTCTACATCATTTAGTTTCGGGTCTGTTTCTGTCAATAAGGAAAAACCCATAGATCCTAACGATACTTTAATTCTCGGCGGAGATTATGTAGGTGTGCAGACAACCAAAGAAGAAGAGGTCTCATTTAATATCCCGGTAAGCGGGGGACTTGGATTTAATTATTCAGAATTTAAACCATCTCCGTTTCAGTATTTCAAAAGTTCAAATCTATCGGGTAATCTTGCATTTAACCTGACGGAAAAATGGAGACTGACCTTTTCAACAAGCTATGACATTGTAAACAGACAGATTACAGCGCCATATATTACAGCTTACAGAGATCTCAATTCATGGGAATTGAATTTTAACTGGTATCCTTCCGGGACATATGCGGGTTTTTCACTGGAAGTAAGAATAAAAGCGCCGCAGCTAAGAGACATTAAAGTAAGCAAACAAACAAATAACAGAGGAGTATTTAATTAATGATTCAGAAATATTCAGGAGCAGGAAATAAGTTTATCATTATAAACAATCTTTCCGGTCAGATCTCAGATCATTCGGATAGGGTAATCAAATTATGCAGTGAAGATCCGGAAATGGACGGAGTAATTTTTATTGAAAATTCTTCGGAAGAAGATTTTAGAATGAATTATTTCAATAAAGACGGGACAGGAGACGCGCTTTGCGGAAACGGATTAAGGTGTACAGTAAAATTTATCGAGGTCAATAATTTATCAGAAAAGAGATCTTTGAAAATTGAAGCAGTTGGAAATACTTATGACTGTGAAATTTTAGAAGACGGAAAGATATCAGTTTTATTTCCGCCTCCGGTATTTGTAAAGACAAATTTCAAATTAAAGGTTCATTTTCAGGAGTGGTGGGAATTGCTCAATTGTTCATTTGTAGACTGCGGATCTCCGCATGTGGTAGTATTTATTGATGAGATCGAAAAACCTAAAGTAAAAAGTATTGAAGAAGTGAATATTACTGATTGGGGCAGAAATATCAGAATGCATAAGGATCTGATGCCTGAAGGAGCGAATGTGAATTTTGTAAAAGTGATATCTGAGGATGAAGGTGAACTTGAGATAAGAAGTTATGAACGCGGAGTGGAGGGAGAGACACTGGCATGCGGGACCGGTTCTATATCCTCCGCACTGATTTTTTATATTTTAAGGAATCAGATAAAACCGGTCAGATTACTGACAAGATCGGGTGAATACCTGATAGTAGATTTTAATATTTCTGATAAGAAGATCACAGGAATAAAGCTGACGGGAAATGCAGTGAGAATATAAAAAAAGACAGCGCAGATAAAATCTGCGCTGTCTGCAAGTAGTGATGAATTAATTAATAAATGTTGCTTTGTTTAGAATATTGTAAATGTAGAACCTACGTTGAAACTGGTTCGGGCTTCCTGTGAATGCAATTTACTGTATTGAGTATTCAGATTCAATATTATATAGTTCTCTATATAGAAATTGAAACCGGCTGTAACAAGATTATTACCTGTTGAAAAATCTCTTACAATGCTTACACCTGTCTGACTATCTGTATCAACCTGTTGTTGCAATCCTACAGAATAAGTTGCTATAAAGGAAATTCTGTTTGTCAGATTATAAGAATATCCTACCTGAGCTGTACCTTCAACTAATTTAGCGAATGATGAATCAAAAGGTGTTTTTGCAGTAACTGTGGCTCCAATTTGCTGATTGATATCGATCGGATATCCGTATTGTCCGGTTAAATTCAAAGTAGGGTTAACACCGGTAAGATTTTTATTTCTTGTCAATACTGTGTATCCAACACCGGCTTTAATATCACCACCATAATATCTGTCGTTCTGGAATTGATTGATTCCGAAAATGACTTCTCTTATTCTGAAATAAGATAATGAACTGTTAACGAAATCTCCTGCAACTCCGGAATTTTCAACTTCTTTTAGTATATCACCTACCATTTTGTACTCAAAGACAGATTTATACTTTGTTTCATATTCACTTTGCTTGTCAATGATAGCAGCGATATTCTGCATAGTTTGCTTTGGCATATATGCATTTGTAACTCCGTATTTCTTCAGATCCTGATCTACTCTTATAGCTTGTGCCATTGCAGTAGCATTAATATATCTTCCGTATCCGAAACCACCTTCAATGTCGATCTGAGGTCTGTTTTCTGTTCCGAATTCAGATTTTCTCAAATAACTGGATGTCAAACCTAGATAATAAAAAGCTCCCGTTGTTTTTGCAAAATATTTATTAATATTTGCATTTAAATTGTAAGATGCTCTTGTTGAGTCCTGATACTTACCGTCTAAAGCTGCTGTTACTCCTACATTCCATGAAAATGGCAAGGATGTGTAAAAGGTATTGTAAAGACCGTTTACATTAAACTGATTTGTGGTAACGGAATCACCGGTCTGAGCCCAGTTGTAAGAACCGCCTACCAGCATTCTTTTAGCTACGCTGACAGGTACATTAAAATCCGTTATTCTAACATTCTGCGCATATCCTGCAGAAGCAAATACTAAAATAAAAAATAAGTATTTTATTAATTTCATTTTATTCCCTTTCTTTTTGTTTTATAAATATCAGTAATATAAATAATTTCTATAAAATATCTAATGTATTAATTTAAGTGATTTTGAAATATTATTTAATAAAAAATATCATTTGGAAATTTGATTTCTTTTAAGTATAATGAATAAAATTATTTTAAAAAAATATAAAATTCGATTTTGAGCAAAAAACATTTAATAGTAATTGGTGCCGGTCCTGGCGGTTATGCTGCTGCATTCCTGGCTGCTGATCTTGGAATAAAGACAACATTAATAGATACTGAAGATAATCCGGGCGGGGTCTGCCTGTACAAAGGGTGCATACCTTCAAAATCTTTACTGCATACCGCAAAAGTGATTTCTGAATCCGAAGAAGCTAAATCTTTCGGCGTGAAATTTTCAAAACCGGTGATAGATCTTAAGAAAATGAGAAACTGGAAAAATGATATTGTGCAAAAACTTACTTCGGGGCTTGGTCAGATTAGTAAAGTCAGAAAAATTGAATATATAAAAGGTTATGCAAAATTTCTTAATTCGGAATCCATTGAAGTTACAGATGAAAATAATTCAAAAAAAATACTGGAGTTTGATAATGTGATAATCGCTGCAGGTTCTCATCCTGCAGTGATCCCATCTTTTGATATTAAATCAGATAAAATTCTAGACTCCACTTCTGCTTTGGAAATAAAAGATATTCCGAAATCAATGCTTGTATTAGGAGGCGGGTATATTGGACTTGAGCTTGGAACAGTCTATGCAACCCTTGGAACAAAAATCACGGTTGCAGAAATGCTTCCGCGGATCCTGAATGGAGCTGACCCTGATCTTGTTTCAGTACTTTCAAAAAGAATAACTCCATTGTTTGAATCAGTTATGCTCAATACTAAAGTACTGAAACTTGAAGAAGTGAAAAAAGGAATCAAAGTATTTTTTGAAGATAAGGATTCTAAAAAAAGTGAAAAGATATTTGATAAAGTTCTTATATCAATTGGCAGAAAGCCAAATTCAGGAAATCTGGGACTTGAGAATACGAATGTTCAGATTGACGAAAAAGGATTTATAAAAGTGGATAAACAACTTCGGACAAATGATAAGAATATTTTTGCAATCGGTGATATTGTTGGTGAGCCTATGCTGGCACATAAAGCGTCACACGAAGGAAGAACTGCTGTAGAAGTAATTTCCGGCAAAAAAGCATTCTTCGAACCAAAAGCAATTCCTGCGGTTGTCTTTACCGATCCTGAAATTGCATGGTGCGGACTTACTGAGACTGAAGCAAAAGATAAAAACATTGAATTCACTGTTGCAAAATTTCCCTGGGCGGCATCCGGAAGAGCAATGAGCATAGGCAGAACAGACGGACTTACAAAAGTAATTATAGATCCGAAAACAGAAAGAATTCTTGGAGTTGGTATTGCTGGTCCGGGCGCAGGTGATCTTATATCTGAAGGTGTCCTTGCAGTTGAAATGGGTGCAAATGCAACTGATCTGAAACTTACAATTCATCCGCATCCAACATTGTCAGAAACTATCATGGAATCTGCAGAGGTATTCTTCGGACAGAGTACCCATGTTTACAGACCGAAGAGGTAGTTAATAGTTAGTAGTTAATAGTTAATAGTTAATATATTGAATATACGGGAAAGAAATATTAAAAGTGAGTTTGAATTTAAGTCTTCGCGCAGCGGCGGGAAGGGCGGTCAGAATGTTAATAAAGTGGAAACTAAGATCGAGTTAAATTTTGATATTCCGCGTTCGGTTTATTTAAGTGATGATGAAAAGAAGAGATTATTGTTTAAACTGAAAAACAGAGTAGATAAGAATGGGATTTTAAAAATAACATCTCAGTCTGAAAGATCACAAATTCTGAATAAGTACAAAGCAGTAAATAAGTTTTATGAAATTACCGGCAAAGCTCTTGAAAAAGAAAAGGTGAGGAAAAAAGTAAAATTATCAAAAGCCGACAAAGAAAAAAGATTACAGGAAAAGAAAATAATCTCCGGTAAAAAAGCTCTCAGAAAAATAAATCCTAAAAATATTGAAGATTAAAAACTTATTTTCCAAAAATCAAAAATCAAAAATCATAAAAGCATAGACATAGGATTCTCAAGCGCTTCGCAGATCCATCTCAGGAATCTTGCTGCATCGGCTCCGTCTATTATCCTGTGATCGTAAGTCAGAGTAAGCGGCAGCATCATTCTTGCCTGAAATTCTTCATTAACATAAACAGGTTCTATACTTCCTCTCGATACTCCTAATATTGCGACCTGCGGTGAATATACAATCGGAGTAAAACCTGTTCCGCCTATACCTCCTAAATTGGAAATAGTGAAATTGCCACCATCCATTTCGTCTGGAGTTATTTTTTTATTGCGCGCCTTTTCAGCAAGTTCATTCAGTTCTGCAGAAATCTCTGTGATGCTTTTACTGTCAGTATTTTTAATTACCGGCACAAGGAGTCCTCTGTCAGTATCAACTGCTACACCGACATTAAAATATTTTTTGAATACGATCTCCTTTTTCTGCAGATCAATACTTGAATTGAATTGCGGAAATTTTCTCAATGCTTCATCACAGACTTTGACAAGTATGGAAGTGATAGTGAGATTGCCTCCTGCAGATTCTACTTTTTTGATATTCTTTTTTCTGAAAACTTCCAGTTGAGTAATATCAGCTTTATCAAATTGCGTAACCATTGGAATTGATGACCATGCATAATTCATTGTCTCAGCAGTTATTGCCCGCACTTTTGTCATCTGCTGAATTTCTGTCTCACCCCATTTATTAAAGTCAGGAAGTGATTTTTGTGAGATCGAACTTCCTCCATGCGATGAATTAATTTTTTCTTTTACAAATCGTTTTACATCTTCATCTGATATCCTGCCTGCTGCTCCGGTACCGGTTATATTATTAATTTCAACGCCAAGTTCGCGCGCAAGTCTTCTTACCGAAGGAGAAGCCGGCGATGAACTTAATTCTACATTAATATTATCGGGAACTTCAGATTTATCTTTGATTTTTATATCTTCGGGTTCTTTCTTTTTAAACTCAACATTCTCTGAGGTTAATACAACAGTACTTTTACGATCATCTTTTCCGGAACCGGATTCATCTTCAGAATCTGTAATTTTTTCTATCTTAGGTTTATTTTCCGCTTTCTGTGATTTATCCGCGCCGTTAGTTTCAATTTTCAGGATCACTGCGCCGATCTTGATAATATCTCCCTGCTTGACATTGATCTCTTTGACAGTGCCGCTCTCCGGTGATGGTACTTCAAAACTTGCCTTCTCTGTCTCAAGCTCTATAATCGGCTGATCAACGCTGATTTTATCTCCGACTTTAACAAGTACTTTTATCACATCTCCGGTTTCTACATTATCCGAAACTTCCGGTAACTTAATTTCTTTTATCATATATATTAAATTTTTATAATAGAATTAACTATAAATAATTTTTTCTAAATACTATACTGCAAGATCAGACTTTCACAGGATTTGGTTTTTTCTTATCAAGATCAAAATCCTTAATGGCTTTTTCAACTACATCGAGTTTTATTTTCTTTACCTTGTACAACGCATTTAATGTAGCGACGACAATATATCTGTGATCCACCTCAAAGAAATCCCTTAACTGATCTCTTCCGTCAGACCTTCCGAAACCATCCGTACCGAGGAAATAAAATTCACCCGGGATCCATTTTGTAATGGTAGCCGGTAATGCTTTCAGATAGTCAGATGCTGCTATGAAAACGCCTTCTTCCTTTTCAAGAACTTTGCTTATGTAAGGTGTAACTACTTTTCCGGGATTCAGCATATTAACTCTTTCTGCTGCCGTAGCATCCATATACAATTCTTTGTAACTTGTAACACTCCATACATCAGCCGATACGTTGTATTTTTTCTCGAGAATATCCTGAGCTTTTATGGATTCATTAAGAATTGTTCCGCTTCCGAAAAGATGAGCTTTTATCTTTGATTTTGTATTCTTTGATTTTGAAAATTTGTATATACCTTTTAATATACCTTCCTCACATCCTTTAGGCATAGGCGGCATTTTGTATGTTTCATTCATCACGGTTAAATAATAAAAAATATCTTCCTGTTTTTCATACATTCTGTGCATACCGTCTTTTACTATTACAGCAATTTCATATGCATAAGTCGGATCATAACATTTAAGATTCGGAACCGGTAAAGCCAGTATGTGAGAATTTCCGTCCTGATGCTGAAGACCTTCACCGCTGAGAGTAGTTCTTCCGGCGGTTCCACCAACGAGAAATCCCCGTGTTCTGCAGTCCGCTGCTGCCCATATAAGATCACCGATCCTTTGAAAACCGAACATTGAATAAAAAATAAAGAAAGGGATCATGTTGATTCCGTGAGTGGAATATGAAGTTCCGGCAGCTATGAATGAAGACATAGAACCTGCTTCCGTAATTCCTTCTTCAAGTATCTGACCGTCTTTTTGTTCCTTATAATAAAGGAGACTTTCTTTATCTACGGGTTCGTATATCTGACCATTGTGTGAATAGATCCCAACCATTCTGAATAAAGATTCCATGCCAAAAGTCCTGGCTTCATCAGGAACGATCGGAACAATGTTCTTGCCGATATTTTTATCTTTTAAAAGTTTGGTAAGTAAATGTACAAATGCCATTGTAGAGGCAACTTCTCTGTCACCGTTTCCAAGATAAAATTCCTTAAAAAAATCATCTCCCGGAATTTTCAATGCAGGAGCTCTTTCACCTTCTCTTTTTGGTACAAATCCGCCAAGAGATTTTCTTCTGTCCATCAGATATTTTATCTCTTCACTATCTTCTGTAGGTCTGTAAAAGGGAGCCTCAGCGACATCTTCATCCGATATTGGAATTCCGAATCTGCTTCTGAATTCACGAAGTTCCTGTTCATTTAACTTCTTCTGCTGGTGAGTGATATTCTTACCTTCTCCTGCTTCTCCAAGACCGTAACCCTTAACTGTCTGTGCGAGTATTACCGTAGGCGAACCTTTGTGATCCATTGCAGCTTTATAGGCAGCATAAACTTTTTCAGGATCATGCCCTCCACGTTTTAATTTATGAATCTGCTCATCAGAATAATTTTTTACCAGCTCCATCAATCTGCTGTCTTTTCCGAAAAAGTCTCTTCGGATCTTATCACCGGTAGAAACAATATATTTCTGAAACTGACCGTCAACAACCTCGTTCATTCTTTCAACGAGCAATCCGTTTTCATCTTTTGCAAACAGCGGATCCCAGTCTCCGCCCCAGATCACTTTTATCACATTCCAGCCTGCTCCTCTGAATATTGCTTCAAGCTCCTGAATGATCTTTCCGTTACCTCTTACCGGACCGTCAAGTCTCTGCAGATTGCAGTTAATGACAAATATCAGATTATCTAATTTTTCTCTAGAAGCGAGAGTGATTGCGCCAAGTGTTTCAGGTTCATCTGTTTCACCGTCTCCCAGAAAAGCCCACACTTTTTGTTTTGAAGTATCTTTAATTCCCCTGTCTTCAATATATCTGTTGAATCTTGCCTGATAAATAGACATGATCGGAGCAAGACCCATTGATACTGTAGGATATTCCCAGAATTTAGGCATCAGCCATGGATGCGGATAAGAAGAAAGTCCTCTTTCCGAAGACAATTCTCTTCTGAAATTTTTGAGATCAGTTTCTGTGATCCTTCCTTCAAGCATGGCTCTGGCATAGATTCCCGGAGCTGCATGCCCCTGGAAATAAATGATATCACCTCCGCTTGGATCTTCTTTACCCCTGAAGAAATGGTTGAAAGCAACTTCGTAGAGTGTAGCTGCTGAAGCATATGTCGAAATATGTCCTCCTATACCGCTCAATTCTCTGTTTGCCCTTACTACCATAGCCATTGCATTCCATCTTAATATGCTTTTTATTCTTCTTTCAATTTCCCGGCTTCCCGGGTAAACCGGTTGTTTATCAGGGGGTATTGTATTTATATAAGGCGTATTTGCTGTAAAAGGTATTTTTACTCCCTGCTCCTGTGCATAAATCTGCAGTTTTCTTAATAGTTCTGAAACTCTTTGCGGTCCCTGAGTCTGTAATATGTATTCCAGAGATTCGAGCCATTCTATATTCTCTATCTCATTTTGCTTTTTATTTTTGTCGATGGTCATTAATTAATTATAAATTCATTTTCGGAAAAATAAGAAATTGGAAGTTAAGATTAAGTTCTTAAATTTATACGTTGATAGGATTTTTTGAAATTAAAGAATATTCGCGAATACCTTTTATGAAGTAAGATTTTGAAACAGACATTGAAATTGCAGATCACATCGGATAATTATATTAAATATGTTATTCCTGCTTCAGCGGGAATGACAAACAGTATTAAAGGTCTTTGGATTGGAAAAGCTTATTAAAATCATCATAATAATAATTACAAATCATATTGCATAATTACTCTATCGAAAAACTCACATTAACTACCGAAGTAACTGTCTTCTCCAGCGATGAAGTATTGTTCATTCCATAGTCAGACACTTCAGTCGAATTCTTTGCAGTTATCTGCATGACACCCATTCTTGAAGAGCGGACCTCGCCAATATCATTGCCAGTACTTTCAGCTATCTGCTGAGCTCTCTCCTTAGCGTCCTGTGCTGCCTGACCTATCATTTTTATTTTCAGATCCCCGAGTTTTGTGTATAAAAACTGCGGAGTAAGTGAATTTATTTCTACGCCGTCATTGATTAGTTCGGTAACCTCACGCGAGAGTTTATCAATTTTATATACATCATTTGACTCGATTGACACGTCCTGATAAAGTCTGTATCCCGAGATCTGATTTGTCTGCATTCCCTGATTGTCATTTACATAGATAGTTGAAGTGTTGATCGAGGACATCACGATTTTATCGGTAGGAAAACCTTTTGATACAAGATAGGAAGTTACTTTACTGTTGTTTTCCTTTAATCTTGCATATGCATCCCTGAGTGTGCTTGCTTCAGCGGAGAAAGATCCGCTCCAGACCGCAAGATCTGATACAATGTTTTCAGAAGCCGATCCGGTTACGTTAACTGTGATATTGCTTCTCGATACATACTTCCATGTTGAAGAGATTATCAGTGAACCAATAATGAAACCGGCAGCAAGAATCACTGCCAGCATTGTCATATTTGATCGTTTGTTTTGACCGGAATTTTCCATTTTAGATAAGATTAGTTTAAATTACACTTATACTTTTATAAGTTGCTAAAGTAATTGATTAATGAATATTTTAAAATTAAATAAAATTTTTATTAGTTAATAGAACTTCTTTCATATAAATCGTATTTTCAATACTTAAACCCAATAAAATATAAAAAACCAAATATTAAACATTAATGAAAACAATTCTTAAAACTTCAATTATTACATTCTCTTTTCTTCTGATGTTTGTAATTTTAACAATCAATGATTCCTTTGCAGTTACCGACACATTAGATGCAGCAGCAGACAACACTCTTTATGAATCTGCATTCGGATCTTTAAGCAATGCAAAAGGACAATATTTTTTTACCGGCACTACATTATCAAATCTCATAAGAAGAGGCGTGATAAATTTTAATGTTGCCGGCAGTATACCACCCGGGGCAGTGATCACAGACGTAAAACTGGAATTACACATGTCCAAGACTATTTCTGACAGCAGGAGAGTAAAGCTGTTTAAAATTACGAAATCCTGGACTGAAGGTACTTCCCAGGCTTTCGGTGAAGAAGGCGGCGGTATCGGATCACAGACAAGTGATGTTACATGGATACATACCTATTATAATTCGGTTTTCTGGAATAATGCAGGCGGTGATTATGATCCAAATGAAAGCGCAAGTACAAATGTAGATCAGATTGGTTTCTATACTTGGAATTCAGCTGAAATGATCACGGATGTACAAAACTGGATTGACGGAAATTCACCGGAATACGGATGGATTATCAAAGGTGATGAAGCTGATTTCGGTACAGCCAAAAGATTTGATTCAAGGGAAAATTCAGATGTATCGCTCAGACCCAGACTTATAATCACATATACATTCACAGGAATCGCTTTAGATCTTAAAGTTCTCAATGAAGGTTTTTACGATAACGGAGTTGCAGTTTCAGACACTTTCAGAGTTAATTTAAGAAGTTCTGCTTCACCATACGGTATCATAGACTCATCCATTGCTTATCATAATACAAAGAGCTGGTTTGTGTTTAACAATGCTCCGACAGGAAATTACTATATTGAAGTAAATCAGAGAAATTCAATAAATACTTGGAGCAAACTTCCGCAGAGTTTCATTTCCGGTTCATTTTCAAATTATGATTTTACAACAGCTAAATCCAAAGCTTACGGAGATAACCAGTTGCTGGAAGGAGGAGTGGCAACGATATACAGCGGGGATGTCAATAAGGACGGCTTTGTAAATCTTACTGATGTTCTGATAGTATATAACGGTGCAGTAGCTTTTCAGACCGGCTACGTCCAGGGAGACGTCAACGGAAATAATATAGTGGATCTTACTGATATTCTGATCACATATAACAATGCTACAGCTTTCGTGACGGTTCTGAAACCATAATCAGTTATCTGAAAATAAATTTTTGAATACGGGTATATAATTAATTTTATATACCCGTTTTATCTAAATTAATTTTCATTCTGAAAATCCTCTTTTTCAACTTTCCTTCATTTATATCTTTCAACTAACCTATATAAATTTTATGTTACAAAAATTTTTATCAGGAGAATGAAATTAAACAAAATTATACGTCCTCAATATTCACCTGAATTCAAAAGAAGGAGAGCCCTTAACTGGCTTACTTTAGGATTCACTTACGCTGCAATGTATATGGGGAGATACAATCTTTCCTTTGCAAATAAATCACTTTCGGATAATTACGGCTGGGATAAAACTGAGATCGGAGCAATAATAACTGCTGCTCTTACGATTTACGGTTTTTCGGCTATGTTCAATGGTCCGATAGCCGACCGGATCGGTGGAAGGAAAGCTATGCTTATTGGTACGATAGGAACGGTTATTTTTAATTTCCTTTTCGGACTCGGTGCATACCTTAATTTTTTCGGTACGGGAACTTTGCTTCTTACCTACTTCGCAAGTGTGTGGTCGCTGAATGCTTACTTTCAGTCATACAGTGCCCTTGCTCTTATAAAAGTAAATGCAGGCTGGTTTAAAGTTACCGAAAGGGGAGTCTTCTCCGCTATTTTCGGATCAATGATACAAAGCGGAAGAGCGCTGATATTCATTATCGGCGGATGGGCTGTGACCGTTCTTCCATGGCAATGGGTTTTCTTCATACCGGCAGGTATTGTAGCCGTAATGTCATTCTTGACATTTTTATTTGTCAGGAATGTACCTGAAGATGCAGGTCTTCCGCCACTGGACACAGAAGATGCTACAAGCGGTGATACAGAGAAAATCGATTTTAAATATGTGTTCAAAAAAGTTATCTCAAATCCGATAGCCATAACGATAGCGTTTGCTGAGTTTTGTACAGGATTTGTCAGACACGGATTCGAACAATGGTTTCCGAGATACATGCAGGAATATCAGCAGCTTGCGCTTGATTCCCCGATCTTTCAGAAAGGAGCTTTTGGTGTAGTGCTTGCAGGTATTGCAGGAGCTTTCATTGCAGGATATACATCTGACTGGATATTCCAGTCAAGAAGAACGCCGGTTGCATTTATCGGATATATGCTTATAATTTTTTCATTATCCGTGATTTGGATGGCACCGAGTGTTAATCTTGTGATAGTGGCGTTTATATCAAATTCTCTCGGTATCAGCATGGTTCACTCAATGCTTTCAGGAACTGCTTCTATGGATTTCGGAGGACAACGGGCTGCTGCTACAGCTACAGGTATGTTTGACGGTATGCAGTATATCGGAGGTGCATTTGTCGGAGTAGGAGTTGGCTGGCTGCTTGACAATTTCGGATGGGGAGCCTGGAGCCCCAGTATGATCGGATTTGCAATGATCGGTGCTTTACTTATGATAAAATTATGGAATGCCAAACCAAAACCGAGGGCTGTAAAACAGCAGTAGCAGGGATCATTTTAAGGTTTTAAAAAAATTTAAGTTATTTATATTTTTAATAAAACAAATTAAAAATCAGTGCGTAACATCGCATGTTTGATAAATCATATTTAAAGTGAATTATCAATTTTTTATTTTTAAATTTTAATTATTAAATTTATGGAAAGACAAACTTTACGACCTCAGATCTATGAGGTGCCTCACAAAGCAATCAGAAATGCTTTATCACAGCTTACAATGATGTCAGGATATACGGATTACAATGACAGCCAGGAGCTGGAAAAACTTCAAAATTCTTTTAAAGAAATATTCGGTATGCTGGATGTACATGCTGCTCATGAGAACAATGTAACATTGAAACATCTTGAAAGTAAGATCGGAGGATCTTCCAGACATGATATGGAAGATCATGAAAAGATAGAAGCAGATATGAGATCTCTTGAAAAATTATTTTCGGGTATAACAGAAATTAATGGAGACAGAACCGCCGCCGGAATTGAGTTCTATGAAAAATTGTCAGAGTTTCATGCTAACTATCTTCTTCATATGCTTGAAGAAGAACAGGTGACACAGCCGCTTGTCTGGAATAATTTTAATGATGAAGAGATACTGCAGCAGGAGACAGAGATCAGATCTGCGATCCCACCCGGTGAGATGCTTATCTGGTGTAAATATTTAATGCCTGCAATAGGCGATGAACTCAGGATACATATGCTTTCAGGTATAAAAGCAAATGCACCTTCGGAATTTTATGATTCAATATTGAAAGTAACAGAATCTGTTCTGAGTAAAGAATCCTTTGGAAATTTAAAAGCAAAACTAAATTAACACAATTAACACAATTAACCAATTAACCAATTAACCAGTTACCAATCCCATTGCTGAAATTATATAACACATTATCAAGAACCAAAGAAGAATTCAAACCTATAGAAGAAGGAAAGGTCCGCATGTACAGTTGCGGACCTACCGTTTATCATTATATGCATATAGGAAATCTCCGTACATTTTTTTTCGAGGATATACTTCTGAGAATTCTCAGATATAACGGATATGATGTTAAGTATGTAATGAACATTACGGATGTCGGACACCTTGTGGCTGACAGTGACGAAGGTGATGATAAAATGGAAGAGTCCGCAAAGCAGCAGGGGAAGACTGTATGGGAAGTAGCTGAATATTATACAAATGCATTCAAGAACGATGTTATTAGACTGAATATTTTCCCGCCTGATCTTTACACCAAAGCAACTGATTACATTCAGCAGCAGATCGATATGGTAAAGTGTCTTGAAGAAAAGGGCTATACTTATAAAACCGGAGACGGCATATATTACGATACATCAAAATTTCCGGAT
The DNA here is from genome assembly GCA_020437545.1 of Ignavibacteriota bacterium. Classification (GTDB taxonomy): domain Bacteria; phylum Bacteroidota; class Ignavibacteria; order Tepidaquicellales; family Tepidaquicellaceae; genus JAGPCH01. Next base: position 28,795 of record JAGQWH010000023.1, read on the forward strand.
TACGGAAAACTTGCCAGACTCGATATAAAAGGTCTTCAGGAAGGAGCCCGTGTTGAGTATTCCAGTGAGAAAAAAAATATCACTGATTTTGCTCTGTGGAAATTTTCTCCCAAAAACGAGCAGCGTCAGATGGAATGGGAATCACCCTGGGGAATGGGTTTTCCGGGATGGCATATAGAATGTTCGGCAATGAGTAAAGCAGAACTCGGAACACATTTTGACATTCATTGCAGCGCGGTTGATCACATACCGATCCATCATACAAATGAGATCGCACAGTCGGAAGCATGCAGCGGTGAAAAGTCGGTTAATTACTGGGTGCACGGCGAACATCTTGACATGGGCAATGATAAAATGTCCAAGTCACTCGGTAATTTCGTGACACTTCAGATGCTCATAGATAAAGGTTATTCTGCAATGGACTACAGATATTTTCTGCTGATGGCTCATTATAAGAAAAAGCTTAAATTTTCTTTTGAAGCAATGGATGCTGCTAAAAGCGGACTTAAAAATCTTAAGGGAAAAATAAGCAAAGTCATTCAGGAAAGCGCCGGGCAGAATATCAATAACGGAATCAATAATTCCGAAAATTTCAAAAATTATAAGAACAGATTTTTACAAAGCATAAATGACGATCTGAATATGCCGGAAGCTATGGCAGTCATGTGGGATATGCTGAAAGATGAAAATTTAACTGCAGCGGAGAAAGCAGGACTTGCACTGGATTTTGATAAGATCTTCGGATTAAAACTTGATGAACCTGTTCAGGAAAATGAGTTAACAGAAATTCCAAAAGAAATTCAGGAACTTGTAAATAAAAGAGCTGAAGCAAAAAAGAATAAAGATTTTAAGCTATCTGATGAAATCAGAGATCAGATTAAAGAAAAAGGTTTTGGGATACTTGATAAGAAAGATGGGGTTGAGATTAAGAAAATAAGCTTATAAGTATCAGGTATTAAGTATTAGTCTATCACAAGTTAATTTAATCTCAAAATGGTAAGAATATTATTTAGCCAAAGAAGGAATGATGTTAAATTCCTTAACAATTAATCCAGCTGAAATTACTTTTTTACCAAATTTTGTTAAATAGTATTTGAATGTGTTTTTTACTTTTTTGATTAATCCAAAAACATGCAACCTTTTAATTATTCTTGACATCTGAGCAGAATTAAATTTGTTCATTAATATTTTTCTTAAATGTTTATTTCGGAATCCATTGATATTAAATTCTCCTGAGGTTAATGCAATTAATATTTGTGCATCATTTTCATTGAAGAAGTTAAATTCTTTATACGAGCGATTATTATCAGTTTCTTTTTTTGATATTTTCGAAAGGTTTTTCTTTCCTTCGCTATTATCATCGAAAGAGGCGATGAAATCTAAATATCTCGCGTTTGAATATTGGCACTGTTTTGTTAAGTCATGCAAGCTGTATATAGACTTTTTCATACTTGCAAATTTCTTAACCGTTTGTCCCGTTTGTGTTAATACATCGCGGAATACTTTGAATTCTGTAATATCATTAACTGTTGTTTCGACACGCAATACTTTACTTGCTTTGTCATACATTTTGATACTGTTTGCACCCATAAAGTGCTTAATTCGGGTTCCTTGAATTTGTTTATTATATTTTGTGCCTACTTCTTGAGCATAATTTGCTGCCAGTGATCTCGAAAAAAAAGTAGCTACGTTTTGTGGTTTTACTGAATGTATGCTTTTTAAAATTATTTCGTCATATAGTAATTTTAGATCTTCTTGATCTTTAAATATTATGTCGGTCGAATATTCTGTTTGAGTTAGTGTCCAGCGATAGCTTTGTGATGTCTGTTCCAAAAACGGTATATATGTGCTTACAATCTTGTCAAGCCATTGATGCAAATCTTCAGCCCTTAGATTATTGCTTAATGACTGGGCTTTCTGATAATCTGATATTTTAGTAAATGCATTATCCTGCATTTCAAAATTAATGTTGTTCTTTTGAAGTTTGTAAGCTAAGTAATTATGACCATTAAAATAAAATTGTACCCGGCATGGGAGCCAGGTTGGAATGCGAAGAAAACTTAAACCAAGATACTTGTCAATAAAGTAAATATAATAGTGAATACATTTGGTAGTTCTTATTTTCAAAGTAGTTTTTTGAGTTTTACTGTCATAGTGTGGTTCAAATGCATCAGTTATTTCCATTGAGGTATATATGTGAACAATACCCGGATGCATTCCGCGTGTTTCAATTATTTTTCTAATGTTTAATTCTTTATCGAATCGTTGAGGGCTTCGTATATGTTCAATCGATACATCGTTTTGTTTTGCAACAGTTTCAATTTTATTTCTAATTTGTTCATTATATTTTTTTGCGAATTTAGGAAAATCGAAAATCCGTATGCTGTTAGTTAACAAGTATGATTGCATTGCATGGGAAAAACCCCAACGTTCAAGAGTACCGCTGATGATTATCCGATCGATGCAGCTGATTGTACCTTCGATTATGTTTGAATATTTTTTTAAGAAATCTGTATTCATATATTTGTATTGAAAGTTTATATACAAAAATATTAAAACTTTTTGGTACTGGCTATGCCAGTTTAGGTATTAGGTATTAGGTATTAGGTATTA
>JAGQWH010000240.1 GCA_020437545.1 Ignavibacteriota bacterium
TGTATTCTCAATTGAATCCGGAATGGGTACAAACCTATAATGGTTCGGGTAACGGGAATGATGAATCTCTTAGTCATATTACCGATGATTCAGGAAACGTTTACGCAGCCGGAAAAATTTTTCAGACAGCTTCTCTTTTTGATATTTATGTTGTAAAATATAATGTACCGGGAAATAAAATATGGGAAAGGATCTATAATGGTCCCGGAAATGGGAATGATATTGCTAATTCGATCGCTTTGGATTTAAACGGAAACATCTACGTTGCAGGAGAAAGTAAAGGAGACAGCACCGGAGGAGATTTTATACTTATAAAATATGACGGCAATGGTAATGAAATGTGGAACAGAAGATTTGACGGCGAAAGCAGCAGTACTGATGCAGTTATAAAAGTTGTGACAGATAATTCAGGATTTCCAATTGTATCCGGAACAAGTTTTAATCTGAACACTTTGTTTGATATTGTTACGATCAGGTATGATCCTGAAGGTAATATAGTATGGAATAAAATGTATAATGGCTCATCAAACAGAAATGAATTTATAGGCGATATGGCAATAGATGATTCCGGAAATGTATTTATTTCGGGAAGCAGTTTTGTTCAGGGAGAAGGTGATAATTTTTTGCTTATAAAATATTCCAATAACGGTGATCAGCTATGGACAGCAGATTATAATGGTCCCTCCGGCGCAAACGATAATATAACTTCTTTAACTCTTGATAATAACGGAAATGCAGTGATATCAGGAAGCAGTGTAGCACCGGGAACTGGGATTGATTTCGCAACACTCAAATACTCCGGATCAGGTCAGGAATTATGGCTGAGAAGATATTCAAGCTCTGCTATCAGCAGTCCAGATGAACCAAAAGCTATTATAAGCGATATTCACGGAAACATTTTTGTGACCGGGGCAAGTGTTCAATCCAACTCCTATGATTATCTAACTGTAAAATATTCATCTTCAGGAGATGAATTATGGACACGCAGATACAATGGACCTTCGGGAAATAATTTTGATGAACCAAGATCTTTGACAACTGACATTTCAGGAAATGTGTTCGTAGCCGGATTAAGTCAGGGAACCGGAACAATGGATGATATGGTAATTATTAAATATGATTCAACTGGTAATCAGATATGGCTAAACCGTTATAATTCAGCTGTTAACAGAAATGATGTTGCTAATAATATTTCTATTGATATATCAGGAAATATAACAGTAAGTGGATTTATTGCCGGCACTTCTTCTTTAAATGATTTTGCGGTTGTAAGATTTTCACAATTAACAAATTTGTTTCAACACTATAATCAAAATGCTACAGATTATTATCTCTTTCAAAATTATCCGAATCCATTCAATCCTTCAACAATAATCGGATTTTCAATTCCTTCAGAGAGTAAAATCAATTTATCCGTTTATAATTCACTGGGAAAAATTGTCCGGACTCTTCAGAACGGTTACCTAAAACCCGGACTGTATTCATATAAATTCAATTCTTCAGGATTATCAGGTGGAATCTATTTTTATACTTTAAAAACTGATAAACAGACAATTACCAGGAAAATGTTGTTGATAAAATAAATTTTAAATAAGCGGAAAATTTTAAAAGACGAAATTAACTTAATAATGAATATGAGATCAATAATTTATTATCATCTTTCCATCGAATCCACCCTTTTCCTAAACGGTTATAATCCTGATCATACAGCTCAACTGACATCCATTCATCCTGAATTAAAACAGGTTTCAGAAAATCATATTCTATAATAACTTCTCCTGCATAATCAAGCGGTTTGATCCGGATCTTTTGATCGGATCCCGGAAGCAGTTCAACTGAATTAACTCTTAAAAGAAACTCCGGCCAATACAGAATTTCTCCTGCAAACCGGTCAAGAAAGCTTATCTTATGCATTTTGTCATTAACTGATACTTCCACAAAATCATTTCCTACCGAGATCAGTTTCAGATAAAATATATCATAATCGAGTTTATAATGTTCGGGTAATAACCAGGGCGGGGCGTAGACCAGATCATAATTAGTGATCTCAGTTTTTTTAAAAACAAGACTGTCATCCGGAGTATTCTCATTGACAGGTTTATCTAAATTCTGTTCACCATAAAAATACAAAGCGTTTTTATTTAACAAATCCGGTTTAAAGAATCCAAGCCCCATAGAAGATCCCGGTTCATCTTTAATGGGAGCATCTTTAATTATATAATTAGCTGTTACTATTTTTGTTTCTTGGTCAATTAATTTTGATGAGTTTTCATTTGAGTCTTTCATGAAAAAAATTCTAACTGAGATCGCAGCAATTAATAAAACAAGAACAATAGCAAGTATCCTGTTAGCTTTTTTTATTCTGACAGGATCAGCATGATAGCAAAATATAAGAGCTGTAATCAGTGCGGCAATTGCTGCATACACTCCATACATAAAAACTATGGCTCCGCCTGCAAGCCCCTGTCCTTTGGCTGCACCGGTGATTGCAGCAAATGCCATACCCAGAATATCAAATACAAGAATTGCCATGAGATACAAGATCAGAGATGGGGGTTGAAAAAGTTGTTTCATAATATGTTCAATTAATTGAAAGAAAATTCTTAAATGATAAAAGTACAAATATAAGGAAATTATTTTTAAATCTTATTGATCTTATCAAATGAAGTTTTGATTCCTTTGATAAGAGAAGAGCTGAAGCCCTGATGTTCCATTTCATTTAATCCTACAATAGTACATCCCTGCGGCGTTGTCACTCTGTCTATGAGTTGTTCAGGATGAACTTTCTCTTCTAATGACATTTTAGCAGCGCCTTTTACAGTCTGCGATGCTATCGCAAGTGAAGTGGCCGCATCGAATCCGATTTCAATGCCCGCCTGCATTGCAGCTCTGATGTAACGGAGAGCATAAGCCGTACCGCATGCTCCGAGGATAGTTGCACCGTCCATAAGTTTTTCTTCAACCACCAGAGCAGTTCCCAGATGTTCGAATAATTCCACTATCTGAGATCCGGCTTTCTTATATTTATCATGAAAAGAAATACATGTAGCTGATTCTCCGAATTGTGCAGCAATGCTCGGCATTATTCTGACAACCGAATGAGCCTCTAATGTTTTCTTTTCAATTTCGTTTATACTTAGAGCACTGACTGCTGAGACAATTATCTTTTTTTTTATAAAAGGCAGAATTTCTTTAATAACAATATCTGCCTGATACGGTTTTACGGCAAGGATAATGATGTCTGCTTTACTTATTCCGGATGTGTTATCAGATGAAACTGATATATTCAGATCTTCAAGTTCATTAATTAGTTCAACATTTCGTCTTGTTACGGTTAGATTAGATTTCGGAGAATATTTTGCCAGACCTTTTGCCAATGCAACTCCAAGATTACCGCCTCCGATTATGTGAATGTTTTTTGTTTTGGTTTTCATTATTTGTTAAGATTTGAGATTGATCAACCTATTAGTATATATATTTTAAAAATTAAATTATTAATCAGGGAAAAATAATTCTGTTCTTATTTCCAGTTTTCATATGCTATATCTATAGCGGTTTTTCCTTCTTTCAGCCAATCTTCTTTGATATCAGGTTCAGCGCAAAGGTAAAGTTTGCCGTCAATTATTTCAAAAGTTTCCGGATCTGAATCCGCAGAGTAACCTTTACTGACTGCAAAACTGCAATATCCGCCAAACTGAGGCGAATACTTTTCAGGATCACTTTTAAAAAGATCAAGATTTTCCTGAGAAGCGAAATACCATGTGGCATCATTATATCCGAATGAAATATTTTCATTTCCCTTAACTGCCCTGAGCTCTGTAAAATATGCAACAGGATCATAACCGTGAATGGCTTCTCCCGATAATAATCCTTTATTTACTTTACCATGCAAACCCCATGAAAGAGGATAAATGTGATTATATATAGCAAATACAATAAGAAGCATAACTATTATTCCAAGTATAGCAGAAATTCTGTTTATAAATTTCTTAGATCTCATATGCTTTAATATGTAACATTAAAATTTATATAAATTTTAAAATCATTAATAATTTATATATTCAAATTTAAGCGATATTTATTTTTGTCTGCATAATAGAAGCTATATTCCCGGCTCTGCTCACAGCCTGATCCGCAATTTCACCTGAAAAATTTTCATAAACTGTTTCTTCCCATAACAGCAGCCATCTTTCAAAATGATCAGTTTTCAAGGGAAACATCTTATTCAGTTCAATATGCTTTATCATTGGATTTCCTGTGTAAGTATTAGCTCCAAAAAGTATCGAATTCCAGAATGAATACATTACAGGAATATGTTTTTCCCAAGACAGCTCTACTACTTCCGTAAAAATCATTCCTATCACAGGATCTATTATGACTTTTTCATAAAATCTGTCAACAAGTAATTTTAT
>JAGQWH010000241.1 GCA_020437545.1 Ignavibacteriota bacterium
TTTTTCTTAGTGTCTTGGTGTCTTGGTGATAAAAATATAGTTTTGAGACACCCTCAGAAGGTAAATCTTAGTAAGATAAATCTGAGTATAGTTGAAATTTATTCTACATTTTATAAAACGTTTAGGACAGAGTTGCCTGACTTCCACAGCATAGAAGTGATTTGACTGTTTTTTTCCGATATCAGAATTTAAGTTTAAACTTTATCAGTAAAACAAAATTTATATGTCCTATGATTACTAACTATTCCCTTAAAGCATTCACCATTGTTCTGACTATTCTGATTACTGCAGTGACATCATACTCTGACCCAAAAGTCATAAACGACTTATTTCTTTTAAAAGATGATAAGTCACTGATCACTACCAGGCTGCAGTCAGTTCTGAAAGACGGTACTGTATTCGAACTGAACAGATCCGCTCTCAAAGACCTTTATGAAAAAAGAGATTATGAAATTGAATTATCCGTTCCATACGAATTTGATATTCCGATCACATTTAATCTGAGCAGATTTGATATACTTTCAGAAAACTCTGAGCTTGTTATGCGTTCCGCCACAGGTAATCAAATAATCCCATGGGGAAACATGACGGTTTCTTACACAGGAAATTTAAATGATAGCGGCGACTCTTTTGTAATATTGAATTTCAGTGAGGAAGGCGTAAACGGATTGATCAGTACGCAGAATGGCAATTACATCATAAGTAATTTTAATGACAATGACGGCACCGGAATTGAAAATATTTGTGTCGTATATAAAGAAACCGATCTGATTGCCGAAGATCCGAGGATTTGCGGTACTGACTTTCCTCCTTCAGAAAATGAAATTGAGGAAATGAGAAAAAATATTATTGCTCAGTTAAATGATTTTTCCACTCCCCAGTTAAGAGTTGCCAACATTGCTTTCGAAGCTGATTACAGTACATACACAGCTTTCGGAGGTTCGACACAGGCGATCACAAATTACGCCACCGCAATTTTCTCAGCAGCTTCTGCTCTTCTGATGAAAGATCTGAATATCAAACTAAAGATATCTTATTTCAGGATCTGGTCTACACCTGATCCTTACGTTGGACCTGATCTGCTTTCAGTATTGTATCAGATCCGCGATGAATGGGTGGCAAACCAGGGTTCAGTTCAGCGTGCGCTTGTTCATTGCATCAGCAACCGTTCGCCAAACATTGGAGGCGGAGCATTTTATAATGCTGTATGCAGCAATAGTACCGCTTATTCATTTGTAAATATCAGAAATCAATTTGCTCAGCTCCCTGCTTATTCAAGAGATGTGTTTTTTGTTGCCCATGAGATCGGACACAATTTAGGTCCGAATCATACTCATTGGTGCAGCTGGGTCGGCGGACCTATTGATACATGCTTTGCTCCCGAAGGCGGCTGTTATAACGGTCCGCTGAAACCAAGAGCAGGCACGATCATGAGCTACTGTCATACGAACGGTTCCATAAATTTTCTTCTTGGATACGGACAGCAACCGGGCGCATTAATAAGGAGCAATGCGGAATCACGAAGTTGTTTTACTAATTCAGCAAAAAATATAGATGTCGGTTACCCTAACGGTATGGAAAGCCTAAGAAAAGGTTATACAATTCAGATCTACTGGGGCACTTCCCTTTCATCCGGAAATGTAAATTTGCAGTATTCAACAGATAATGGCGCCGGATGGAATACTATTGCAGACAACATACCGGTTACACAGAGATATCTCAACTGGACAATTCCCAATGTCCCTCTGACTTCGCAGGCTAAAGTGAGGATCCTGAATTCTGCAAACTCTTCTGAAGGTGATACATGTGATGCGGCATTCAGCATTACGAATTATCTGAATCCCTACAGCATCACTCTCGGTATCGAAGGATTCCGGAACGGTGCAACTCAGGTACCGGACACAGTGAGATTGAAATTCAGAAACTATACTGCGCCTTTTGCCATCGTTGACTCTTCAACCGTTTATCTCAGCACTTCCGGAAATGTATCAGCCGGATTTTCAAATTCTGTGGGAGGATATTACCTGATTCAGGTTTTGCACAGAAATGCACTCGAAACATGGAGTTCAAATGTAGTAAATTTTACATCTTCCGGAACAGCTATTTATGATTTCACATCTTCGCAGTCACGTGCATACGGAAACAATCAGATACTGACTTCAGGAATATGGTGCTTCTACAGCGGTGACATTGACCGTAACGGATTAATTGATCTTGATGATGTAATCTCAGTCTACAATGATGCGGCAAATTTTACAACAGGCTATGTTTCAACTGATCTCACCGGAAATGAAACGGTGGATCTGAATGACATACTATTCACATTCAACAACTCAAATAATTTTATAACTAAGATAATACCCTGACGGATTTTTTTCTCATTCCCAAACTGGACCGCCAAGGCGGATTGGGAAGAAAGGTGAGAATATCCAGAGTTTAAGAACAAGAAAAATTCCCCCCTTTGAAAAAGGGGGGTCAGGGGGGTTTGTTGAAAGCTGTCTATATGCTACTTGGATCCCCGACAGGAGCATTCTAAGACGACACTTCTGTTGAAATAGAGTTTTAATTTCTAGTCCTTCCCAAACTGGTCCGCCACGGCGGATTGGGAAGGAAGAGTTAAAAAATTTTCAAGCGAAAGTCTCTGCGGATGTGACTCTAACGCCTATCCTTTCTCACGGTGAATTCTCGGGGATATACTCGTCAGCAGCACTTTGTCAATTCTTGCACCATCCATATCCAGAATTTCAATCTCATAATTTCGCCAACGCAGTGTATCGCCAGTTGAAGGTATTCTTTTGATCTGATCAAATATCAACCCGCTTAAAGTGTTAAAAGGATAATCCTTTGACAGATCTGCCAGGTCTAATTTTTCTAAAAATTCGGTCATTGGATATTGTCCGTCAACGATCCAGCTTCCGTCTGCCCTTTGAACAAATGAAAATTCACTTTCATAGAATTCTGAAACATCACCAACTAAAGCTTCCAGTAAGTCATTCAAAGTTAATATTCCCTGAAATTGTCCAAACTCATCCATTACTATAGCCTGATGTATTTTGCTTTTTTTGAATTGTTCCAATGCTTCATAAGCAAATAATTTTTCAGAAACATATTGAGGCTTCTTTGAATAATCGGAAATTTTAAACTCCGGATCATTAATGTGTTTGAAAAGGTCTTTTAATAAAATAATTCCGAGTATATCAAGTTTATCATTTACTACAGGATATACAGAGTGAATTTCTTTGTAAACTGTTTTGCGGATAGTTTCAATATCGTAATCAGCTTTTAAAAGAATGGTGTCGGAGCGATGTGTCATTAAGGATGAAACATTCCTGTCGCCCAGTCTGAAAACCCGCTCTACAATGGATTGCTCAATTTCCTGAATTGCACCGCCTTCTTTTCCCTCCTGAATGATGGCTTTGATCTCCTCCTCTGTTATATTGTTTTCTGCTGAGGGTTTAATACCAAAGAGTTTTATTATAACATCGGAAGTAAAGGTAAGTAACCAGATAAACGGAGCGGCAATAATTGATATCCAGTACATCGGGAAAGATAATATTTTCGATATCTTTTCCGGCATTGTAAGTCCGATGCGTTTGGGAACAAGTTCACCGAGCACCAGCGAAAAGAAAGTAAGTGTTACTACTATTACCGAAATGGCAATCGTCTCGCTGTATTGTCTGAGCATCTCAAACTGATTCAAGTAAATAACAAGATCATCTTCAATTTTCTCGCCGCTGTATATACCAAGCAGAATACCAATGAGTGTTATACCGATCTGCACGGTGGAAAGAAATTTTCCGGGCTCGCGGGAAAGTTCAAGCGCCTTTTTTGCAGATTTGTCACCCTGCTTAGCTGCTGATTCTAAACGGGATTTCCGGGATGACACCATCGCGATCTCTGACATTGCAAAGATGCCGTTGAGTAAAATCAAAAAAAATATTATCAGTATTTCCATTCAGTAAAATTTTTTAATGTCTGCCGGTTCAGATTTTATACGACCGTTAAATAAAGTTGAAGACATAAATAAAATACGAAATACTCCCGTGAATTTAAAAGTATATCCTGCATATACTATAAGAAATGATGTTCTTTGATTAGAATATTTTTGTAGAATTTTAAAGAGTAGTGATTGGATTTACTGATTTACTTTTACTTAAATGCCCCCAAAGATCTTTCCGTCAGAAGATTTCACAAATTATAAAAGATTAAAATATTTTTTTCATCACTCAATTTCAAATACCTTATACTTAATACCATTATTTCCCAAAACATTTTCAAATAAATAAAAAAGCTTTTATTATAAATTCTAATAATTGTTTTTGATTGCTCAAATATTTGAACCCGCCTGTGATAAATTGC
>JAGQWH010000242.1 GCA_020437545.1 Ignavibacteriota bacterium
ATTTTAACAGGGAAAAGGTTTTAATGAATTTTTATAACCTGCTGAAAAAATATCATCCCGGTTTCATAAGTATAAATCTGAGTAAAGAGAATATGTATTCAAAGTTGTTCCCCGGAAAGAAATATAATGATGCCCTTATGAGAAATACCATTTCAGATTTGCTTAAACTGGCTGAAAGATTTCTGAAGGACAGGCATTTTGAAGAGCAGAAATTTTACGGACAGTATCTGCTGCTTAAAGAACTGACAAACAGAAAGCAGAATTCTTTGTTCAAAACAAATTTTAAGATTGCCGATAAATTTCTTGACTCGGAAGAAGCAAGAGATGAGATCTATTATCAGAATAAATTTCTTCTCGAAGATGAATGGAGAAGAAATCATGTTGTTAATTCCAGCAAAATGCTTTTCGAAACAGATAATCTTGACAAGCAGTCACAGAGTCTGCATGTATATTATATCACAGAATTCATTAAGCTTTATGCTATACTTCTTAATCAGTCGAAATATACTTTTGATTATAAATTTGACTTTGATTTATTCGAAGCAGTCAGGGAATATCTCGAAAAGAATTTTTCCGGATACAGCAGCATTCCATACATTAATGTTTTTTTTAACTGTGTAAAGCTATACCTGACCGGAGAGGAGAAGTATTTTAATGAACTTAAGGTACTGATAAAGAAGCATTTCAAGGTTCTTACTCTTACAGACCGAAAGAATATTTTCATCGTGCTTGCAAAGCATTGTGATGAGCAGATAATGAAGGGTGATGAGAAATTTATAGAAGAAAAATTCCGGATATTTCAGGATTTCATAAGTACAGGAGCATATCTCGAAGGAAATGATTTTATGGCGCATTATATATATGAAACCGTTGCTCAAAATGCGATTGATTGCAGGAAGTTTGAATGGGCTGAAAGGTTTCTGAATAAATATAAAGAAGAGGTTCATGAAGAGTTCAGAGAGAATTCTTACAATATCTGTATGGCGGAATTATTATTCAGTAAAAGAGAATTCGCCGGTTCACTTGAAATACTTTCGCATTATTTACCTGCGAATGTAAAAGACAGGATAAGACTGAATATTCTTTTACTTAAGATATATTACAAAACAGGAAATGATATATCATTCAATTCGCTTATAGAGAGTTCAAAGAAATATATTTTAAGAAATAAAACTGTTCAGGAAGCCAGCAAAATTCAGTTTGCTAACTTCCTTAAAATCATAAATAAAATCTTTAAGATCCGGATTGATGAAAAATTATCTCATGAACTAAAACCGCTTTCAGAAAATATAAATAATTGCAATGAACTCATTTCTAAGAAATGGCTGACGGAAGAAATTAAAAATTTGTAGTTAATAGTTAATAGTTAGTAGTTAGTAGTTTATATCTAATATCTAATATCTACATATTAAATATTTGTAAAATCAATCAAAAATCAAAAATCAAAAATCAAAAATCAAATTCACGGTCTTATCACACTCACAAAATTAGCAGAGTTATTGTATGCAATTAATACATCGGTAACGTCAACAATATCATTTCCGGTAAGATCTGTCACAACATAACCCGAAACAAAAGTGTTTGCATCATTATTGATACTTAATACATCCTTAAGATTTACAGCGCCGTCCTGATTCACATCTCCACTGTATATAGCATAAAGTAAAGGAGAATTATCTACTAATTTCTGATTGCTGCCAAACGCTTTGTTCTGAGATGAATAGAAATCCAGATACATCAAAGAACTGTCATTCAGACTCACCGGCTGGTAGTACCATGTCTCAATTGAATTTCTGTGATTAACTGAGATATAGTAATTTCCGGAAACAGCATCCGGGAAAGTAACAAAAGACAGGTTGTAACCTGTTACTGAACTTACAATATTAAAAGGAGGAACCGGATTTCTCAAATGGATATCTATCAGATCAATTCCTGCGGAATCAATTGCCTGATCATAATGACCTTCAATGATCAATCCAAAACTTATATTGACAGCTTTGCATCCGCATGAAGAAAAGACACTTGTGTATAACGGCCATATCGTCAGGCAACTGTCATTATTCAAAAAACGGAATGAAGGTTTTGGAGAAGCGAATGAAGCCGTTATCTGATTATTATGGTCAGCAGTAAAAGATTTTAATACAGAATTCTGAATAGTAAAAGAAGAAATTATATCCTTACGGGGAGTAACCCATTTATTTGTAATATAAAATTTACCTTCTGTTCCACGTCTGCCGATTATGTCCGGATCTCTTACGTCTGAATTTGCATCACCTCCGCCTGCAAGTTGAGAATATGTCCAGTTAATTCCGTCAGTAGTTTTAAAACTATTTAATGACGAAAAATAATAATTCATTATGTTGCCATTTTCAACGTAAACTATATAAATACTTTTCTGATCAGCCCCTCCGTTTGATGCTACTTTTGCGGATACCTTGTGATGATTGTTGCCTGATAAAGAGCCTCTGTAAACCGGATAATCAAGAGCGTTTCCATAGTTCTTATAAATATTAACTGACACATCTGATCCTGGGAATCCGCTCTGAACAAATATTATACTGTCACCCTGCACAGTACCGCCGCTGTTGTAATAAGCTACATCTGTCTGGGCATCAGAACTGTAACCCTGTACAGGAGTATGAATGCTTTGTGAAAGATATGTGATCTGCGAACCACCGCTTATCAATGCATAAGGATTATATATTTTGCAGATCTTTGTCATAAGAAAATTATTAACTCCGTCAGTAGAATCCTGAATTACTGAAATAGTGAGATATGCTTCTACCGGATATTTCGCATTATCAGAAGTTATTCTCGGCTTTGAATATTTGCTTATATTACTGTTAGCTCCCGGGAAATTAAAAGAAGGTCCGCCGCTTAAAACTAGATCTGATTTTCTTAATGAAACAATTCCTGACAAGTGAGCTCCTGTAAAACCATCGGTAATGACAGAAAATACAATATGGAGATACTTATCGTTTGTAAACGGCTCTACTATCTCAAGATCCATTTCGTTATAATTTATCTTCATTCCCGTATTAAGAGCAGCGCGCTTAACTAAAGAATAGGATATTCCGTTATTAACAGAATTGAAATATAAAAGAGTATCAGGCGAAGCTCCGATCCCGACGTCACCTGCGCCAACGGCAATCACAACCCAAACAGTCCCGGCTCCGGGATTACGCTGCTCTGTCTGTGTTGCGATTGCTTTGATATAAGCGCTGTTGCTTGAATAAATTTCATTCAAAGTAAGCTGATCAGAATGTTCAGGTTTGGAATAAATGTTGTTAGCATCCGGAGCGATCAAATTAATTACCTGATCGGTTTCCATAATACTTTCGTAGCCGGTAAGCTTCTTCTGCAGATCTGATATTTTTTCAGTGTTTTCTTCCCGGTTATCATTTTTGAAATTTTCTTTTAGCCGGCTCATTTTATTTATGATTTTCTTTTCCTCTTCTGAAACAGGTTTTGTTCCTTTTACTAAAAGACTTTCATTAAGTTTTTCCAATACTACCGGCTTTGAATCTTTTGATGTATTAAAGATCTGAGAATATAACTGTCCTGAATTCAGGATTGATTCTATAATGAGTATTGAAATCAATAAAATGCTTTTTTTCATATATAAAGTTAAAAGTTAAAAGTTAAAAGTTGAAAGTTGAAAGTTAAATGTTGAAAGTACCCAAATCAAATATCTAAAATCAAAAATTCCAAATCCGAAATCCCCAATCCCAAATTTAAATCACGGTCTGATCACACTAACAAAAGCCGAAGCATTATTATATGCCATCAGTACATCCGTCAGATCAACTATATTATTTCCCGTAAGATCTGTCACAACATACCCAGTCGTAAATGTATTAGCTGCATTATTGATCTGAATCACATCCGTCAGATCAATAAATCCGTCCTGATTTATATCACCGCTGTAGAATGCAAAGACATTGTATGGATCATTGTCAACCTGTAACTCATTATTACCGAATGCATATATCTTATCAACAGAAAATGCTATCGAGGCTGCATCACTGACAAATGTAACAGGATCAGCGCTCCAGGTCTCAAGCGCGTTTCGGTGTTTTACCTCGACATAATAAGGGATTCCGTTTTGAGCATTGCTGAATGAAAAATCCTGACCTGTTCCCGGACCGTATAATTCTTTTCTCGATGAATCTACTTTCTCAAAAGGTGAAACAGCATTTCTTAAATAGACTGTAACAGTATCATAGATCATGGCATTTGAAACAGAATTGTACAGACCCTGAATTGCACCAAATAAGAACAGGTTTTTAGGAGTCACAGGAGCCTGGGTAACTGCTATCTGGCTGTAGTTA
>JAGQWH010000243.1 GCA_020437545.1 Ignavibacteriota bacterium
GTAAACAGCCCTGCCGTGTATAGAAAGCACTGCGAGTTTGTTTCTAAAATTCGTGATAATAAATTTCAGCTGATATAAGAATCAACTTAGTTCGTAAGTTTCTGTAATACTAACTGAGGTTATATTTGAAATTTCAAAACATTTATATTTAATAAATATTCCAAATTGCTTTGAATCAGAGATCTTTCTGAATTAAAAAATAGTATTTCTGAGTTCTTCAGATATCTTCCGGTTAACATGAGATGTATTTCTGATAACATCTGGCAACTTCCTTGGTGCCCGCAGGATTTTTCTGACAATGTGAGTGAACTTTCGGCTAGTTTGAGAAGACTTCCTGACTAAATTAAGCATTCTTCTGAATATAATAAACATTTTCATGACTATATCCGGTATTCCTCCGGATATATGAGAATTTTTCCTGACAATATTAGGAATCTCCCGGACAAAAAGTGTGATCTTTCTGACCATTCCGGAAATTTCTCTTAATGTAAGAGTGGTTTGGCTGATTGTTCCGGTAACTTCTCTGACAGTATGAGAATACTCTCTGACTATATGAGTAAACATTCTGAGTACCCAATAAATCTTACCGGCTGTTGCAGGAAATTACCGGACAGTTACAGAAATACGGCAGACTATATTAGAAATACGTCTGCCTATATCGGAGGTTGAGTTGACTTAATGACTCTTATCCATTTTAATTTAAAACCCGCAATTGCTGTAAAATTTTCAACTATTTATTTCCGGAAAAATATTTTTGAAAATATTAGCGGTGGCTAAAAATTATTTCCTCTGAATCAGCCAAGATGAATCGCCTCCGCTCTTTAAAAAATTTGAGATCCATTCCTAAACAACCTCCCCTTACTCCCTCCTTTGTAAAGTAGGGGTTAAGGGAGATAGTCTCAACGCAAAGCTGAGCTTTGCATACAAGTGCGTTCCCAAACTGGCCGCCCTGCGGTTTGGGAACGAGCGGAATCAAAGAAAGTAAAACACTATTAATAAAACAATTCCCCCCTTTGAAAAAGGGGGGTCAGGGGGGTTTGGGAACGAGCAGGAAATGATTCCCCCTCCTTGCAAAGGAGGGGGTTAGGGGGAGGTCGTAACTAAGCAAAGTTGAGCTTTGCATACAAGTGCGTTCCCAAACAGTCCGCCAGGTGGTTTGGGAACGATCATTATCATAGTTCAAACAATTTATCAGGCAGGCGTTCCTGGATGACAGGTATGATCAGGGTTTGATTAATCTGATATATAAACCGGACTCGAAGCAGAACTTTACATTCAATTTAATTCAAGATCATAATCCTTATAATTTTTCAATAGCTGATTTATCTCATCCAAATCAAAATATTCCGGATCATAATTTCCGCCCAACCATTCCGTCATACTTTTATGTTCAGGATTTTTTTTGTCTTTCAGTGCTTCAATCAAAAAGTAAAAACCTCCGATCCCTCCGCAATCCTCCGGCGGACAGTTCAGCTCTCCTTTCAGGCAAACCGGATAATTCTGACCGGGATCCCTGTCAAGAATTTTCTCAAGCTGTACATCGTGCTGCCACCCGTCTCCGAAATCATATTCATAAACAGCTTTGGATTTTGGCTTAGCAAAGATTTCTGTTAGTCTGACAGTTTTGTCATCAGCCATATCATCCAAGTCATCGGAATCGGAATCGGCATTGCCAATGTAATAATTCTTATTGATGCAAAAATGATACAGATGAGTATTGGTCCAGCCCATTACTATCTGAATAATTAAATGGAGATCGTAAAACGTTTTATTACTTTCGACCTGGAATCTTCTCCATATCAAAGGCTTGCTTCCTTTTAAAGATATTTTAAACTGCAATATTTTATTCATGACTTGTCTTTTTTAAAATTTTTGTATCTTATTTAAAACTTTCGCTTAGTTGTCTGATGAAATTACGTGTTTCCTCTCTGAACTCTTTAAGATCATCATCAGAGATGATCCCGTCCGCAAATTGCCCGGCGATAATAAATACATATTTTGATCCTATCATGTAGTCATATCTTCGGGCAATATGTTTATCATGTTTTTTCACAGTCCTGAAAAGCGAATGATAGGATTCCCTGTTATCTTTTTTGCTGCCTTTCCATTTCTCCAGAACATTAAAGGCATCACTCAAAGCATTACCATACTCTTTCATCAATCCCTTTTCTATTATATCCCGTGCAACTTTCTTTTCTCTTTTTGAAAGTGTGACCATAATTAGTATTTATTTTTCATAAATATTTTTTAAATCTTTTTTTAAAATTTAATTTTTTGATATTCAATAATCAATACAACCATTCAGGAATATTGTGTAAAATCTGTAAACAAAAAAGCCCTCCCCTTACAAAGAGAGTGTCTCAAAACTTCGTCCCTGCTTACCAAACCCCAGTTTGGTAAGCAAAAACTAGCTATAATTGAACCTTCCCAAACTGGGGTTTGGGAAGGAGTATGGTTTTGAAAATGACACAAAAAAGCCCTCCCTTAAATTTAATCGGGAGGGCTGAAAGAGTTATTCTTGTATAAATTTGTTAAATGTAAATCTTCAGGATCAAAATGTTTACTTTATCAGATTCATTTTCTTCGTCTGCACATAATCACCCGAACTCAA
Organism: Ignavibacteriota bacterium; assembly: GCA_020437545.1. GTDB lineage: Bacteria > Bacteroidota > Ignavibacteria > Tepidaquicellales > Tepidaquicellaceae > JAGPCH01. The sequence continues at coordinate 2,612 of JAGQWH010000243.1, forward strand.
TGTATAAAAATATATTCCACTTGAATAATTTGATCCGTCAATCTGTGCATTATAATTACCGGCTTTCAAAAATCCGTCGACATAAGTTTCCACAAGTTTTCCCAGCACATCATAAATTTTCAAAGATACTATCCCGTCTTTCGGAACTGAAAACTTTATGCTTGTTGACGGATTGAACGGATTGGGATAATTCTGGGATAATTCAAAACTAACCGGTGCAGTTGTTCCGGTATTCGATATGCCTGTAATTAAAACCGGCTGTCTGATCCCCTGCTGAACTTCCGATACGCTCAATGCTCCGTTATCTTTGTATATTACAACCTGAAATTCACAATTACCCGCTATCCAGGCAGGATCGATCGTAGTTGTAAAATTAAGAGGATAAACCTGATTCTCATTCCATGTTCCGGAGTTGACATTTTCTCCTGCGACGTTGTTCACAACATTTCTTACTACCCAGTTGTGTGTCCAGGTAGAACTTCCTGTACAGTATGAATTTCCGGTCTGCGGATATACAAGATTGTTTTCAGTGATGATGTACTGAACTTTATACTGACCTGCCAGAGTAGTCAGAGCTTTTGCATCCAGATTAACTGATAACTCTCCTGATGCAGTATTATAATTGACAGTTGTAGGTGTAATACTCACAGTCGCACCGGGACTTGAAGAATAACGGTATTCAGCATCTGTAAAGAATGAACCCCAGCCATTGTTGCTGCCTAATCTTCTGTCAACCAGTCCAGATGGATATCCCGGAAAACCAAGTGCCTGAATAATTCCGCTGCCGTTAAAGATTCTGTACGGATCTGAACCTGCTCCGTGATATGCAAGAATTACAGAATTCGGGTATACGGTTTCAAGATGAAGTGCTTCATCATCACCGCATGGACACCACTGACACCACGTTCCCGTGCAGTATTCAAGAACAATATTTCTCGGAGCTGTTGTAACTAAAAGTGTATTTGTTATGGTATCGTTTGAAGCATTCTGATCAGATGCAAGAGAGCTGTATGCTTTCAATGTATAATTCCCAATCGTCGAAAAATTGAAACTGCTGAATACAAGTTCCTGTGTCTGACCTGCTGCAAGATTTGTCACACTCTGTGTATTTGTATAACCGCCCGGATTTATTGTCATCGTAACCTGAAATGTCTGCGGGCTTGTACCGAAATTTTTTACAGTTGCCTTCGGAGTCACAGCCTGCGGTGCTATCCCCCATTTCGGATCATAGACACTGTTAACTCCGGCATCATTTGCATACGGCACGCCGACTTTTACATTATCCAGATAAAGATTATTTCCATAAGCTGAGACACCGGCAAACTTTATTTTATTTGTTCCGGCCGGGAGACTGTATTTCTTTGTAGCCCACTGTGAACTCGCAGGAACAAACAGATCATAAGTTGATGGTGCGGTAGCAAGTGGTCCGCCCGGTCCTCCAAGAATGCTTATAAGCAAAGTCCATGTAGCTCCATTGTCATTTGAAGTATAGATCTCCAGTCTGTCAGTTTCACTGCTTCCCGATGCATAGGCATGATCAAATATCAGAGAATCTCCTGCTGTTGTTAAAGGCAATGCCGGAGTGATAAGATTAAAGCTTCCGCTTGCATAATCATAAAAATCCGCCATTGCGCTGGCTTTGCCTGTGCCGTATCCGCTGGCATAAGATGTTCTGATAAAATTGTAGTTTGAGGTATTTGAAACTTCCCATCCGGAAGGCGGGAAT
>JAGQWH010000244.1 GCA_020437545.1 Ignavibacteriota bacterium
AGATTAGCACCATTAAATTTGACAGAATAATTACCCGGCTGTTTGACTTCATTTACAAGTGTAGAGACTTCCTTGCCCGAAGCATTATAGACCTTCAATGATACATATCCCAATTCCGGAATTCCAAATTCCAAATTAGTCGAAGGATTGAACGGATTAGGATAATTCTGTTCCAGTAAATAATTCTCCGGATAAATGCCGGATGTAAAACCAATATCAGTTAACTGTGAATATTTTATTGTAAGGTAATTTCTATTTTGTCCGGATTCAAAAATAGTTGCTGAACTGATTACATTAAAAGAGTTATCAACATAAATACCTGCCCCTGTTACTGAAACCCCTGTATTAATGGTTCTGACCCATTTTAATATCCCTTCCGGATCGTATTTGAGATTGATGCAAAAATTACTGTTGGAAATACCGACAATATATATATTATTTTTTAAATCAAAAGTCAGTTCATGTCCTTCGTCATATCCCCCGTTTGTGCTGTTATAAACTCTGTTCCAAAATTCATTTCCCAATGTATCATATTTTATAAGAAGAACATCCTTACCTGTTGAAAGATCTGTACCGGCCCAGCCTGTGATATAAATATTATTTTCGTTGTCAATCCTGATTGAATACGCCTGAGCTTGCCCGCTTATTGAGTCAGTACGAAACTCTTTTCTCCAAATTGAATCACCTGAAGAATTACATTTAATTGTAATTGCATAAAAACTCTTCTCTCCACATCCATAAATATTACCTTCTGTATCTGCAACCAGATCATATAAATATCCGGAAACATTTACATCCCATTGCAAAATACCTTCAGAATTGTATTTCAATAATAAAGTTGTATATGTTTGATTATTTGCACTTACATATACATTTCCATTTATGTCTGTTGTGATACTGTTACTTCCAAAAACTGATATTATGTGACTGGTATCGGAAATACTCCATAATTTTTTACCGTCAAGGTTATACTTCACTAAAAAAGGATGTACAATTGATGTGGAATCATAAAAGTATCCGGTAACATACATATTTCCGTCTGAACTTAAAACTGCATCGATTTCAAAATCTTCGGTTTCTATAGAATCTGTATTGAAACTTTGTTTCCAGACCATATCACCTGAAGGTGAATATTTTATTACTATAACCGTATTATTATTCTTAGCATTTTTTCCGGAACCGCAAACATAAACGTTACCGGCAGTATCAAGATCAATATTGCGTGCCCGGTCGTTACTCGAAGAAGAAACAGAACTGTATCGTTTTACCCACAACTGCTGACCGGTACTATTGTATTTTACAGTTGCAAAATCGTTGTAAGAACCGTCAGAGCTCCTACCCGTAACATATACATTGCCAACAGTATCGACTGCCATATCAGTTGCTATATCATCACTATTAACGTAGTTATAAGAACGCTGCCATTCAAGATTTACCTGTGACTTAGCAGAAAGCACAAAGGTAAACAAAAACATTAATACAAAAATGACTCTTTCCTTAAATTTACAATAAATTAAAAAACCAAAAAATACTGCTAAATTTAGGATTGCTTTTTCTTCCTTATTATTCATAGTAGGATTAATAATTCACAGTTATTGCATTTTTTTACAGATCTGTTTTAATATTATTTGCAATATTTAGAAATAAAATAAATCATTACACTCCGGCTTTGCTGTTTCGCCTATTTAATTAAAAGCATTTTTTTAGTTGAACTGAACTCACCGGCTTTAATAGTATAAAAATAAATCCCGCTCGTGAGATTAGCACCATTAAATTTGACAGAATAATTACCCGGCTGTTTGACTTCATTTACAAGTGTAGAGACTTCCTTGCCTGAAGCATTATAGACCTTCAATGATACATATCCCAATTCCGGAATTCCAAATTCCAGATTAGTAGATGGGTTGAACGGATTTGGAAAATTCTGCTCGAGTGTATAATTCTCCGGCACTATATTCGAAACTTCATTTGATACTCCCGTAAGAGGGAAATTTGTTTTAAGAACATACAAACCTGTCTGTCTGTCGGAAGCAATTATTTTACCGGAAGGCAGCATATAAACTCCCCAGCATCCGTTATAACTTTCATTATTATTAGAAGGGTAAGTATCATACCATGCAACTTCTGTAGGATTATCAGGATCTGCAATATTTATAACCCTTACACCTGCTGTATAATGAGCAATTACACCAAAGTTACCGTAGGTTTCTATATTGTGAACTATAGCCGTTGTAATGCCTGTCGGCTGCCAGCTTGTGACATATACCGGATTAGACCTGTCTGTAATATTCCATACTTTTAATAAATAAGGAGCACTACCGATCTCATCGGTTACAAAAAGTCTTTTTTTGTCCTGAGATAAAGCTGTATTATGCGGACCGGCTCCGACAAGATTATTGAAAGTAGTTACAGTAGAAAGCGCACTTTTATTTGTTGCATTTATAATTGAAACTTTCCCGTTATTAATATTCGCTGCATAGATCGTATCATTATCTACTCTGCAGTCATGAACATATAAAGTAGTCCATGCTCCCAGCTTTACGGGATTTTCAGGATCTGAAACATCTAGTACCTGAATACCGCCGTTGGCAGAAGCATTGCCTCCGTTCAGGTATATATAATTTCCGAATTGCGAAATAGAATGTGTTTTTGTATAACCTGTATAACCCCAGGTCTGAACAAGATGAACTGAATCAGGCAGATATTGAAGATCAACGATCTGTAATTTGCTGTTGGTGGCTTCTGAAACTATATAAGCATAGTGAGAATAAGTTTTCATTTCACGCCAGGATGAAGTCAGTCCTGGCAGATAATCCACCTCGTGAATGTTGGCAGAGTCAGTTACATCAATAAATGCAGTACCTGTAGGGCAACCCAGTATTGCATATTCCCTGCCATCCGGAGCTGCATATCCCCATAAGGCTGAATATAATGTTGAAGTAAAATGTTCGTTTACATTTCTCAGCAGATACATATTCTGATTCGGAAGCTGAGCAAATGAATTGCTGGAAGAAATAATTGTAACTAAAGCAAAAGCTAATAAAAAGATTTTTTTCATTTTGATTATTTGGGGTATTTATTTGATTAAAAACATTTTTTTTGTTTGAGTAAAGTTTTCACTCATATTGGAGATATTAATAGTATAAAAATATGAACCGCTGCTCAGGTTGTATTTTGCAGCATCAAAGACCACTTCATAGTTTCCGCCGTCTCTTTTGTCATTTACCAACTCTGCAACTTCCTTACCTTCCGTATTATACACTTTTAATTTTACATCAGAATTTTGCTTTAATGTAAAACTGATCTTAGTGGAAGGGTTGAAAGGATTTGGATAATTCTGATCTAAAGAGTAATCAGAAGGCTGTCCTGCAAAAGAATTGTTTGAAATCTCTGTTAGCGGGAAAGTTGTTTTTATGACAAACAAACCGCTGCTCATATCCGAACCTATGATCTTTCCTGAAGGAAATTTATAAACTCCCCAGCATCCTGAATAGCTAGAGCTGTTGCTTGAAGGATAAGTATCATACCATGCAACTTCTACCGGATTTGAAGGAGTACTTATATCCAGTATTCTGATTCCCGCTCTGTAATGAGCGATCACTGCAAAATTTCCATATACTTCTATGTTATGTACAATTGCTGTCGTGATACCTGTCGGCTGCCATTCACGGATAAATGTAATATTGTTAAGGTCTTCAATATTCCAGACATTCAATCTGCCGTTTGGGGTACTAATCTCGTTTGTAGTATAAAGAAATTTTCTGTCAGGTGAAAAGTCAGAATTGTGTGTGGAAACTTCAGAAGTCGGATAAGATCTCCATGTTCTTACAAAATCAAGCGAACTTTTATTTTGTGCATTTATGATTGATGTTTCTCCTGTGTAAATATTTGAGGCCCATATTGTATCATTTAAAACTCTGCAGTCATGAACATATAATGTAGTCCACTGTCCCTGCTTTACGGGATTCTCCGGATCACTGACATCTAAAACCGTAACACCGCCGTTAGCTGCGGAGTTACCTCCATTGAGATAAAGGTAATGTCCTGATTGCTGGATCGAATGTGTTTTTGTATAACCGGAATAGCTCCAGGTTTTTACCAGATGAACAGAATCAGGCAGATACTGAAGATCCACTATCTGAAGACCGCTGTTGGTTGCTTCGCTGACAATATAAGCATAATGAGAATAAGTTTTCATTTCTCTCCAGCTGCTGTTGAGTCCTTTGACCGAGTCAACTTCCCGGATATTTGCAGAATCTGTAATATCTATAAACGAAGTACC
>JAGQWH010000245.1 GCA_020437545.1 Ignavibacteriota bacterium
TGATTTCTTTCCTAAGCCTATCCGGACTTTAACTAATCATTCCGCATCCTTACTCCATATTTTCAATCTCTTTCCTCTTCATGACAATTTTATTATTCGGCTTTCACACATTTTAATTATCAGTTCAATGTTTATTCTTTTTCTTTTATGTTTTATTCAAACCGTGGGTAAATTGAAAGTTGATCCGCGATGATAGTTGATAGTTGATAGTTGACAATTGATAGTTGACAATTGATAGTTGACAATTGATAGTTGACAATTGATAGTTTATTTGGATGTAAGAGAATTTAGTGAAGTTTAAATTTGGATTAAGAGATAGACAATTTATTCACTCGGATGACCCGGAGGGTACCCCAACTTTCGCGGGAATGACAAATTCGATCAATGTTCAATCCGCCGCGGCGGATCTATGTTCAATGTTCAATGTTCAATGTTCAATGAAGTAAATCTGAAGAAAACCGTAACTCGTAACTCGTAACTCGTAACTCGTAACTCGTAATTCGTAACTCGTAACTTTCAATATTCAATTCGCAATCAAAGTATCAATAATCTTCAAGATCCCCATCCCGTCCGCTTCCGCATTAAAGTTCGGAATGAGTCTGTGTCTCAATACAGGGTGCGCTACTTTTTTTACGTCATCAATATTCGGCGAGTATCTGCCTTCGAGTATGCAGTTTGTCTTTGCGCCGAGGATCAGATACTGAGAAGCTCTCGGTCCCGCTCCCCAGCTTATGTAGTCTTTCACAACTTTCGGAGAGTCCGGATTCATCGGTCTGGTCTTTGCTACAAGACTTACGGCATAATTTATGACTTCATCTGCGACCGGAACTTTCCTTACCAGATCCTGAAACAAATGTATGTCATTCTTTGAAAAGATTATCTTTAATTCGGGTTTGTACAGACTGGTTGTTCTTTTGATGATCTCAAGCTCTTCATCAAACTCCGGATACTCAAGCCAGAGATTGAACATAAATCTGTCAAGCTGAGCTTCAGGCAATGGATAAGTACCTTCCTGTTCGATAGGGTTTTGTGTCGCAAGCACGAAGAACGGTTCTTCAAGATCATATGTATTTCCGGCAGCCGTGACCTTATATTCCTGCATCGACTCAAGCAATGCCGACTGTGTCTTCGGCGGAGTTCTGTTTATTTCGTCAGCTAAAATAATATTTCCGAATACCGGACCTTTTATGAATTTGAATATTTTATTTCCTTCACGGTCATTTTCGAGGATCTCGGTTCCTGTAATATCCGACGGCATCAGATCAGGCGTGAACTGAATCCTGCTGAATTTAAGATCCAGCACTTCCGATAATGTCTTGACTATCAGAGTTTTTGCCAGTCCCGGCACTCCCACCAGAAGACAATGTCCCTTTGAAAGTATGGATATCATCAGCTGATTAATGATCTTATCCTGACCTACTATAACTTTTGAGATCTCTGATCTGAGATCGTTATATTTTGTATTTAATAATTTTACAGATTCAACGTCTGAAGATGTTGGGTTTAATATGCTTTGTTCACTCATAAATTTTATTAATTAATTATTTATCCTCAACTGTAATCTCAACCTCGCCAAAATTCTCCATATCACTTTTTATCTCATTCACATTCCCGGCTATTGACAAAACGAGTTTATCAGGATGAAGATATTTATTTGCCGCTTCCTTTATCTCTTCTTTTGTCAGCTCATTTACTTTTTTGATATAAGTGTTGTAGTATCCGTCTTCGAGATCATTTAGTTTCAGATTAATGACTTTCGATGCAATTGCATTCGGTGTTTCAAGCTGAAGAGGGAAACTTCCCGAGATATAATTCTTTACATTCTGAAGCTCTGTATCCTGAATAAAATTATTCCTTATCTCATTGATCTCTTTCAGAATTTCAGTAACCGTATTTGCCGTAATGTTATTTTTTACTTCAGTAATGACCGAAAAGTCTCCCGAATGTAAATTAGAACTGAACATAGATCTGACTCCGTAAGTATAACCGTTTACTTCCCGCAGATTTTTATTTAACCTTGATGTAAAGAATCCGCCAAGCATAGTATTCATTACACTTACAGCAATAAAGTCAGGATTGTTTCTCTGAATTCCGATATGCCCGACTTTTAATGATGACTGCACGGCGCCTTTTTTATTGGTAAGATATACTCCTGTTTTATCTTTATGCACAGGAACTATAATCTCATTCACTGGAGCATTGTCTCCGCTCCAGCCGGAAAACTGTTCGTTTATCTTTGCAACAGCTTCTTCCGGAGTAATGTCACCTACAAATGCGACTATCAAATTTGAAGGGACAAAAACTTTTTTATAAAAAGCTAAAATATCATTTCTGTTTATATTTCTGATTGACCTCTCAATTCCTTCAACGGGAAACTGATAAGGCGTTTTATCAAAGACAACTTTTTTAAAAGTTCTGTCAGCCAGATAATCACCTTCATCCCTCATTGATAAAAGCGAATTGATTCTCTGCTCGGCAGATCTTTTAATTTCATCTTCAGAGAATTCAGGATTTATGATGACATCCGATATTATATCAAATATATTATCCGAATATTTTTTTAATGAATACGAACTCACATAAGAAGCATTGTAGTCACTTCCGCTTGACAGAGATGCGCCGAGATAGTCCACGTCCTCAGCTATCTGAGTTGCATTGCGTGTGCCTGTTCCTTTGGTAAGCAATTCGGATGTTACGGATGCAAGCCCTGATTTATTCTCACCGAAGAAATGATCCAGATAAGCGCCGGATCTGAATACGAATCTTGTTGTGATAAGCGGCAGTCTCTTGTCTTCAATGACGAGAACTGTTATGCCATTTGATGTTTTAGTTTCGAAGAATTCCGGAAAGTTAATGTCTCTTGGTTTACCGGCTTTCGGCGGTACCGACCTGTCCAGCACTTCAACTGTATCTATTTCGCTGATATTATTGGTTTTCATAATTATTTATTCGGGTAATAGTTCAATACCACTCTCTGATTTTTATTTAAATATTTTTTTGCAGCATTTACAATATCTTCTTTTGTAATACTGAGGAAATCTATAATTTCAAAATTAATCTTATCACAGCTTCCGTGAAAAGTTTTCAGATATGAGAATTTATCCGACAGAGAAACAATCGATGATCTCTTGGAATTATAATAAGTCTCGATCTTATTTTTAATTTTTATTATTTCTGAATCTGAAATATTTCCGCTTTTGATATCATCTAATACTTCATCGATCTTTGTCTGTATCTCTCCCAGATCTTTTCCTGACATTGCAAGAGCGCTGATGCAGAAGATACTTGTCTGCTCCATTCCGTAGAGATTTGTGTCGCATTCATTTACGAGTTCGTTGTCATATTCAAGCACTTTATAAAATCTGGAACTGTCTCCTTCCGAAAGAATACCTGTCAGAATGTTAGCGGCGTAATAATCCTTCGTTCCTGCCTCGGGTAATCTGTAAAAAATAAATTTACCGTCAAGCTGAATATTGTCATAAAAATTCTCAGCTATCTCTTCAAAGATATCTTCTTCTTCAAACTTTCGCCTTACAACTCCCCTGCCGGGTTTAATATCACCGTAATATTTATCTACAAGCTTAATCGTTCTGTCATAATCAAGTTCTCCAACTATAGATATCACTGCATTTTCCGGCGTATAAAATTTTCCGAAAAATTCCCTGAGATCTTCCATCGTTACTTTTCTGAGATCATCCATATTCCCGATAATGGGCCATTTGTATCCGCTTAATCTGAACAGTCTTTTGGAACTTTCTTCTTCGACCGAACCGTAGGGCGAATTATCTGTGTATAAAAGTTTTTCTTCAAGCACTACATCTTTCTGTATCCTCAGACTCTCTTCGGTAATTCCGAATCCGTGTATCCTGTCAGAGTCAAGCCATAAGCCGGTTTCAATATGGCTCAACGGAAGTGTCATATAATAACTGGTACTGTCCCAGCTTGTATATGCATTGCTGTCTCCGCCGAAGCTCATCAGTATCTCGTCAAATTTTCCTTTGGGGACATTAGGCGAACCGTCAAACATCAGATGCTCAAACAAATGCGCTAATCCCGTCTTGTCTTCATCTTCATCTTTTGAACCGACATGGAAAGTTGTATTGACTGCTGCCATGGGGATGTTTCCGTGTTTACTGAGCACGACTTTTAATCCATTGTCCAGTGTATATTCCCTGTAATCTATATCCGGTACGTCAAGTTTGATTTTCTCTGCTGAAAGGTCTGACAAATTATAGCTTTTTAAATTTGATTTTT
>JAGQWH010000246.1 GCA_020437545.1 Ignavibacteriota bacterium
TGATAAAAATTCTGAAGCATCATTCTGTATCAGGATCAGATCCGTCAGATCTATAAAACCGTTCTTATTTACATCACCGGAATAGATACAATACTTACTCCCTTTCAAAACAAGATTGTTTCCGAATGCCTGAGAAGCTGAGATTGTAAAATCCATGTTTAATTCATTTAACATAAACTTCCCGGGAACTGCGCTCCATGTATTCAGAGAATTTCTGTGCGATAATTCAAAATAATAATCTGTAGAATTTTCGGCTTCCTTAAAATTAAACTCACCTTTTCCCGAATCATTCAATATTGATTGTGCGGAATCAATTACAGCATATGGCGGATACGAATTTCTTATTTTAATATTTAATGTATCCGGTATCATTATGTTTTGAGTCTCATTATACATTCCTTCGATCAAAACAGTCAGATTCATTTTTTTTACAGGAGGGAGAATCTTAAAATTATCCCTGATGACATTATTAATATCATAAAACTTCAGTACAAGACTGTCATCATCAGCACTTACAAACATAGCTCCGTAATTTCCTCTGTATCTGACCTGACTGCCGCTTAAAGGAACTCCGAAAAAAGAACGAAGATTTCCACCGAGTCCATTTACAAAATACGTTAAACCGTCAATAGTAAGTCTTTCATATAAATGCTCGTGAGCAGCAAGAACAGTTGTAGCACCCCATTGTTTGAACGGCCAGCGCATTATTGGTTCCGAGCCATGTACCAGTCCTGAACAATACGGCGGATGATGAAAATATACTATATTGTATTTTGATGAAGAAGCAGCAAGACCGGCTTTGAGCCATTGCGCCTGAACTGAATTACTATCCCTGCCGTCAACTTCATTGGTATCCGAATCAATAACAAAAAAATGTACGGGACCTTTTACAAAATCATAATACCGTTCATTTCCCGGTAGAGTGAAATAAGCAAGATAAGGCCATGCGCCGGCTGTTCCCCAGTCGTGATTTCCGAGTGAAGGAAAAAATCTGTTGACAGTATCGCCCGTTCCGTAAGTTCCAAGGTATGGATAAATGAATTCCTGATAATATTGTCCGATATTTGGATCAATCGTTCCAATCGAACCAATATCATAATTATTATCACCAAGCGTAATTATAAAATCCGGATTCTTGCTTTTTACAAGATCAGCTACTGCGAGTTCGTCCGGACCTGCATTGCCGTAGTCGCCTATAACTGCAAAGTTGATCGGCTGAGCTGAACATATATTAAAGACGAAGATATAGATTAATATGAGATATGTATTTCTTATGATAATGCGATTAGGTTTTAATTAATTTCTAAAACTACGATGATTGAATATAGAATAATTTTAAATAGAATATACTTAAAAAACCCGGTAAACTCTCCGCCGCAACGGATTAAAATTTTATAAACTCAACTACGGCACTATCTTAATTACAAATTTGGAACTGTTATTATTGCAGATAAGTACATCCGATAACTCAACTACAGAGTCACCATTTAGATCAGAATTATTGTACCCCACAAGAAAATCATTAGCATCATTTGAAACATTCACAAGATCATCAAGATCAATCACACCATCCTGATTCTGATCACCCGAATAGATACAATACTCAGATCCTTTATGAATTATATTATTTCCAAAAGCCTGTGAAAAGGAATTTGTAAAATCATAACTCATATTATTTATAAGAAAAGAATTTCCTGCCGCGCTCCAGGTCTCAATAGAATTTCTGTGTTTTACAACAATGTAATATGGAGTTGCATTTGAAGCATTTGAAAATTCAAGAGTGCCGTTTCCAGAAGTGCTTAGTTTGCTTTTCGCAGAATCTATAATTTCATAAGGAGAAGAAGCATTTCTCAGATATACTTTCACGGTATCGCTCACTGTATTTGCTGATAGAGTATCATACATTCCTTCTACCAAAACTGTCAGATCAAGTAATTTTTTCTCAGGCTGAAGTATGAAATAATCTCTGACTGATGGTGTCACCGTTATGAATTTTACCACCAAGCTGTCATGATACGATTTTACTTGCATTGCGCCGTAATTGTTATTGTATCTTAAAACACTTTCAGGAATGGGAGTTCCAAAAGCATAAATACTCTTTCCGCCGAGTCCGTTTACGAGATAGACCAATCCATCCTTTACAAGTCTTTCATAAGTATGATCATGACCTGCCATCACAAGATCTGCTCCCCATTCTTTGAACGGCCATTGCATTATAACTTCAGATCCGTGAACAGAACTAGAGCTGTAAGGCGGGTGATGAAAATAGACAATATTATATCTCGAATTGGAAGCAGCAAGCGCAGCTTTCAGCCATTGCGCCTGAACTGAGCTGCTGTCTCTGCCGTCAGGTTCATGGGAATCACTGTCTATAGAAAAGAAATGAATATTGCCCTTTACAAAATCATAATATCTTTCATTTCCGGGTAATGTAAAATAGTCGAGATAAGGCTGGGCGTTGGTTGCAACCCAGTCATGATTTCCAAGAGAAGGAAAAAATCTGTTGACTGTGTCCCCTGCTCCATAACTGCCTGTATAAGGATATATGAATTCATGATAATACTGACCAATATTAATATCAATTGTTGAAGCCTGACCCGATTCATAGTTATTGTCTCCGAGAGTAATTACATAATCCGGATTCCAGCTTTTTACCAGATTTGAAACATTCAGTTCGTTGGTGCCGGATTTTCCGTAATCACCGATCACTGCAAACTGAGTAACAGGCTGAGAATATAAAATTGAAAATGGGAGAACAAATAACAAAAGTAATAATTTTCTTTTCATAATTTTTAGAATTTAAAAAGTTGAATAATAACAGATTATAATTTTGTTTCAGGGATTAAATGATTGGGGTCTGTGCAATATAAAAAATTCTAAATGAATTTAATAATCTAAAGTTGAAAGAAATATATTTAGCAGAAATAAAAAAGGAGCCACTAAAGCTCCTCTTTATAAAAAATACCAATTAACACAATTAACACAATTAACCAATTAACCAATTAACCAATTAACCAATTAACCAATTAACTATTTCACAAGCAGCATTTTCTTAGTCTCGCTGAATCCATTTGTTTTCAATGTATAATAATATACACCGCTCGAAAGTCCATACTTTCCGGCATCAAAATTAACTTCATAATTTCCTGCATCTCTTCTGTCATTCAATAATTCAGCTACCTGCTGTCCAGAAGTGCTGTAGATATTCAGAGTAACGTTTGAATTTGACGGCAGGGAAAAACTGATCTTTGTACCCGGATTAAACGGGTTCGGATAATTCTGATCAAGTGTATATTTTTCAGGAATAATATTGCTGGTATATCCGCCGGTACCTGTTCCGGTAATAGTAAAATCTGTTTTAATTACATAAAGTCCGGAATCTGTATCCGAACCGATGATCTTTCCGGACGGGAACATGAACACTCCCCAGCATCCGAGATAGTCAGTAGTATTGTCTCTTTTATAAGTATCATACCAGGCGACTTCTACAGGAGCGACAGGGTTGGAAATATCAAGAACCCTTATCCCCGCTGTATAATGAGCTACAACTGCATAATTACCATAGATCTCCACATTGTGAACTATTGTAGTTGTGAGTCCGGTTGGTTGCCACTGCCCGACAAAATTTATTGAATTGAGATCCTGAACATTCCAAACAAATAGCTGTCCCGGAGGATTGTCTATTTCATTTGTTGTGTATAAGTATTTTCTGTCAGTCGTGAGTGCGCAATTATGTGTTGAAATTGTAGAGACCGGATATGAATTGAATGTTCTTACAGTTGAAAGACTGTTTTTATTTGTAGCATTTATGATCGCAGTTTTTCCGGTATAGATGTTTGAAGCCCAGATAGTATCATTTAAAACTCTGCAGTCATGAACATAGTCTGTAGTCCATTTTCCTCTGAGCACCGGATTTTCGGGATCAACAGAAAGATCCAGTATTGCAATTCCGCCATTTCCTACAAAACTGCTGTTTGCTCCGTTGAGATAAAGATACGGACCTGACTGTGAAATTGAATGAGTCCTTGAATGACTCGGAGCTGAAAATTTCTTTACATAATGAACAGAGTCAGGCAGATACTGAAGATCCACGATCTGAACACCGCTGCTGTTGGCTTCGGATACTATATAAGCGTAGTGAGAATAAACTTTCATCTCCCGCCACTCTGAAGTCGAACCGGCTACAAAACCTACTTCTGTGATATTTGATGAATCCGTAATGTCGATAAAAGATGTTCCCGGCTGA
>JAGQWH010000247.1 GCA_020437545.1 Ignavibacteriota bacterium
ACATTTAAATATTTGTTGTTAAGTTCACTTATACCATTATAAAAATATTTATCCCGCAGAAACTCCCAGCTGAATTCTTTAACGGTTACAAAATGCTTAAGCTTTAATCGTTGTTCGTAATAAATTCTCCATCCGGATTTTACAAGATCAGTGCATAATTCTAGATCATATGCAGGTTCAAAATATTTATCGATAGGTATTTCTGATATTCTGTTTCCTTCTAAGCTGAGAGTATCCTTCAAAGCCTGCTTTCTCGCAACCATTCCGGAATTCCATATATAACCCCTGCTTTCTGAGATATCACCGGACTCATTACTCTGAGAACCGAGTGCGTATATATCTTTATGAGAATTAATCCAATTGGGAGATTTTACATTGCTGGTGAGTTCTTTCTGACCGCCGATTATGCCGGCTTTTTTCTGTTTTCTGAGAACTTTATATGCTATTCTTAAATAATCACTTCCGATAAAATCATTTTCGCTTAAAAATATAATATTATCAAATTTACATTTATCTACAGCAAATTCAATTAATTGTTTTCTTTTTTCGAAAGATCCTGTTGCAAAAACTATGTTTATTTTTCTTTCAGATCTTTTATGAAGTTCACTTATTTTCTTTTTTAAAACCGGATCAAGCGAATTGCTTATGATTATTAATTCGGAATTCAGATCAAGTGGGGCATCCTGTTCAAAAATATGGCGGACCGACTTAATTAAAAGTGCTGCAGAAATATTCTGATTATTCAGTATTATTGAAAATCCCTGTCTGCTTTTTTTGTTTTTGTATTTAGGAAATCTGAAATACGAAAGTCCGGTAAAATTTCTGTAGTATTTATGATCTTTTTTTCTGAATGATGATTTTAAAATTCTTAATCTCTTATTGTAATCAGATTTGTTAACAAATCCAAGTAAAGATGAGAGAATCCCTGTATAATATTCTATCTTTAAAATATCGGGATCTCTTTCAAGAGTTTCATTAAAAGAGTGTAATTTCCATCGCTTAAATTTTCTTAAATTCCGGACTGTGCTTTGTAATAATTTTCTTTGATTTTTTCCGGAATTTTTTTCAGTTAATACTAAAAGAGCTTTATCTTTACCTGATTGTCTGTATAGTTTTCTTAAATGATTCCAGCTTAATTCGGATTCGGAAATATAATTTTTTAAAGCCAGATCTTCGTTATAAACTATATGCCAGCCGTTTGATTTAAAATCACGGCACATCATTCTGTCAAATCCCAATAAAGAAAGATCTTTATAATCATTCTTAAAATCAGAAATGTAATCTTTCTTTAACAAAGTATTCCAGGATTCTTTTCTTATTGCAAGTCCTGCACTCCATAGGTATCCTTTAGTATCAGAGATATCACCCTGTAATTTAAATTGTCTGCCGCACTGGTATACATTTTCTGAGTTAGATTCAAACCAGCCGGGTAATTTTATCTTTGATGTTGCTTCGGTTAATCCGCCTAATGCTCCAGCTTTTCTGTTCTGAAGCATTTTGAGTGAAACTTCCTCCACATAATTTATATTCAGAAGATTTCCCGGATTACAGAAAACTATAAAATTATATGTTGCTTTTTCTACGGCTTCTTTTCTGGCTTCAAACAAACTTTTCCCCTGAAGATCAAGAATGCTGAACGGAATTTTGCTTCTGTATTTTTTCCAGGATCTTTCCACATCTTCCTCAATACTTTCAGAGTTTGTATTATCTGCAAATATAATTTCCCATGGTATGTAAGCGGGGACTCTCTGATTGACAATGTTTCTAAGAGTTATGTCAGTAAGTTCCTTCTTATCTCTGCACTGAACAATAACAGTCACTCCTGCTTCTCTTACTGGAAGTTTTAATTTTTCAAGAAGATCCTTATTCTCAAATACAGTTTCTGAATTCAGAAGTATGGTCTCGCTGAGCTGTGCTGCAGCGCCTTCTTCATCTTTGAATTCCTCAAACATTCTTCTTGCATTACCCATTGAGTATACCGAATAATGTTTGTTTCTTATCTCCGTGACTTCATCTCTTTTGTCTTCCGGAAGATACTGAGTAAATATTTCAGCTGCTTCCTTTAAAAATCTCATATCCTGACCGGATCTCATATCGGTGAGAGTCATGGATTTTCTGTGTATCCTGTATTGAGCAAGAGCTTCAGGTTTATATAAAACAGGAAACTGGGATGCTATTCTGACCCACATCTCCCAGTCTTCACAGCCAATGTTTTTAGCAATGTAACCACCGACTTTTTCATAAGTACTTCTTCTGACTACCATGGCGCAATACTGTATCCTTTGCTTTTCAGCAAGTTTTACGACTGCATTTTCAAGTATCCCGGGCTCTTCAAGCTCAAGATCAGAAAAGAACATAAACTTACCGTCGTCATCTATATATTCCTGCCGGCAAAACGCAGCGCCTATTTCCGGAAATTCATTGAATTTATTTCTGAACTTAGCATAAAATCCTTCTTTGACCATATCGTCATCATGGAGTATGTGAACAAGCTCACCTTCAGATCTTCTGATGCATTCAGTAAAATTAAATGAATGTCCCACATTCTTCGGAAGTCTGTGATATCTGACACGGCCTTTCCAGTTATCCTCTACTATCTTCTTTACATCTACTTTGGTTGAACAGTCATCCACAACCTCGATCTGCATATTCTCTTCACCCTGATCCTGTTTTAAAACACTGTTAACAGCATCCACAAAATACTTACCGGGATTGTATGTCGGAATCATTACAGACCATAACGGTCTCTTTATTCCGGCAGGAACAGGTTCAATTCGGGGATTCTTATTTCTTATCTCTTCTATATTCAATTTAATTCTGTTTCAGTTAATATACTTTCCATTTTGGTTCGCGGTTTAACAGTTCAGCATGAACTTCCATGCTTTCGGCATCATTTAAAATATTTTTCAGAATATTAATGTCATCTGTGTTTTTATCTAAAAATTCTTTGTCAGTTTGTTCAAGTTTATTCATGTAATTCAATGCGCTTTCTTTATTATTGTTTTTAATGTCAGCCAAAATTAGATCAAAATATCTCTGCGCGAATATTTTCCTTATACTGTCATCATATTTAAAATTCAATTCTTTATTCATCACCTCATAGAACTTAAGGTCTTTTAAAATATTGTTGTATACAGTTTCTCCCTGCCACTGCCCGTTTGAATGGATCCTGTATACACTCATGAGCCGGTCTATGTAGCGCAACTTCCCCTTCTGCGACAGCAACAGATAAAGCAGCATGTCTCCGTACGGCATCCCGGAATAAAATTCCGGGATACTTACCACATTCCTCACCATCACCGTCGGTGTCATCACAGGATTATATCCCTTCAGCAGAAACTCCGCTGTCAGTTCTTCCCCCGACTCAGGATATACCGTCTCAAACTCATACCCCGTATCATCATTTATCACAAGCGCTTTATGGTAACACATCACAGCATCCTTATTCTCTTCAAGAAAGTCAACCTGTATCTGAAGTTTATTCTCGTCCGTCCAGTAATCATCACCGTTAAGCAGAGCAAGATATTCACCCGTGCAAAGTCCGTGAGTCGCAACATCCATCTCCATCATTCCGATATTCTTTTCCGGAAGAAACAGCTTGAACTTTCCCGGATACTTACCGGCATATTCTCTGACTATCTCTCTTGTATTATCCGTCGAACAATCTTCACCAAGTACGATCTCAAAATCAAAATCTGTCTTTTGATTCAGCACACTGTCAAGACATGCTGAGATATACTTTCCGTGATTATATGCCGTCATCCATACGCTTACTTTCATGCTGTTCTTTTAATTAAGATTTAATTCCGACATACATACCTCTTCCGAATAATCCGACACTGTCATAATATACCTCAAGACCGGCATCAGTAAATGCTTTTCTGTACTGTGCATCATCAAATAAACCAATTTCATGTTTCTCTTTAAAATATGTAACCTCTTCGGGTGTTCCGACAAGATAGTTGATGTCAAGAACTGACATATCATTTTTGATCTCGCTTGTATACATCCATGTAATTTTCAGCTCAGGCTCCTCATAATGATTTGCAGTAATTGTACCGGTCCGGAAGTTCTCTTTACTGAACCATGGTTCGATTATCACCAGTCCTCCCGGATTCAGATGATTGTACATATATCTCAGCGAACTGAAGAGTT
>JAGQWH010000248.1 GCA_020437545.1 Ignavibacteriota bacterium
ATTCTTTTATAGAGTCGGAAAAACGCACTGATGACATTATGTGTTCGCACCAGTAATCCGCATTTGACATCTTGTCCGATACGATCTCTGCTGTGATATTTGAAACGATAGGTATAACAGCTTGAGAATATATGACTTCGTTGCATACCTTTCTGAACTCCTCTATCATCGGTTTCATTAATGAAGAGTGCGATGCAATGGAAACATTTATTTTTTTATACTCTGTATTATTTTTATCAAAGTGCGGAAGTATCTTTGCAATCTGATCTTTCTTTCCTGAGATGACAGTTTTGATCGGACTGTTTATCGATGCTACCGAAACATCTTTCGGGTCAGCAAATTCTTTTATAGCTTTAGCAACATTTTCTTCGTTATCAAAGATAGTGTACATCTCGCCGTCACCTGTAAGAGTCTGCATCAAGCGTCCTCTCTCGGCAGTAAGTTTTAATCCGTCCTCAAGACTTAAGACTCCGGCAAGACAAGCAGCAACGTATTCACCCGCGCTGTGTCCCATCATCAGTTCGGGTATAACACCCCAGGACATCCATAACTTTCCGAGCGCATACTCAACTGCAAAGAGAGCCGGCTGCGTATAAGTTGTCTCATTGATCGGATTTAAATTTTCATCTTTCTCATAGAACAAAACTTCGAGCAAAGGCTTCTCAAGATAATTTCTTAAGATCTCATCGCATTGATTTAAGATATTTCTGAATAAAGGATGCGTGTCATAAAGCTCTTTACACATTCCAATATACTGAGCGCCTTGTCCCGGGAATAAGAATGCTACTTTTGGTTTGTAATTTAATTTTGTATTTCCGGATATAATATCTAATGATTCTTCACCTGAAGAAAACATCTTTAATTTTTCTAAAAGATCATCTTTTGATGATGCAGTAATTGCCAGACGGCTATTCATTCCGGCTCTGCCTGTATTTACTGAATAGCAAATGTCCTCAAACATTAAGTCATTATCCGAAATAAGTAACTTTTCAAATTTATCAGCATACTTCTGTAAAGCATTTTCATTCTTCGCACTCAGTGTGAAAATGTTAAACGGTCTTGTCTTTTTTTGCAAAGGCTTTTCTGATTCAGGTGCTTCTTCGAGAATAACGTGTGCATTGGTTCCGCCGAAACCGAAGGAACTCACACCTGCAAGTCTTTTTCCTTTAAGGTTTCCGTTCCATTTAGTTCTTTCGGTAACAACTTTTAAAGGCGTTCCTTCAATTAATATTTCAGCATTCAGCTTATTAAAATTTAAATGCTTCGGAATTTCATTCTTCTGTAAAGCTAAAATTGTTTTGATCACTCCGGCAATACCTGCTGCGCCTTCGAGATGTCCGATGTTTGTTTTTACCGAACCAATGTATAAAGTATTTTCCGGTGACCGGTCGTTGTTCAAAACTTCTGTAATAGAATTAACTTCAATAGGATCGCCGAGCGGTGTGCCTGTTCCGTGAGCCTCAATATAGGTAATGTCTTCCGGCTCTGAATCTGCATTAGCTAAAGCAAGTTTAATAACATCTTCCTGTGATGGTCCGTTTGGTGCCGTAAGTCCGTTGCTCTTTCCGTCCTGATTTACAGCCGAACCTTTGATCAGTCCGAGTATTCTGTCTCCGTCTTCAAGGGCTTTCGATAACGATTTCAAAATCACAACTCCGCAGCCTTCGCCTCTGACATATCCGTCAGCATCGGCATCAAATGTTTTACACTTTCCGTCTTTGGATAAAAATCCTGTCTGAGTGAAAATGGTATTTGTATCTGCAGAGAGAATCAGACTTACACCGCCCGCGATCGCAATACTGCTCTCGCCTGATCTTATGCTTCTGCATGCCTGATGAATGGCAACGAGCGAAGATGAACATGCAGTATCAACAGAAATACTCGGACCTCTGAGATCAAGTAAATATGAAAGACGGTTTGAAACAATGCTGAGTGAAGTGCCCGTTCCGGTATAGACATCGAACAGATCTTTCTCACCTACAGAAAATCTTGCATAATCATAACTGCACACACCCATGAACACTCCGGCATTTTTTCCTTTCAGAGTATCAGGATCAATGCAGGCATCTTCAAGTGCTTCCCAGCTGACCTCAAGTAACAGTCTCTGCTGAGGGTCCATCTGAGTTGCTTCGCGCGGAGAGATCCCGAAAAACTGAGGATCGAATTTATCAATGTCATCAAGATATCCGCCGTAAGTGATTGTTTTGCTGTCCGATATATAATTTTTATCCCATCTGTTGTCAGAAGGAAATTCTTTAATGGCTTTGCGACCGTTAAACAAAAGTTCACTGAATTCATTTATATTATCCGCACCCGGAAATCTGCATGCCATTCCTATCACAGCTATAGGTTCATTTATATCTTTGTTTTTTGAATTAATGCTTCCGGTAGTTTCCGGTTTATCTGAAGTACTTTTTTTACCTTCGAGATAATTTAACAGCAGATTAACGGAAGGGTAGTTATAAACTATAGCAGATGGCAACTGCTTTTTAAGCAGCTGACTGAGATCTCCCGAAAGCTGAACGGCTCTCAGCGAATCCATTCCGTATGAAGCAAATGATTCATTCAGATCAAGATCTTCCGGCCGGATCTTTAACAGCTCGGATGCTTTATTGATCAGCCAGTTTTTCAGATCTAATTCTTTAGGATCCGGTATGGACAATATTTTCTTATCAGATTTGCCCTCAATATTATCTTTAACAAATTCAGCTTTAGGCATTCCTTCACGCCATTGAGCAATTACAGAAAGACTTCCATCATGATAACTGTTCCTGTTGTCATTTCTCTGTATCTTTCCGCTTGATGTTTTCCGGACTGTTCCGGGCTGAAGTAAAAGTATATGATAAACATTTAAGTTGTGCTCTTCTGAAACTGCCTTGCGGATCGCTTTACATACCTCATCAGGATCAAACAGAGGTTTTGATTTATCAAAATATTTTTTATTGATCTCCTGAACTATAATAAGCTGTTCCTCTTCATCTACATCAACTGAGAAAGCTGCCTCACATCCAAGTCTTAAAGCCGGATGACTTCTCTCAACTGTAAGCTCTATATCCTGAGGATAATGATTCTGACCGCGGATTATTATTAAGTCTTTATATCTTCCGGTAATGTAAAGCTGATCGCCTTGTATAAATCCAAGATCGCCTGTCCGGAGATAAGGTCCTTCATTTGTATCAGAAGTGTAAGCATTAAAAGTTTCTTTGTTTACTTCATCTTTTTCATAGTATCCCGGCGTGACGGTTGTACCCGAAACCCATATCTCACCGACCTGATCTTCTTTGCATTTTACAAGTGTTTTCGGATCAACTATTATTGACTTTGCATCAAGCAGATTCATTGTATGTCCGACGAGTCTTACACCATTATCATTATTGTCTTTATCATAAGGAATCTCTTTTACTATATGCTTTTCTAAACTTGCCTTGTCAAAATTCTTTATGACCGGAGCTTTGTCTTTTTCAGTGGTTGTAATGATTATGGTCGTTTCTGCCTGTCCCCATGCAGAACTGAAGTAATGAGGCTTGAATCCTGCCGGTGCAAAATGTTCAGCGAACTTTTCAAGCGTGTCAGCTCTGACCGGCTCTGAACCGTTCATGGCAATGTCCCATGTACTGAGATCAAGAGTCTTTACTTCTTCGGGACTTACGCGGTTGGCAAGGAGTTCGTATGCAAAGTTCGGCGCCCCGCTTACAGTAGAACCGTATTTCGAAATTGTCTCAAGCCATCTTATCGGTCTCTGAATAAAAGCTTCAGGAGTCATCATGTAACAAGGGAATCCTCCGTAGAGCGGAAGAAGCGTACAAAAGATCAGCCCGAGATCGTGAAATAGGGGAGCCCATGTGACAAGAGAATCGTTTCTTTTCGGATCGAGTTCGAGAAGCGAGTATCGATAAAGTGTTGCATAAATATTATAAAGAAGATTATCGTGAGTGACCATTACGCCTTTTGGCGAACCCGTCGAACCTGATGTATACTGAAGAAACGCAATGTCACTGTTGATGATACCGGGATCTTTCCATTCATCTGCATGATCGTCTGACATTTCATCGGTCGAGATCCAGTTGAGATCTTTTAATACCGGGTCAGCAGAAAACTGATCTTTTAATTCCTCCTTAAGTTTTGAT
>JAGQWH010000249.1 GCA_020437545.1 Ignavibacteriota bacterium
ATTTAGATCTCCTGCTCCGGATACGCACCAACCGAAAAAGTTACTTGTCGTCTCGCCTGTTAATATCAGATCCGGGGTTGTATTCATTATAATACCGCCAAAGTATATATAAACTCTGCCGGTAAAGGATGTGTACCCGTAAGCACCTACTATTATGTCGTCATAGCCGTCACCATTCAAATCGCCTGCATTACTTACAGTGGATCCGAACTGACTTGAAGCCGAGGGTCCCGTGAATATCTTTCGCTGCATTGCATCGCCTTCAGGATCTTCAAAAGGTGTCTGATCGGAAATGTCCGGTTGACCGGTCCGGATAATTCTGTTTCCTCTTTCATCCGTCAGACTGTTGAGCCAGTCTTCGGAAACACCTTCGGGTAGAGTGTCTTTAGTGTTTGGAGTGTTTGGAGTGTCTGGAGTTTCATTTATTATCCAGTTTGCCTGTGAGCTTCCTGATATTACTGAAAGCAACATTAAAATAGCCGTAATGAAATTTAAAGTTAAGAGATTTTTCATATGGTTATATAATTTAATTGATAATTGATAATTGACAGTTTTTTATCCGTACTGTTTCCGCAGAGTCACTTTCAGTCGGTATTCACAGATTCACCCCAGTCAGAGTCTCCAGTGTTTTCCGGGACTCAGACGATTAAATCGGATTTCATCAGAGTCCTCCGATAAAGCCGGAGAGACTCTGACGGGGGGTAAGTTGAAAAATTTTATTGATCTTCTTTGAGCCTTTGGGTCTTTGTGGCAAAAAAAGTTCAATAACAAAAAGCGAAGCAGTCAGCTGAAATTTTATTCGGGAGAGAATATATTCAGTAGGATCTTTCCGCTTCGCTTTTATAATTCAATTAAATAAAATAAGAAATATTCTCTCCCGTATTTCCGGAATGAAATTACTTTTGTATAAGTTTTTAATCAAATTTAAATTTGAATGATTGTTACCGGTTTTTCTATCAGTATTAATTAAAAGAATTGATTTTTGATTTAATTTCACCATTTTTGCATTAACTCTATGTTACCAATTTTATCATGCAAAATTCAAGGATAGTAAAGATCTTAAAAAGTTTTTCTCCTGAAGAAATAAAAGAATTCAAAAAATTTCTGAAGAGTCCTTTCTCCGGCTGTAAAGCGTATGCGTTTAAATTTTTCGAAGAACTGATAAAACATTATCCGGAATTTGAAGAAAAAAATACCGGCAGAAAAATAATTCATGAAAAACTATATAAAGGAAAAAAATTCAATGACGGGCTTATCAGAAAAATGAGTTCAGAGCTTGCGGGTTTTGCCGAAGAATATATAATGTACTGTGAATTCAGAAATAATCAGGCTTTTCGTGATAAGTCATTGTTATCCGGATTAAAGAACAAAAAGCTTAATGATCTTTTCGAATTGAGATCAGCGAAGATGCTTGACCGGCTTGAAAAGGAAAAGACCGGGAGTCAGACGTTCTTCAATAAATACCTGATCGATAATGAGATACACAGTTATCATCTTACGATCAAAAGCAAACAACTGGGAGAATTTCTGGAATCAGGTATGGTCTCGCATATTATTATTTTTATAGAACACCTTTTCCATTTTATCCGGTATTCAAATTCATTTGGATATGAATATAAGATCAAATCGGAAATATTGAAAAAATTGCTCAGTAATTCAGACTTTAATACATTCAAAGATTCGATAATAAGGTCGGTCACAGATTCTGAAATTCAGGATGATGATAAATTTTTAAATTATATGAAACTGATCTTTCTGAAATACCGGATTTCAGAAAACAAGGAAGACAGCGATAGTTATAAAAAATTCAGAGATCTTTTATTTGAGAAGAAGGATAAACTAACGGAACATACGGTCATTAATTCTTTTGCAGTAATATCTCAGTTCATATCAAGTCATAATTCTGAAAGTGATACCGCTTATTTACATGATGCTTTCAGGATAAATGAAATTATACTGAAAGATAAATTATTTCTCGAGCATTCTGAGTTCCTTCAGATCACTTTCTGCGGATATCATATTTCGACCTGTTTAAGGCTAAACAGAATAGATGCCGTTTCAGATTTTCTAAAAAACTATTCCGTCTATTTTCATTCTGAATATAAAAAAGATCTGATAAAGTACTGTAAGGCGTTGATCTTATTTTCAGAAAAGAAGTATGAGGTTTCGTTGGAATTGGTATCCGGGACAAATATAGACCGCCCGGCTTTGCAGGCTTCGGTAAAGATATTGAAAATAAAAAACTGTTACGAACTAAACTATATGGATCTTGTCTATTCCGAACTCTCCGCACTCAAACGTTTTTATTCTTCAGAGAAGCAGCTTACAGAAGCCGCAAAATCAAACATTAAGAATTTTATAAATGCAATTTCAAAAATTGCGCGGCTTAAAGAACTCAAAGATAAGAATGAATTATTCATTCTTAAAAAGAAAATCAAACATGAAAACTTTATCCGGGAAAAAAGCTGGCTGATGGAGAAGTTAAGTGAAATCGGTTAATTAAATTATATGAATTGCATAATGCGTCATACTAATAAGCCGGAAATATTATTCCGGCTTATTGATTTAGAAACTAACTGTTGCAGCCAAATCTGTTCAGAGTCTATCCTGAGATAAAAAATTTTACGGCCAGATAGTCGCAACAAAAATGGCTGAGTTGTTATAAGTAAGTACAGCATCCGTCAGATCCGTAATATTATCTCCCGTAACATCGGTGACATTATATCCGGTAAGAAAAATATTTGCATCATTCAGAACATCCACTATATCCGTAAGATCGACTATAAGATCCTGATTTACATCGCCGCTGTATAATGCATATCTTAAAGGTGAATTGTCAACCTGCGCAAGATTATTTCCAAACGCCTGCGTGTTAGCCGTTGTGAAATCATAATTGACCGTACCGCCTTCGATGAAATGAACAGGCGCGCTGCTCCATGTTTCGAGACAATTTCGGTGATACAATACAACATAATAATCACCCGTTGGAGTATAGGTGAACTGAAAATTTCCCGTCAGAGTAGCCGAGTCAATAGTTCCTGTTGAAGATTCAACAAAATTATAAGGAGGAGTTGATTCACAAAGAACTACATCTATAACATCGCTTTGGTTCAGAGTATTTGTTGAAGGCTGATAGAATCCCTGCTGCGCTGCAGTTATATTCATGTAACTGAAAACAGGTGTGCTCCACTGTGCAATATGCGCAACTCCTGTAGTGCCGGCTGTTGTGAATAATCCGCCTACGATCAGTTTATTTCCATATGTATTTACTGCGTATGCTCCGTAGGCGTTTGAGCCGCCGTACCATAAACCGTTTCCAAGAGCAGACCATGAGTTGCCGTCCCATTTTGCAATTCCGTTTGCGGTAATTCCGCCTGCAGTCTGAAAAAGTCCGCCGGCATAGAGTTCATTGTTAAGTACAGTTAATCCGAAAACATACTGATATATCGGTCCCGTAATGCCGCTGCCGAGCGGAGACCATGAAGTTCCGTTCCACTTTGCAATGCTCTTAGCGCTGACTCCGCCTGCATTGAGAAATAAACCGCCTGCAATCAGATCGCCGTTATATTCAGCAAGTGAATAAACAATGTTGCTGATACCTGTTCCAAGAGTTGACCATGAGGTTCCGTTCCACTTTGCAATATGGTTAGCGCTCTGTCCTCCTGCCGAGGTGAAGAATCCTGCGGCAATGAGATCAGTTCCGTAATGACCGAGAGCCATTACCTGTCCCTGCGAGCCGCCCATTCCTCCGCCCATTGACTGCCATCCACCCGAGACACGCGTTGCAATATAATTCACAGTTATATCATCTGCATTTACAAAATATCCTCCGGCAACAATTTTATTCTGATAAACGGTCAGTGCTGCAACTATACTTCCAACACCTCCGAGATCATCATTCCAGCTTGTTCCGTCCCATTGTCCGATAAAATTCATATCGATCCCGCCTGCGTTTGTGAATCTCCCGCCGACTACCAGCTGACCATTGAAGACAGTAAGGGCATCGACTTCCCCGTTAGTTCCGGATCCGAGAGGCGACCACGAGACCCCATTCCATTTCGCGATGTAATTTGCCGGGACACCACCGGCGCTTGTGAACTGTCCTCCTGCTATGAGTTC
>JAGQWH010000024.1 GCA_020437545.1 Ignavibacteriota bacterium
ACTCTGAATTTCTTTCGGCAATTTATCACAGGCGGGTTCTAAAAGTTGAAAAGATAAAAACATTGATTAGCATTTATTATTAAAACTTTTTTATTTGTTTGAAAATATTTTGGACAGTATTGCTTTTTTATTGTATGCAGAAAAACAAATTTGTTTCTTATTAACTTTGTAGTTTATTCAATCAACATTACCAATATCCCGTCTCTTCGGCAGCGGACTGTCAATTTCCATGCAATCCATTTTCTTGAAATTGATGCTCATGTTTATGCTGTTGGTGACTAACTCTTTCACCGAGCGCTTTATGTAACGGGATTTTAAAAACTGTTCGACATTGTGCTCCATATCTTCCGAAGTCCATCCCCTGCTCCATCCGACAAAATTGAACGGAGGAAATGAAAATCCAAGATCTGTAAAAAAACAGCTCATCACTCCGGCGACATGCTGAATATTATCCTGTCCGCCGGTGATAATGAATCCCGCAACTTTATTCTTAATCAGAATTTTATCATTCAATGTGATCTGATTCTGAACACAATTCAATCTTTCGCACATTTTAAAATAAAGCGATGAAGCATTTCCCCATCTGATCGGAGTAGCGACTATTATAACATCCGCCCAGAGAACCAGTCCACGGTATACTTCCGTCATACCGTCTTCAGGATCCATCTCCGAGATCGAACAAGGCCACGTGCAGGCTCTTTCATGCTTGCTGTAATAACCTTCGCAGGCTCGGAATTCAAGATCTCTTAGTTTAATCAGTTTTGTATTTGCGCCGAATTCCTTTTCCGCTGTTTCCAAAGCATTAATAAGTGCAGTCTCGGAAGTACTTGTCCGGGGAATATTTTTGTTAAGATTTGTAGTTGAGATGCCGA
Organism: Ignavibacteriota bacterium; assembly: GCA_020437545.1. Classification (GTDB taxonomy): domain Bacteria; phylum Bacteroidota; class Ignavibacteria; order Tepidaquicellales; family Tepidaquicellaceae; genus JAGPCH01. The sequence continues at coordinate 873 of JAGQWH010000024.1, forward strand.
GAACATTTATTGAATCAGGCGAAGTTTCATATTTAAGATCTTTAAGATCATTCAAGGGATAATCTTTATGCTGCGCAGCTTTTGCTTTAACTACCGGTTCATCTGAAACAAGCACATCCTCATTCACTACTTTAACTTCATAAACCGACTGCTGATCTTCATATCCGTACGGCGCTTTGCCTGTGACAATATTATACTGCCATCCATGCCACGGACATTCTACATACATCTCACCTTCGATAGGATAAACCCTTCCTTCATTGATCGGTCCGCCTTTATGAAGACAAGTACTTCCCAGTGCGGTAATTTTGTTGTTATAATTAAAGAAAACCAGCTGCTTGCCATTTACTTTCTTTGTTAACCGCGAGTTATCCGGTAACTCACTTAACTTAAATGCAGGTATGAAATTCATAGAAATTAATGTTATTTAATGGGAAGAATAAAATAAACTTTTTGGGAAGTTCAATCAAGGCTTGGTATTATTCTCAAACAATTATTCTGTAAACAGAATTGCCTGATGATAAAAGGATCCTTGCATACAGGAAGTAAAAATAATTAATTTATAAATTTATATCCCGCAGTATGAATTGTAATAATGTGCTTAGGTACGGAAGGATTTGTCTCAATCTTTTTTCTGAGCATTAAGATATAATTATCTACAGTCCTTGTCGACGGATAGACCTCATATCCCCATACTTCGTCCAAAAGTTTATTCCTTGAGATAACTTCTTCAGCATTCATTATAAAAAACTTAAGCAATTCATATTCTTTCAGAGAAAGTTTTATCTTCTTCCCGGCTTTTGTAGTTTCCATCTTCTTAAAATTTATTTTTATATCATCAAGTTCATATGTTTCAAAATCATAATGGATAGAATTTCTTCTGCGTAACAGGGCTTTGATGCGGGCAGTAAGTTCCTTCATGCTGAATGGCTTTGTCACGTAATCATCAGCGCCGAGTTCCAGTCCAAGAACTTTATCCATCTCCTTTGTTTTTGCAGTCAGCATTATGATAGGAGTATTGATATGTTCCATTCTGAGATTTTTACAAATATCCAGTCCGCTCATTGATGGCAGCATAAGATCAAGTATAAGAAGATCCTGTTCATTTTTTAAAGCAATTGCATACCCTTTTTCACCATCAGATTCGGCACTGACCTCAAAACCTTCACTACTCAGACTTTCTTCCAGACCCTTTATAATACCCGGGTCATCTTCGATTATTAATATTTTTTCCATGACAATTTATTGATTTTTAAAATAAAAAATTACATTTCAATAACATACAATGTTACCGGTTCTTTTATATTTTTAAAATTATGTTCTCCGGTAAGAGAAAATTTCAGATCAACTTTATTCTTTATAGCAGTAAAAACTCCTTCCGAAATGGTGACTCCACCCGGGATTCCGCTTTGCTGAATTCTTGCAGCAATATTAACGGCATCACCTTTTATGTTATTGCCGTATTCAAAGACATCTCCCAGATGTATTCCGATTCTTACTTCAATCTGTTCATCAGCTTTAGCTTTCTCATTGTAAGATTTCATTTTTTTCTGAATTTCATAAGCGCATTCCACTGATCTGAGAGCACTATTAAATGTAACCAAAAATGCATCGCCTATGATCTCAACTACTTTTCCTTCATGACATTTTACTGATCCTTCGATTATCTCATTATGGATATCCAGAAGTTTGATCGCAAGTATTTCATCTTCACCCATTTTTTTTGAGTAATCTTTTATGTCTGTAAACATTACGGCAAGTAATTTCCTCACGGGTTTTTCATCAGCTGATTCAGTTTTTTCAATTTCTTCAGAATGTGAAATTCTTTCTGCACTTCTCAACTGTGAATGTATCCTTGCAAGTAATTCACGTGAATCGAAAGGTTTGGTTATATAATCGTTCGCACCTAATTCAAGTCCGAGAATTTTATCGATCTGCTCACTTCTCGAAGTAAGCATTATCACTGGATTAAGAAAATTATTCTCCCTTAATTTTCTGCATACTTCCAGACCGCTCATTGAAGGCAGATTTATGTCAAGTAATATCAATACCGGAATATTTTTCATGGCAAGTTCATATCCATCTTTTCCGTCAGAAGCAATAAGAACTTCAAAATTCTCCAGCTCCAGCATTTCTTTTAACCCTTTTTGAATTGCAGGGTCATCTTCAACAATTAATATTTGATTTTTCTGTTTCATATAACGGGAAGTTAATTTTAAAAGCAGTTCCTTTTCCTGATTCACTTTTCACTTCAATTTTTCCATTATGAGAATCGACTATGTTTTTAACTATGGATAAACCAAGACCTGCTCCTTTAATTTTTTTTGATTCTGTTGATGATTCTCTGAAATAAGGATTGAATATATCCTTTAAATTTTTCTCTGATATACCTGTACCCCTGTCTTCAATGATCAATTCTGCCATATCATCTTTTACAGAAGTAGTAATTTTTAAATATCTTTCCGATTCAGAATATTTAACCGAATTTGAGATAAGATTAGCAAGCATGGAATTAAGAGCGTCACGATCTCCATTTACGAATATACTTCCTTCACAGAGATCTTTTTCAACTTTAAATTTTTTCATTAACAGTTCATAGCTCATCAATTGTAATACAATGTTAATAATCTGATTGAGATCTGTTTTTTCAAAAACATATTTCTTAAGATTCTTTTCAATCCGTGAAAAGTCCAGTACGTTATTGATCATTCTAGCAAGTCTGTCTGTTTCACCATCAATGATCTCAAGATATTCATGACTCTTTTCATTTGTAATTTTATCATTTCTTAACAGTTCTGAAAAAATTTTTATTGATGAAAGCGGAGTCTTAAGGTCATGAGAAACTGAAGCTACAAAATAGGATTTAAGATCACTCAATTCTTTGAGCTTTGCATTTTCAAGTTCTTCTATTATCAATTGCTCCTGCAGTTCAAGCCGCTTTACTGCAATTGCTGCAGAAGAAGCAATAGTATTCAGCAGCTCTATGTCATAAATTGAATAATTCAAGCCTGAATTTTTTTCACCCATAATTATTGCTCCGGCAATGTCATTCGAATCCAGCAGCAATGGTATCACGAGATTTATATTCCATCTTTTGAAAACCAGCTCCAATGAGTCATCAAAAACGACATTGCTATCTACTTTATATTTTAAGGCAAAAGGTAAATCGAATTTTGATTTTAACTTGTTGACTCTCAGAGCAGATATGTATATTGAAAGTTCATCGAAATTATTCTGATTGAGTATCCTGAGTCTTTCCGAATCGTGTGTTTTTATGACTATTGCAAGGGATGTTACCGGAATTAATTTATAGATCTCCTCCGTAAGAAAAGCACCGAGTAATTTTAAAGTTTTACATTCTTTCAAGCCGGATGTAAGCTTACTTATAGCTTCATCAAAAAAATATTTTTCCCGGAAGAAAACGGAATTTACAAAATGTCTGACCTTTGATCTTAAAGGGCTGAATAATAATGCTATGATAATTGCCGTTAAAATATTAAAGAGCAGCGCATCCTGTCCCAGATAGCTGCTTCCTATTTTACCGAAAATATAGATCAATCCGATATATAAAGTGATTATTATTACTATCAATATTGAATATATAATGCTTCTTTTAATGACAACGTCTATCTCAAACAATCTGAATTTAATGACAGCAATTGCAAATGAGATCGGGATCAATACAAGAAATGTTAACAAGATCTCCTCATCTACAAGATACGGTAATCCGAAAATACCCGGGACAAGCCAGAACAGTAAGAACGGACTCACACTCAGCGCTATCCCCCAGTATATCCATTCGATCTGCGCTTTTTCATTTCTGGAGATCTTTCTTCTGTACTTGAGCGGAAGTATTACAACTGATGATAATAAAGAAATTACAAGAAACAGCTCAGCCAGTATCCAGAGATCATAATATTGTTTTACCAAATCAATATTAAGTTCCTGAAGGGATATTAATTGTACATAAGCAATTAATAAAGAAAACAACAAAGCGAAAACATATAATGCCTTCAGTAAAACATTTTGTTTGTTAAATAATTTATTGGGAAAGCTTAGTGTGAAATGAAGAAAAAAGACACTTCCGAAAATATAGCTTAATGAATGAAACAATCTGACAGCATAACCAGTGAAATCGTCACCTCTGCCGTAAAATCCCGGAGATGTCAATATTGCAACCGAAAATGTTACAAGTGTAAGACATAAAATCTTTGCCGAACTGTCATCAGGTCTTGCTCTTATCACATAAGCGCCTGTCAGCCAGTAAAGTAAACCTACAATTAAAGTTATAAGTATAAACAGATTATTCTTATAATAAGGTATCAGTACAATGCCGAGATCTTTTGAATTGCCGTTATCTGTGAGAATTGAAAGGGAGATTGTCTGACCAATATTTTTTGAATCCAGAATGTATTCTGCTTCGAAGAGTGAACTTACGGGTATGTCATCGATACTGATAATTTCATTTCCCGCATTTATGTTTTCGTAATTTGTTTGAGCAAGGACTTTTTCATTTTGACCTGTGATCAGGTCAAACGGGAGATAGGCTTTTAAAGTTAATCTTGAAACAGAGGATATTCCAATTATAAAAGCTGCTGATATGAAGACATAACAAAATATAATATTCAAAGAATTATTTTGCTTCATATCAAGACTGAATTTAATTAGAACTAATTTAAATCAATTCGAAGCAACTTTCAGTTCATAAATTTAGGTTAATTGAATTTGTATATCAAGTAAAGTCTAATTCAGATTTAATTGTGAAATTAATCAATTGAAATTGCATTCCTGTTCAGATAATTTTTAAAAACCAAAAAAACCAATAATGAAAAAGTTTATATTATTTATACTCATACTTTTATCTGTAAAATCAACATTCTCACAAACAGGAAATTCACCCTACCCTATAATATTTGTTCACGGGCTAAACTCAGATGATCAGACCTGGAACACCATGCTCACAAAAATCAGTTCAGCATGGAATACAAGTTCTGCGCATACTCTTTATTTTGTATTGAATGCTAGAGGCGGAGACACCACCAACTATCTGAATGACGTGATCATCCCTGAAAAAAATATTTCAGGTACAATAGTAAATACTATAACAAACTCAAGCATCTATACAATTGATTACAGAAACTTCTGGAACCGGGATGTAAATGATCCGAGGATAATCATCAATAGTGACGCTCTTCCCGGAAGCAATCAGTCTTCAAGTAATGAATCAGCTATTTATAAACAGGGATATGCTCTCGGGATAATGATAGATTCAGTATTAAGGGTTACGGGTGCTTCAAAAGTAATTTTGCTCGGGCATTCAATGGGCGGACTTGCTATCAGAGAATATCTTCAGAGAAAAGAAAACGGGATCCGTAAATGGTGGGTTGATCCGAATGATACAGTATCCGGTCACAGAGTAGCAAAAGTAATTACAATAGGCACACCGCATCTCGGTACGGATGTAAGTAATGTTCCTTTTACAGGAATTGATTACAACAGTGAAGCAATGCGCGATATGAGAATTACTTTTTCATCCGGAAGCGGAGCTTATATTTTCGGGAATGCTGAATCAAATGTATCCTCAAATTTTTATAACAAAGACATAGATTGCAACGGATCTCAATCAGATATTGTAAGCGGGATTAATTCCGGCAACATAGACAATCCGATCTATTCTCTTCCGTTAAATATCAGATACACATGGATAATGTCAACTTACCTGTTCTTCGGATCTGATCTGGCAGTGCCTTTCGGCAATCAGGCTTTGTACAATGCGTCTTCTTTTGTTCCGTTAAATGTAACTGATACATTAAGAACAAATAAAAATCACATTCAGGAGACAGGTGATACCTGGTCGCTGGTAAGAGGACTTGACGAACCGGGATCAAAAAATTTTGCTTATGATATTTCTTCAGGTGTTCTATATTCAGGATATATAACTTTGCAGTCGGGTAATATTTCCACTGATAATGATTACTTTAAATTAAATACTTCAAAGCCTGGTGAAGTAAAAATAAATCTGAGTTCTCTTACAGGTTCCGGCGTAACGACTGCATCAATTATTTCTGAGTCAGATTCCATACTTCAGACAAGATCAGTTTCAGCATCTTCAGACAGCCTCTCATACAAAGGACCTTCGGGCAATTATTATTTAAAGATAACCGGCAACAGTTCTCAGAATCCAAATCAGAATTATTATAATTTCAAAGCAACTTCTGTCCCCTCTCCCGAGCTTAATATCACTCTCGGTATTGAAGGAATGCAAAGCGCTAGTGGACTGGTACAGGATACGATCAGAATATTTCTCAGAAGCAGCACAGCACCGTTTAATAAAGTTGATTCAGCAGTATTGTATCTGAATAGTTCCGGAGAAGCGTCTGCAAGTTTTCTGAACCTCAATCCAGGAAATTATTACATTCAGACTCAGCACAGAAACGCTCTCGAGACTTGGAGCGCTGCGCCGGTTAATTTTGCAACCGGGATCGTAACTGATTATAATTTCACAGGATCCCAGTCACAGGCATTTGGAAACAATCTTTTTTTAATTTCAGGCAAATGGTGTCTCTTCAGCGGTGATGTAAATGGAGATGGCATTATTGAATTAGCAGATCTTATTCAGATTTATAATGACGCTGCGAATTTTGCCTCGGGATATATTTCAACCGATCTTACAGGTGATAATGTTGTCGGTCTCGAAGATGTTTTGATCGCATATAATAATTCGGTTAATTTTGTTGAGGTGAGGAGACCATAGTAGGGATGCATTATAATGCTTCTATGTAATGTTGCGTCTCTTCAACATCTTGATATCAGAGTTGATTCCCCGCAGAGTCATTTCGCTGTAAAATTTTAAAATTCAAAGAAATATCTGAATGAAAGACTCTGCGGATGATGTAAATCCGAAGGTGGTTTCCCGCAGAGTTTTCCGCATAAAATCTAATCTTTTGCCGAAATATTCATAGCAGAATTATTCTACTGAGAAAAAGAATCTCTTACTCAAACCAAACCCGGTTTAATATTAAACTTGACATAAAGGATGATACATTATAATTTTAATCAGGATTTTGAAAAACAAATATGAATGTGAATAATAATAATAATACCTTATTCTTTTTCAAATTATACAATACTATTTGCAGTTTGAGATTCTTTCTAATGTAATGGATAAGAAATATTTATATATTATTTTTTAGGAGATTGCTTAGTAAGGATTTTAAAACACTGGAAAACGATGTTATGAATACGAATCATTATTCTTTATTCCCTAAAAAAGAAACGCTCCTTTTTGAGGAGCGTCAAACCATTGATACTATCAATAGCGCTGTTGTTGTATGTTAAATTAAATTATAGAAATTATATAAACAATGTAAATTTAATTATGGATAGAGTGATTACTTACATAGATGGGTTTAATCTGTATTTCGGATTAAAAGATAAAGGCTGGAAAAGGTATTATTGGTTAAACCTGAAAAAATTATCAGAAAAGATTTTAATCAAAGAACAGGAATTAGTATCTGTAAAATATTTTACTTCAAGGGTTTCATCACCGCCAACTAAAGTTAAAAGACAGGGAATATTCATTGAAGCATTGGAATCATTAAACGATCTCGAGATATTTTACGGTAAGTATCAGGCAAATCCTTATACTTGCAGTAAATGCAGACAAATATCGAAAATTCAGAATGAAAAAATGACAGATGTAAATATTGCTGTTGAAATGCTTGCAGATGCATATCAGGATAAGTTTGATACCGCAATTTTAATTTCTGCTGACAGCGATCTGAAAGCTCCAATTCAAAAAGTATTAGAATTATTTCCTAAAAAGAGAGTTACAGTTGCATTTCCGCCTTCAAGATATTCATTTGAATTAAATAAATCAGCATCAGCAAGTTTTACACTTGGAAGGAAAAGAATCTCGGAAAGTATCTTTGAAGATGAAGTTTTAAAAAGTAACGGATATAAATTAGTAAAGCCCGTTGAATGGAATTAATAATGTTTAAAAATATAATTTAGCATTTGTAAGCGTTCTATATTAATTGTTGAATGCGTTATAATTAAATAATACTTTGGAGGCGAATTTTGTTTACAAACGACGTCTTGATGACTTATACAACAATGTCGCAATAAATTGTGTCTCTACAGGATTTTTTTTAATGACTAATTATATTTTATAATATTGTCTATTTTTCAATTCAATTTAAAAACAAAACACATTTCCATACAATGACCGAACCTGAAATTAATTTTTCTCTTGCAAAACAATTTGGATTACTCGAAGATGAATATGAAAGAATTATAAAGATACTCGGACGAACACCTACCTATACCGAACTCGGAATTTTCTCCGTAATGTGGAGCGAACATTGTTCATATAAAAACTCAATACTGCAATTAAAGACTTTGCCCAGAAGTGGCGGAAGATTGCTCGTTGGCGCTGGTGAAGAAAATGCCGGATTAGTTGATATAGGAGACGGACTTGCAGTTGCATTCAAGATTGAATCTCATAATCATCCGTCTGCGGTGGAACCTTATCAGGGTGCAGCAACGGGTGTGGGCGGAATATTAAGGGATATATTTACGATGGGAGCAAGACCGATCGCGGCATTGAATTCGCTGAGGTTTGGGAAGATCAGCAACGGGAAGGCGGGAGAAACGGTTGAAACCGTTTCAACGGTTTCAACCGCCGGTAGATCAAAGTTCCTTTTCAAAAATGTAGTAAAAGGGATAGGTGATTACGGTAACTGTTTCGGAGTGCCTACCATCAGCGGCGAAGTTTATTTCGAAGAGTGCTATCAGGATAACCCGCTTGTAAACGCAATGGCAGTCGGCATTGTAAAGCATAATGAATCAGCTACAGCTACGGCTAGTGGTGTTGGGAATCCTGTCTTTATTGTCGGATCATCTACAGGCAAGGATGGAATTCACGGAGCTACTTTTGCATCAGAAGAGATTTCAGAGGAATCAGAATCCAAACGTCCGAATGTACAGGTCGGCGATCCGTTTACCGAAAAACTTTTACTGGAAGCAACGCTTGAAGTTATCAGATCAGGCGCAGTAGTTGGTATTCAGGATATGGGCGCAGCAGGGATCACATGTTCGACCAGTGAAATGAGTGCAAAAGGCAAATGCGGTATGGAGATCAATCTTGATCTTGTACCTTTGCGTGATGAAAATATGAGCGCTTATGAAATAATGTTATCTGAATCACAGGAAAGAATGCTTGTGGTAGTTGAAAAAGGTAAAGAGCAGATCGCTATAGATATTTTTGATAAGTGGGATCTTAATTGCGTGGAGATTGGTAAGATCACTGAAGAAGAAAAAGTAAAGATCTATTATAAAGGAAAACTCGAAGCTGATGTTCCGCCTTATGACCTTGTACTTGGTGGCGGAGCGCCGGTATATAAACGGGAAATAAAAGAACCGGCTTATTTTAAAGACAAAAGAGCCTTTGATCTGAATTCAGTAAAAGAACCTGAAGATCTGAATAAAGTTTTATTAACTCTTTTATCATCACCTAATATTGCAAACAAGAAATGGGTTTATGAGCAGTATGATTATCAGGTAAGAACTAACACGGTTATTCTCCCCGGAGGTGATGCATCAGTAATCAGGTTAAAGGATACAGATAAAGCTTTGTCTGTAAAAGTTGATTGTAACGGACGTTATGTTTATCTTGATCCTTATAAAGGCGGAATGATCGCCGTTTGCGAAAGTGCACGAAATGTGGCATGTACAGGAGCGAAGCCACTTGCAATTACGAATTGTCTTAATTTTGGGAATCCGTATAATCCGGAAGTTTATTACCAGTTCTCTGAGGCGATCAGAGGAATTGGTGATGCATGCAGGATCCTTGAAACACCTGTCACGGGAGGAAATGTAAGTTTTTATAATCAGTCACAGGATTATGCAGTATATCCTACCCCGGTTATTGGAATGCTTGGACTTATAGAAGATGTGGATAAGATCATGACAAGTTATTTTAAAAAAGAAGGTGATATTATTCTGATATTGGGTAAACCGGTAGATGAAAATTCTATAAAGAATGACATTGGAGGAAGTGAATATATTAATACAATTCACGGACTTACAGAAGGAAATTCACCTGACATAGATACAGAATTTGAAAAGAAACTTCAGGAAGTAATTTTAAAATTGACAGATGAAAGACTTGTTAATTCAGCGCACGATATCTCAGACGGCGGTCTTGCTGTAGCTCTTGCGGAATGCTGCATTATGGATCCGGAGAATATGACAGGATGTGAAATAAACATTGAATATTCAGGAAGAAAAGATTTCCGTTTATTTGCTGAAACTCAAAGTTCAATTATTATTTCTGCAGATCCGGGGAATATCAAAAAGATTCTTGAGATCGCAGAGATGTATTCTGTTAATGTTAAAGAAACCGGTATCACAAAAGGTAACAGGTTTAAGATAAATACTGAAATAGATCTGCCCTTGAGGGAGATTGCTGAGGGTTATTATAATTCCATTAAAAATATAATGGAAGTGTAGTTATAAGTTAAAAGTTAAAAGTTAAAAGTTAAAAGTTAAAAGTTAAAAGTTAAAAGTTTTTAAAAAAGAAAATTTACACAGAATGTTTTATCATATATTATATAAAATTTAAAATGAAAAGAATTTCTCTTATCTGTTTTATATTATTCTTTTCGTTTAACGTAATGTATTCCCAGACATTCGATCAGACACAGATTTCAAAGCCCATCGAATTATTACCTGATCTGAGACTCAATTCTGTAAAAGAGAAAGGAGAAGTTGCCAATTCCACTTTACCTATTGCAATAAGCATAGCAAGTTTTCTGTATCTTTTTAATCCGGTAGTATTACTTGAAAATGATAAAATAGGTGGAGGGCTCACAAAAGAATTCTCACTGGGATTCGGATATTTTGGTCAGGAGAGGATCTCGCTTGAATATTCTTATATTTTTGTACAGGATCAGAAAAGCAGATTATTTGCAGGTTATACTCATGACATATTACTTAAGACAGGAATCAAACCTTCCAATACAATGCAGGGTACCTCTGCAATTTCATTAGGGACCGGATACTTTACAAATTTTGCTCATCCGGGAGTTTATGGTGACGTATCTTACGGATATTCGATCAGAAATGATAAAATACTTTTTTACCCGAGTTTCAAAGTACGCTATACTTATGTTTTCGAAGGTTCGGATATTTTTGATTTTTCTGCGGGGATAGTCATAGGTCTTGCAAACCCCTGGATGGATCTGAAAATAAGAAGGAAAAATCAGGAGTAGCTGAATTTAATTTTGCAAAAATAGTATTAAGGTATATTTTTTTATGTAGGTTTTTAAATATTATATTCCTTATTTTATTGTATACAAAATTTGGAAAACCAATCCTCAGAAATATTAGAAAAACCGGCTTCTTTTAAAATTCATTTTCCGAAATCTTTCGGTGAATTCTTTTCAAAGATTGCTGAGCTTGCGATGTTTGCGTTTAAAAATCTTAAAGAGATCTTTAAACCTCCATACGAATTAAGTGAAACCCTGAAACAGATGTATGAGATAGGTTATAAATCTTTGCCGCTCGTTGCTGTTACCGGTTTTATTATAGGACTTACTCTTACTCTCCAATCGATACCAACTTTATCAAAATTCGGCGCTTCTTCACTCGTACCTTCAATGGTTGCACTCGCAGTTATTCTTGAGATCGGACCTGTGATCACTGCTCTGATATTCGCAGGGAAGATTGGTTCAGGAATAGGCGCAGAACTGGGTTCCATGAAAGTAACTGAACAGATCGATGCCATGGAAGTATCCGGATGCAATCCATTCAAATATCTGGTTGTAACCAGAGTTACCGCTGCCACGTTTATGCTCCCTGTACTTGTATTTCTTGCTGATTTCATTGCACTCATAGGTGGTTTTATTGCGCTCAATTTAACTACTCAGATGAGCCTGAAATTATTCCTGATGAATTCATTTTCAAGTATTGAACTTCATGAAATATTAGCTTCAACATTCAAAACATTCCTTTTCGGATTCAGTATAGGCGTTGTCGGATCTTATGAAGGATATAACGCTGACAGAGGGACAGAGAGCGTTGGTATCGCCGCTAATACGGCTGTAGTTATTTCTTCTTTACTTGTAATTTTGATTGACATGATAATGGTACAACTCACTTCAATTATTTTTTAAATTTTATTTTTAAAATACTTTTAATCCACAAAATCAAATAACTAACTTAACTTTTCCAAGAAAGGGAAACTACAGTTGAAAAAACTATTTCTATTTACATTGGTCCTGTGTACAGCCACGCTGTTATTCATGGGACAGAAATCTCAGGACAGACCTGAGAAATGGAGTAATAATCCATTGCAAACCGGGGTCTATGATCCCAGTGTAATATCAAATGCTCCGCTTCCACAGGAATATGATTATTATAATCCTAAAGCAGGCGTGAAATATTACAATTCTCCAAGCGGTGTAACCGCAGTAAATCCTAATTTCAGGGTTTTACCAAGAACAGGTAGTTATCAGAGTGAGGTTATCATCACAAGACATCCTACCAATCCTTTAATTATGTATGGTTCATCAAACGCCTTTAATAATACAGGATCCCTGTTCATCAGTGAAGGTGTTTATGTAACCACAAACGGCGGAGCCAACTGGTTTGGTTCTGATACTATGAAACTTTCCGGTGGTTCACCTGTGCCAAATCAAGGTGGTGATCCGGGAATAGCAATTGATAAAAATGGAAATTTTATACAGACACATCTTGGATATACCACTTCAGGTATGTTCGGAAATTATTCCACTGATAACGGAATTTCGTGGTCATCAAATTACACAATAGCTTCAGGTTCACAGGATAAGAATCTGGCTGCTACAGATGATGCTCCCGGAAGTCCTTACTACGGAAGGACATATGTTGTCTGGTCACTTTTTACAGCTTCAAATCCTCCAATTGCAGTATCTTACACAACAAATGGCGGAGTAAGCTGGTCTGCTCCATTTACTATAAATGCACCTCCTTCAGGTCATTACTCACAAGGTTGTGATGTAAGAGTTGGTCCAAATGGTGATGTTTATGTCGTTTGGGCAGCTCCTGTTTCTGCTTCACCATTTACTGAAGACTATGCAGGATTTGCTAAATCAACAAACGGCGGAGTTACATGGACTGTAACTGAGAATGCTTATGATATGAACGGAATAAGAGGCACATTCCCTTCTAAATCCAATATCAGAGTCAATGGATTTACCAGATTAGATGTTGATAAAAGCGGTGGACCTAGAAATGGGTGGATCTATGTTGTATCTTCAGAACAAAATCTTGCTCCGGCAGGATCTGATCCCGATGTTGTTCTTCACAGATCTACTAATGGCGGTACCACATGGTCAGCAGGTGTAAGAGTTAATCAGGATGGTTTAAATAACGGAAAATATCAATTCTTTCCGGCTATCAGAGTTGATGAATCAGGTGGTGTAAATATAGTTTATTATGATGACAGAAATACTGCTTCAGATTCATGCGAAATTTATATGTCAAGATCCATAGACGGCGGAGTCACTTTTTCTGATGTGCTTGTAAGTGATCATAGATTTAAGCCGAAGTCTATTGGCTTAAGCGGAATTGCTACCGGTTATATGGGAGACTATATAGGTGTAACTTCTGGTAATAATAAGATCTGGCCATTATGGATGGATGATATTACCGGAATTTCACAAGCCTGGACAACTTCTATTGATCTCGGACCGGGTATTACTCATACACCTTTATCAAATACAGAGCAACTTACAGGAAATTATACAGTTAACTGTACAATTATTCCTGCCGGATCAAATATCAATCCTGCTCTGACAAAATTGTACTGGTCAAGAAATGATGTAAATATCACTAACAGTGTTTCTATGACTAATTCAAGCGGCAATAACTGGACTGCAAATATTCCGGCTAATGGCGCAGCAGCTACTTACAGATATTATATAACAACAACAGATTTATTGAACAGAACTGCTACATCTCCATCCGGAGCACCTGCTATATTTAATCAGTTTGTTGCTTCTACTGATAACGTTAAACCTGTTATTACTCATACTCCATTGGTCAATCAGGCTAAAGCCTTCTGGCCGGCTACTGTTCCTGCTACTGTCACAGATAATTTGGGACTGGATTCCGTATGGGTAAGATGGTACAAAAATACACCAAGTCCTGTTAAACAATTCAAACTGATCAATCAGGGCGGCAGCAGTTTTTCTGCAGCTTTCAATTCCCTGAATTCAGATGTTGCTGTCAATGACAGTATTTTCTACAGAATTATTGCACAGGATAATTCCGTTGCTCACAATAAGGATTCCACAGCATTGTATAAATTCAAGATCACTGAGCTTCAGCTTTGTGAGAATTTCGAACTGGCAACTTATCCGCCGGATCTATGGAGTCTTGATTATACAGGAACGCTTTACTGGACAAGAGAAGCTGTAAGTGCTTATGGTATAGGTGCAGGTGCTACTAAATTTAATTTTTACAATGCAACAGCCGGAACCATACAATCATTAATTACTCTTCCATTTGGTAATTCTGTACTTGGAGATTCTATAGCTTTTGATAATGCTTACGCTCCTTATACTTCAGGAACTGATTCACTGATCCTTGAAACTTCCACTAACGGCGGAACCACTTATACTACTTTGGTAAGACTTTATGGAAACGCTTCAGGAGGTACACTTAATACAGCACCTTCTCAAACAGGCGCATTTACTCCAACTTCCGCTCAATGGGCAAGAAAAAATTACACTTTACCTGTTGGAACCAATATGATCAAATTCCGCGCAAGCAGCGGTTTCGGAAATAATTTATTCCTGGATAATATCTGTAAAGTAGCAGGCGGAGCACCTCCACCTCCTCCGGTTGTAACTGCTGATAAAGATTCAGTAATAGCTAATTTATCCGTAGGTCCAAATTCAACTACAAAAAATCTCTTAATCGGTAACACAGGAGGTTCAAACCTTAACTGGTCACTTACTGAATTAAATGCAGTATTCTCACCTGTTGCCACAGCTTTTGCTTTAAATGAAACTCAGCTTAAAGAAGTAGAAAATATGCCGAAAGGCGCGGCTGATGTTTATCACGGTCCTGATGTAACTGATGCAGCCGGTGGTCCGGATGCTTACGGATACATCTGGGATGACAGTAATGAACCGGGCGGACCTGTTTATAACTGGGTTGATATTACCGGAACAGGTACAGCAATCGCTACATGGACTAACGGTACTCCGGATGACGGATCAGTAGTTGTTCCAATTTCAACTCCGGTACCTTATTACGGTACAAACTATTCTTCGCTTAAGATCTGTACAAACGGATGGGTATCTTTTGATGTAGCATCTACCAGTACTGCATACAGTAATGCAACTATTCCGGCAGCAGCCGAACCTAATAATGCTTTATATCCATTCTGGGATGATCTGAATTTAACTTCCGGATCTGTATATTATTATGATGATGTTGCTAACAGCAGATTCATAGTTGAATACAAAGACATTCCGCATTATAGTACAGGTGGTCCCTACACTTTTGAAGTAATTATCAACTACAATGGTACTATAGTATATCAGTATCAGAGTATAACTGCACCTGATAATTCATGCACGATCGGATTTGAAAATTCAACGGGTACCGACGGACTTCAGATGGTTTATAATGCAACTTATGTCCAGAACAATATGGCTATCAGAATCAAAAAAGGCGGTCTTGACTGGCTTACTGAAAATCCTCTCAATGGTACAATAGCTCCGGCAGGCAATCAGAATGTTGATCTAGTATTCAACAGCACCGGTCTTACTGCAGGTACTTATACCGGAAAAGTAAGGATTACTTCAAATGATCCTTTAACACCACAGAGAGATGTAAAAGTAAGACTTAATGTAGGAACTGCTGTTCCTGCAAGTATCACAATTGCACTTCAGGGATTCTATAATAACACAACTCTCAACATACGTGATACTACCAGAATATATTTGAGAAATACAAGCCCTCCGTATGCTATTGTCGATTCAGCTAAATCTGTAATTGATTCAGTTAATTTCACAGGTTCATTCCTTTTTGCTAATGCACCGACAGGTACTTATTATCTGCAGGTGAAGAGCAGAAACGGACTTGAAACATGGAGTAAACCGGGCGGTCAGTTATATACTGCAGGATCTCCGTTCACATATAATTTCACTACAGTTGCTTCTCAGGCTTACGGCGGTAATGAGATACTTAAAAATACAAAGTATTGTCAGTACAGCGGTGACGTAAATCAAAATGGTGTAATTGATCTTACTGACGTAATACTTATAAACAATGACGCATCAGCTTTCTTATCAGGTTACGTGGTTACTGACATAAATGGTGACCGATATATAGATCTGAGCGATATTGTTATAGCTTCAAATAATGCTTCCAATTTTGTTTCAAAAGTAGTTCCTCCGGGAGCAGGACCTTCTGCAAAAAACTCCGATCAGAAATCAAGATCAGAGAAAATTAAAGAAGATCAGAAGATATATGATTCGTATATGAGATTACTGGATAAGAAGTAAAAAGTAAATTTCAGGTTACAACCGATCAGGGATATGGCTACTGCCGTATCCCTGATTTTTTTTACTTTTACTTCACCGGTTTACTATTATTTTTTCAAACAGCTGAGATTCTATTAAGAGACCTGATGAAAAATATCGGATTAAATTTTTATCAACTGAATAAAATTAATGACTGATTAACTTTTCCTTAATCGCTATATTGTATATACAAATCCAATCAACTAAACTAATATTTATGAAATTTTTTATTACCTGTTATAAATTTCCCGCTTATTTTTTAATATTATTTATTTTCTTTTTTAACCCCAACCATATCTTTTCACAAAGTAAAACCGATAAAGTAAAATCTGCCATCGACAGCATAAGAATAGAATATGAGAATGTTATAAAACGTAAAATCCATTCCCTGAATATTCTTATCCATACACCGGATGATGTGATCTTTGTTTCATCTACAGATAATGATGAGAAACCAATCACAAAGGACACTTACTTCCGGTTTGCAAGTAATACAAAAAATTTCACTTCTGCCGCTGTGTTATTAATGCAGCAAAAAGGATGGCTTTATATTAAAGATAATATTACTGACAGGATACCGGGAAGTGATATGAGTTATGTTCCCGATTCACCCGAGTTTGCAATCCCGTATAAAGATCAGATCACGATCGAACAGCTTCTGCAGCATTCAGCAGGAGTTTATGATGTTGACAATGATCCTATTCCCGGATATGACGGACTGAGTTATGTTGATTATATGACTTTCAAAGATCCTGCACATCAGTTTGAATTATCGGAACTGGTAAATGAAGTTGCAAAAAATCAGCTCTCATACTTCCCTCCTTCAAAAGGTTATCATTACAGCAATACCGGTTATACAATTTTAAGTGAGATAATCGAAAGAGTTTATTCTTTAAAGAGCGGAAGTCCTAAAAAGTATGCGGATTTTATAAATGATTTTATTACCGGAAGTTCTGCACCGGTTCCTCTGGATATTTCATTCCCTTATCTGGCAAATGACGTATCTATCGACACACCTTTTGTAAAGGGTTATCTTGTAACCCCTGACAGCACAAACGTTTTTACTGATGTTAATATGTCAGCTCACGTCGGTGAAGGTAATGGATATGCGACTTTCGCTGAACTTGACAAGTATGTAAGATCAATTATGAAAGGTGAGAATGTTCTTAATGCTCAGAGTATTAAACTCATGCAGAATTCTGTTTCAGATTCGAATAAGACCTATGCGCTCGGATGTTTTCATATTGATGATCTTGGCTATGGACATAACGGCTGCATAAAGGGCTATCTTTCTCTGATGCTTTATGATCCTAAAACTGATGTATCGGTTATAGCAATGATGCCTCTTAATGACTATACCTATCCGGAAGAAAAAGGAATAGTGTACGGAGTGAAAGCACTGCTTAATACCGGCTTTGCTGCGAGAATGGCGCTTGGTTTCTCAGGAAAACATATCGACTATTAGATTTGGGATTTATATGATTTTTGATTTTTGATTTTTGATTTTTGATTTTTGATCCGCCATGGCGGATTGATTTTTGATTTTATAAATAATTCCGTAACATTCAACTTTTAACTTTCAACAATATTTTTTTGACATTTGACTTCTGACGTCTCACGTCTCTCGTCTGACGTCTCACGTCTCTCGTCTCACGTCTCTCGTCTCTCGTCTCTCGTCTCTCGTCTCTCGTCTCTCGTCTCACGTCTCTCGTCTCACGTCTCTCGTCAGGGCTGTATAATACTTACAAACTGACTCGAATTATTATTTGTTATGACAACATCTGTCAGGTCAGTCAATAAATCTCCGTTCATATCTGTTAAAACATATCCGCTAGAGAAATTACTTGACCCATTGTTAACTGAGATCACATCTGTGAGATTAACAAACCCGTCCTGATTTGCATCACCTGAAAAGAAAGCAAAGTATACAGGAGAAGTGTCCACCTGTTTCATGTTATCTCCATAAGCTTTATTTGCTGCAGTAGTAAAATTATAATTCAGAGTTCCTGAAGCAAATCCAACAGTTGTCTTCGACCAGGTACGGATTGAGTTTCTGTGTTTTACTTCAAGATAATAATTCGTTCCGTTAGTGGCGTTGGAAAATCTGAAAGTCCCTGTGCCTGATGAGCTCAATTGGCTTTTCGCAGAATCTATTTTTGCAAAAGGTGTAACAGCATTTCTCAAATACACAGTTACTGTATCTGCTATCAAACTGTTTGCAGACTGATCATAAAAACCTTCAATAATAGCAGTAAGATTTAAATTTAGATTAGCAGGAACGAGTTTAATCGAATCATCAGAAACAAACCACAACGTATCTGATAAAGCCGAAAATGTCTTAAACTCCGGATTAATAAGCGATACAGATTTATAATTCCTGTCAGTGTTTGAATTAAAAAAAGGATCTGAAAACCAGGTTTCACCTGCGTCAGTCGTAAGTTTAATTGTTCCATTATCACCTGCTACAACACCGCTGTCATCATTAATGAAAAATATTGATCTCAATGTATTAGTAGTTCCGCTGTTTTTAGATAACCATGTTGCTCCGCGGTTGGTGGATTTGTATATTTTACCCTGCGAACCGGCTATAAAAAAATTTTCTATTTCAATACCGTAGTTAGTTGCGTTATTTATACAAAGAAAATCAATCGTTGTATCAGGAAGGCTCAGGTTAACCCAATTAAATCCGCTGGTTGTGCTCCTCAGAATAGTTCCCTTTTCACCTGCTGCAATTACTTTTTCCCCTGCAGCATGTTCTGATACTGCTTTAAGATTTCTTGTAGTACCGCTTGAGATGACAGACCAGTTTGTTCCCAGATTTGAACTTCTCAAAATTGTTCCATTATTACCAACTGCAAATTGGAATCCGCTAAAACCAAAACATGTTGCGAAAAGATTTGCAGAAGTAACTGATGGCATTAAAGCCCAGTTGTTTCCTTCATTGGTTGAACGGATGATAACTCCGTTATTCCCAACTGCAAAAGCCCATGTATTCAGATTGCGGATTGCTACTGCATTTAGATCCTGAATAGTACCGCTGTTAACTTTTTTAAAGACAACATTATTACTGTCATTTAAAGACCGGTAAAGTTTGCCGCCTTTACCTGCATAAATTGTAAATGAATGGGAAGATATATTGTCATTCCCCTTACTTACTGTTCCACCTGACTCCATGTCATTTGTTATATCTTCCGGACCACCATCACCTCCTCCGCATTCTCCGCATTCTTTAATAACAGGAACATCACATCCGCTTAAGGATAAAAATGAAATAAGAACTAATAAACTTAATTTTGTAATAAGTATTTTTTTCATGATGTTGATTTTTAAATTTTTTAAGAAAAATTATTTTGCAAGTATCATTTTTTTAGTTTCTGTAAATCCGGATGTACGTAAAGTATAAAAATAGATCCCGCTTGATAGTTGATAATTGACAGTTGATAATTGATAATTGTATGTTCCTCTGTTCTGATTTTCACTGACTAAAGTAGCAACTTCATTTCCGAGAATGTCATAAATTTTCAATGTCACAAAACCATTTTCGATCAACGAATAGCGAATAACTGTACCCGGGTTAAAAGGGTTTGGATAATTCTGTGAAAGTTCAAATTTTTCCGGGATCTCAGATGAGTAATTTTGAATTCCAACTGTATTTCCATTAGGGTTACCATTAAAATAGATCTCCCAATCTCCGTCCCGCGTGTCTGCCATTATTACATACAAAGCCGGACCCGATACTGCTATAGATGGGCTTAATGCATTTCCGGTCAGATCTGTCAAACGTGTATCAGCTCCCCAGGTCAATCCTCCGTCAGAAGAGAATTTATAATAGATCATAACATTGTTTCCGTCACGACCATCATCCCATACTACGTGAACATGATTACCTGAAACTGAAACTGATGCATTTCTTTGTATTTCAGAATTATTTGTCAGACGCCTTTCTGCACTCCAGTTTATTCCGCCGTCAACGGATTGCATGGTATAAATTTCAAAGTTGCTGTCTCTTTCATCTTCCCAAACTACATGCACCCTGGAGCCATCAGAAGAAACAGAAGGGTATCTTGCAGATATTGAATTTACAAGCCGAGTATCAGCTCCCCAACTTTGACCGTTATCAGTAGAGACTTTAAAATAAATTTCGGAATTAGGAAATCCCGATCGACCATCAGTCCATGCAACATATACTTTAGAACCGGATACAGATATGGAAGAAAATTCAGAATACGCAGTGTTGTTTGTCAGTCTTGTGTCTGCTCCCCAGTTTAATCCTCCATCCGAAGATCGTTTATGAAATATCTCCCAGTTGCCTTCACGAATATCTTCCCATACCAAATGCACTTCTGATCCTGACACATCAATTGAAGGTCTGTATAATAAAAAGCCGGAATTCCCGGTTAAAAATATATCCTGCTCCCAGCTTGATCCTCCGTCTGATGAACGCTTATAATATATTGAATAATTTGATTCACGAAAATCAAGCCATACTACATGTACATCAGATCCTGAAACAGCTATCGAAGGTAATTCTGAAGTCAATGGAATATTTGTCAGTAATTGATCTGCACTCCAGTTTTGTCCGCCGTCAACTGAGCGTTTGTAATAAACTTCATAATTCATATTCCGCTGATCTGACCAGACAGCATGAACATTGTTTCCGTTTGCTGCTATACATTTTGAATTATTGAATGAAGTATGTGAGATTCCGGAAGAATTGGTTAGTCTTTGATCAGACTGCCACTGAGCTTCCGTGTAACTGTTTCCAGTTATAATTAAACATATTACTGCATATAAAAAAATTTTTAAAAACATTGAAACCTCCTTGCTAAGTATTTATTATTTTGGGTTAGTTATAATCAACTGATACAAAAATCTGTTATGCCATGTTTATTGTCAAAGAAAAATTTATCAATTTGTGGCAATATCGTAAAACAGTAAAAACGGAACTAGTTTTAAATATCTTGATATTATCACATTATTAAATGAAATTTGGCTAAAACTTGTGGCAGAATATTTATGAAAAATACTCAGTTAATTGAAATACTAAGATCATTGTCCAAAGATGAATTCAAAGAATTCGGGAAGTATGTGATATCTCCTTACTTTAATAACAGGAGTGAAGTCATAAGGTTTTTTGATGCTGTTAAAAAATTTTTTCCTGATTTTGACTCTGAGGAACTTAAAAAAGTAAATATTTTTAAATTAGTCTATCCCGGGAAAAAATACAGTGATGTGCTTATGAGAAAGCTGATTTCACTGACTACTAATATGGTTCTGGATTTTATAGCAATCCGGGGATTTAAAGACAATACTTTGTCATATAATGTTATGTTAATGGACAAGCTGAGAGAAAGGAAACTGCCAGTCCTTTTTGAAAAAAGATCTAAAATTACGGGAGAACTTTTAGAGAATACAAAACGCGATATAATTTATTACGAACACAAATTAAAATATACTTCCATTCTTAACGGTCATTTCCTCAGCTCAGATGAAAGATCTATGATCAGTAAATTCCAGATAGAACTCGATGATCTTATTGAATTTTTTCTGACATTTGCCATGATACAATATATTCGGATCAGTGAATGGTCGAAGTCAATAAATATGAATTATGATATGAAATTTTATAATGAAGTGATTGATTATTTCGAATCCGGAAATGAAAATAAAGTTACTCTGTCTGTACTATATTTTAATTTAATGATGATGATTAGCACGGAAGAAGAAAAATACTTCAACAACCTTATAAAGTACAGGAATTTATTTGAATCACATCTGAGTGAAATTGATGATTATAATATTGTTATTACGTCAATGCAATACTGCTACAAGAAAGTGCTGAAAGGAAATTTTGAATACAGAAAACAAATGTTTGAGATCTCTAAGATCATTTTTGAAAAGAATTTGATTCCGGCAGGTTTTTTAGAACCCTACTTATTTACAAATTTAATTCGAAACGCATCTTATATTAAAGAATTTGAATGGGCTGAGAAATTCATAAACGAATATAAAAGCAGACTTAATCCGGATACAATGGTTGATGTGACTGAATATTCAATTGCTATGATTGAAATAGGAAAAGGAAATTTTGAAAAATCACTTGCTCATCTTTCTAAGATAAATATTGAAATGTCCAATATGAAAATAGAGATAAAAAACCTGCTGATTATTATTTATTATGAACTTAACTATATTGAAGAACTGATCTCAATGATAGATGCATATAAGCATTTTTTAAAAAGGGATAAGACTATTTCAGAAAATACAAGAGATCAAAACTCACTTTTTATAAGACTGATTTCTGATCTTGTAAAGGTCAGATTAAAAAATGATAAGGAGTCAATTGAAATGTTCAGATTAGAATTAGATAAACTGGATTATTTTATTTTAAAGGACTGGTTGATGAATAAAACTGTCGAATTAAATAAATGAGTATATTTTTTTTCTATGAATAATTAAGCCGGCGTTTAATTTCTCTGCCGGCTTTTTAAATTTTCTGAATATTACTTTGTCAGAAGCATCTTTTTAGTTTCGGAGAATTGTCCAGACTGAAGTTTATAAAAATAAACTCCGCTTGGAAATCCGGATGCATTCCACTCAAACTCATAACTTCCCGGCGAAAGATTTTCATTAACCAATACTGCAACTTCCCTTCCATGTACATCATAGATCTTCAGAGATACATATCCTAAATCGGAAATCCCAAATCCCAGTTTTGTAGAGGGATTGAACGGATTCGGATAGTTTTGTGATAGTGAAAAATTTTCCGGGACTTCAGTTGAGGTCGGATGAATTCCTACAACTTCACTTAAAGGTCTTCTCCATACTCCCTGACCAAGTGTACCTGCATATATGTAATTATTAAAAATACACATGGAATAAACTGAAATACCATTTGGAAAACCTGTATTGGCATTTGACCAGTTTGAACCGTTGTTAGCGGATTGATAAACTCCGGACTGATAAGTTCCGGCAAAAATATTATTTCCCGATACTGCTATGGAATAAACTGATTGCCCCGGAACAAAAGTCTGTGTCCAGGTTGATCCGTTATCATCTGAATAGTATACTGCATTTCCGATTGTCCCGGCAAATAGTCTGTTTCCGTTAAAAACCAAAGAATAAACTGTCTGACCGGATAAAGATGTAATATTCCAGCTTGCTCCGTTATCTGTTGATAAAAAAACACCATAATCAGTTGAGCTGAAAGATGTCCCTGCAAAAATCTTATTTCCATTTACAGCTAGTGAGCGGACGGATTTATTATTTAAAGTAGTTTGATTCCAGCTTACACCATTATTCCCTGAGAAATATACTCCTGTTCCGATATTATTGCGGTCTGTTCCGGCAAAAATATTATTTCCCGAAGATACCAAAGAATAAACAACATGGCTGTCTAATGAGGAATGTATCCAGTTGGATCCGAAATCGGATGATATATATAATCCCAGATCATTATCACTTCCCCCAAATACAGTATTCCCGTTTACGGCTAATGACCAGATATAATGATTTGGAAGTATTAATTTATTTGTCCAGCTATTGCCGTTATCCGTAGATAAAAATCCACCTCCGTAAGATCCGGCAATGATATTATTTCCGCTGCTTGCAAACGAATAAATATTCTGATCACCAATTCCATTTGAAATTTTTATCCATTGAGCTGTTGAGGTATTGATAAAACAGGTGAGAATAGAAACTAATGAAAATACAAATACTTTTATAGATTTCATTTTAAGCCTCGATTTTATTTCCCAAATATAGTTTATAAAAAATGATAATACACTTTACATTTACTTGCTCATACCGATTATTAATTTCAGTTAATATCTGTGTTTACTTTTGTATAAAATTCATAAGCATATTTTGATAAGAAAAAACGCTCCTGATTATATTAGGAGCGTTTTACATCTTTAAATACTTTTTTACAATATTTACTTATTACTTTGTCAAAAGCATTTTCTTTGTTTCGGTGAATTGTCCCGCCTGAAGTTTGTAGAAATATACACCGCTTGTAAAGCCTGAAGCATTCCATTCAAACTCATAACTTCCCGGCGAAAGATTTTCATTAACCAATACTGCAACTTCCCTACCCTGTACATCATAGATCTTCAGAGATACAAATCCCAAATCGGAAATCCCAAATCCCAGTTTCGTAGAGGGATTGAAAGGATTGGGATAGTTTTGTGATAGTGAATATCCTTCAGGAACTTCATAGGATATATTCTCAATTCCGATTGTAGTTGGTTTGTATTTTATTATTGCAATATCATATCCGGTTGTATCTCCGAGACTTGTTCCGGTAGTGTAAACATTTCCGCTATGATCAGCGCCGACTGCAACAGCACTGTTTCCGCTGCCGCCAATTCCGTTATATGTTATATCCCATTTTAAATCACCTGCATTATTATATTTTACGGTTATAAAATTCAAACCTGATGTATTACCCGTCACAAGCACATTTGAAGAATCATCTAGAGATACATCATATCCGTAATATCCTGTAATACCCGGATTGCCTCCGTCATATGCATTTACCCAGACCTCATTTCCCGCAGGGTCATATTTAATTGTAGTCATTTTATAACTCGTTGGAAAACCTGTCGTGCCTGTTTCTCCGGTTACATAAATATTTCCTGAATTATCCTTTGCAACGCTTCTGCAAATATCCCAGCCTGCCGATGAGTTATAAAGTTTGCCCCAAACGAATGAACCTGCAGGATCAAATTTAACAGTCTGATAATCAACGGAAACAGAATTTGTTCCGCTGAGAATTATATTACTGTTATTGTCTATTGCCATATCGATCGGATTCTGATTTCCTACTCCCTGACCCCATACAGAAGCCCAGTCAAAGTCAAGATTCTGCTCATATTTGAGAGCGATAAAAGACAGAGTATCATTATGATTTATGTATCCTCCTACAATAATTTTACCGCTGCCATCGAGTCCGATCTTTCTTGCGCCTTCACTTGCTGAATTATAAAAGGTCTGATTAACAAGACTACCGGATGGATCAAATTTTATCAGAAAAATATTATTGTAAAAAGTTGCACCTGTATAATATTCTCCCGCCACATAAACATTTCCGTCTGCGTCAGTTACAATATCAAAACCTGCATTGTAAAAAGTATTATAAGAAAATCTGTAAGACCATAGCTGTGTTCCGTCAGGACCGTATTTAATTATAAGGGCTTTATTTGAACCGCCTGAATAAATACCATCCTCACCGGTTACATATACATTTCCTGCATTATCGACATGAATAGCTCTGCTTAATGCACCGTTATTATCCTGTGCCTGATAGTTCTGTATCCATTGCTGAATTCCCTGTGAATTATATTTTACTGTTACTGCCTGAATCTGCGCCTGATTTGGAAAGGGCAGAGCTCTTTGAGATCCTGTAACATAGACATTTCCTGCGGCATCAATGAACATATCATTAACGCTTTCATTTCTTATGCTGTCTGATGTAAATCTCTGTATCCAGTCTTCAGAAATCTGAGAATATGTAATGTTTACTGAAATTAAAATTAAGATTACTGATGTGATTAACTTTTTCATTTTGAGATAACTCCTTTTCCTTATTTAGATTTCTCTAAATTTTTTTTAAATAAAAATTTAAACCTTCCGCTTACTTCGGATATGTATCTTCTAATGGCATTAAGAGGATTAATTTGAAGCTGCGGAAGGTAAAAAAAATTATTTGATTGATCCTGTTTGCCATTAGTGGAACAAAAATAGCATTTCAGAATACTCAGGTCAAAGAAAGTATTTCCTTTTTTTAGAAGACGAATATTAATATTTTTACAGAAATACTTAAATTCAGGTAATTTTTACATTTTTTTTATTCTTATTTTAGAAGAGTTATCTTTCAATGGAAAATACAAAACTGATCAGCGTATTAAAAACATTTACAAAGCCCGAAGTAATTAAGTTCAGGGAATTTGTATCATCTCCTTTTTACAATAAAAATCAAAAAGTATTAGCCCTTTGTGAAGAAGTTCTTAAACATTACCCTGATTTTAAAAAAGATGAATGTACAGATGAAAAAATATTTGAAAAAATGTTCGGAAATGAAGAATTCAATTATTTTAAGATTAAAAATGTCATTTCGGATCTTTACCAGTTATCAGTACAATACCTGAAACATATTGCATTAGAGAAAAGAGGTATTGAAAATGAGATCAATCTCCTTAATGAATTTCATGAAAGAAAACTTGATCCTCTTTATATTCAGAAAGAAAAACAGATAAATAAACAGTTAAATGATATTTCAGTGAAAGATGAATTTTATTGCCAGTCAGAGTATCAGCTTGCCCGTGTAAATACTTCTCATTATAAATTCAAAAAATCAGGTTATACTTTTGATCTGATACAGAGTGAATTTGATATTTATCTGCAGTATACCCTGATTGTTTTGCTGAGAACATATTCCAAAATGCTTACAAACAGAAATCACGGTAACATTAATTTTAATATGGAAATGTTTGAAAATGTATGGGAGTTTGTAAAGGATAAGAACTTTGAGAATAATCCGTCTTGCAGGATTTACAAACAGATAATCTTACTTGAATTTACAAAAGATGAAAAAGTATACAGGGAGCTTTTTGAATTGAAAAATAAATTTATTGACAGCCTTTCTATAGAAGATGTTTATTATATACTTTTAGTCGGAAATTCTTTTGCTGCATACAAATTAAAACTGGGTGATGAATCTTATTATCCTGACAGATTCCGGATATTCAAAGAAATGATTGACAGAAAGATACAGCCTGAGAATTATATACTTTTTGTGAATTTTATAACAAACTATACTTCCGCCTGCATGGTGGGTGAATTTCAATGGGCAGAAGATTTCATGACACGTTTTCAGGAAGGAATATCCCCTGCTGAAGAAAGATCTAATACAATTAATTACTGTAAAGGTTTTATGGCATATAAAACAGGAGATTTTGATAAAGCCCTGGAATATTTTTCAAAGACACATTTTAAATTATTCCTAACTAAAGTAATGGTAAAAAGCTATACTCTGCGTATGCTTTATGAAAAAAATTTATTCGAACAGACATTTTCTGCAATTGATACTTTCAGACATTATCTGAAAAGTGAAAAAAATATTTCTGAAGAGCAGAAAACCGCTCATTACGAATTTCTTAAATTCACTTCCGAACTAACAAAACTAAGGAACGAAGGAATTAAGGATAAGAAAAATTCTGAATTGCAGATCTTAAAGAAACAAATAAATAAAATGCAAAGCAACCCCCTAGGAGCAAAAAACTGGCTTATAGAAAAATCCGGGAATTTTTTTGCTTGAATCAGATACCGGTTAATTGGTTAATTAGTTAATTGGTTAATTGGTTAATTAGTTAAATGGTTAATTAGTTAATTGGTTGATTGGTTGATTGGTTAATTAGTTAATAGGTTAATTGGAAATAGTTTTAAATATTTTATAAATCAAAAAACAATAAAAAAATGAGTGAGAAAAAAAGAATTCTTGTGACCGGAGCAACCGGTGCACAGGGCGGTAGTGTGGCAGATTTCCTGCTTAAGTCGGGAAACTATTCTGTCAGAGCATTAACAAGAGATAAAGGAAAAGAGAAAGCGCTGAAATTAAAAGATGCCGGCGCGGAGATCGTGGAAGGTAACCTTGATAATAAGGAAAGCCTTATTGAAGCAATGAAAGACTGTTATGGTGTATTCGGAGTAACTAATTTCTGGGAACATTTTGATAAGGAATTCGAACACGGTAAAAATCTTATTGATGCTGTGAGTCAAAGTAATATCGGACATTTTGTATTCAGTTCTCTTCCTTCAGTAAAAAAAGCAAGTAACGGAAAGTACGAAGCGCCGCATCTGGACATCAAGGCTGATCTCGAAGACTATGCAAAGAGCCTTGATCTGAAAGCTACTTACGTTCATGCAGCATTTTATTATGAAAACTTCATGTCGTTCTTTCCGCCGCAGAAGCAGGAAGACGGAAGCTTTACATTCGGATTTCCGCAGGAGAATAATCTCAGGGGAATTTCAATAGAAGATTTCGGAGGAATAGTCCTGGAGATCTTCGAACATCCTGAAAAATATATAGGTAAAACTTTATTCGCTGCAGGTGATTCATTAAGACCTGCTGAATACGCCTCTATAATGTCTGATGTTTTAGGTAAAAAAATAACTTTCAATTACATTCCGCAAGATGTATTTGCAGGATTTGGATTTCCCGGAGCTGATGATCTTGCTGCAATGTTTGCCTTCCAGCAGGAGTTCCTGCCTCCGCCTCATACCGATCAGGATGAGAGCAGAAAGATGTATCCTGGTTTGAAAACTTTCAGACAATGGATGGAAGGAAATAAAGATAAGTTTGGGTTTATGAGTTGATTGGTTAATTGTGTTAATTATGTTAATTATGTTAATTATGTTAATTATGTTAATTTAGAAGCAGGATAATAAAGATTTATAAAGCTTTGATGGATTAATCCCATAATAATATTTATAATAAAAAAAGCCGGTCAGCTAAGCTGGCCGGCTTTTAATATTTAGATTATAAATTTTATATTCCGAATTTTACACCACCTGTGATCTGAAGTGCGTTATTTTTAATAGTAGTTGTTCCGGTATTTTTTGCAATATTTGATAATCCTAATTGATAACCAAATTGAAAGAACAGAGCAGTATTCATTCCTACTTTAAAATCCATTCCTCCAGCAAATAAAAGACCGAAATCAATAGATTCAACATTATTGCTTACATCACTGGAAGCTGATTGTGTTCCGGCTGTCTGATCTAAATTAGCTGATAAATTAATTCCCAAAACAGGACCTGCTGCTAAGTAAGGTTTTATTTCTGTCAGAGGGAATTTTACTTTCAACAGCACCGGAAATTCCAGATAATTGAGTTTATAAGTGTCAGTTTGAGAAACACCGTTTACATTTGTATAAGTATTTGAAAATCCTTTCATTGTAAATCTTATACCAGGTGTAAGTGTTATCTGAGGAGTAAAATTTACATCCAGTAAACTTCCGACTATCAATCCTGTTCTGGTGTCAGTTGTTACAGACGGGTTAATTGATGCATTTGAAAAGTTAACTCCACCCTCGATTCCTATTTGCATCTTTTGAGCATTTGCATTAGCGTACATCATTGAAACTAATAAAACTATTACAAGGTATTTTAAGTTTTTCATGTTTTTAGGTTTTAGTTTATGAAATTGTTTTAAAGTCTAATTTGGAACTGTGAAATTTGATGTAACTGTGTATGCTTCGTTATTGCTTACAACTGTACCTGTAAAAGTAAAAACCCAGGCCTGACCTGCTTCAACACCGGTATAGTTGCCGATTTCGTAAGCAGTTCCACCCACAAATGTTTCATTTGGATCAGCAGTAATGGTATCAGCAAAATTGAATGCCGGAGCTGATGCAATAACTCTTGTGATCTTTGTATCCACACTTGGAGTAGCTCTGAAAGTGTAATTTGTCGGATCACCCGTACCGCTGATAGAATAAGATATTGAATTAGAACCACTTCCCGGTCCCAGTAATCCTCCGGAAGTATCATTGCTGTCACTTCCGCAACTTGAATAAAAAACTACTGTAAATAACAATAAAAAAATTGAAGCAAATTTTTTCATTTTTTCTCCTTTTAAGTTTTAAACAATGTTTA
>JAGQWH010000250.1 GCA_020437545.1 Ignavibacteriota bacterium
ACACACTCATTACTTCTCCTCAAACTTCATCGCCGCAGAGTTCATACAATACCTCTGACCTGTCGGCGGCGGACCGTCATCAAACACATGTCCGAGATGCGCGCCGCATCTTCTGCATAATACCTCATCCCTGCTCATTCCATGAGAATTATCTGCCCCTATGATTATATTTGCCTCACTAATAGGAGCATAAAAACTCGGCCAGCCTGTTCCGGATTCGAACTTTGTATCAGAACTGTACAACTCAAGCCCGCATCCTATACAGTAATAGATCCCGTCTTTGTGATTATCATTATATTCATTTTGAAAAGGTCTTTCTGTGCCCTTTTGGCGGGTTACAAAATATTGTTCTTCAGTTAACTGACTTCTCCATTCTTCATCTGTTTTAGCAACTTCAAATGTTTGAAACTCACTATTGTTTTTAGTCTCAAGTGTATCTTTAATATTAATGTTTTTATCAAAAGCAGAAGAATTATCAGTAGAAACTTGTTTGGTGCAGGATATTAGTGTGAATATCATTAAGATTATTGTCAGTAAATTCATTTTAGATTTGATTTTCATAATTAAATTAAATTCTTTAATTGTTCTGACTTAACAACGAAATATTCATAATGATGGTTCACGTATGATTAATCTGATCTGGAATGTTCAGCTGATTGTGAAGCCCTTTGTAATCTGATCTAATATAAACAGTAATGATATTTTGTTAAAGTGCTTTTTGAAAAAACTAAAACAATTTCAAACAAAGTATATTTTTACTTATATAGAGGTGTTACTTTTTTTAAATTCCGTTAATTACAGCCTATTTCATTTCTGTATTCTAATATTTACAGTGAAAAAATCACATAAATGAATTATTTTATACTATTATTAAATCAAAAAATATATATCATGGCAGCTTTAAGATTAGGAGACACTGCTCCGAATTTCAGTGCAAAAACTACTGAAGGTGATATCATGTTTCATGAATGGCTTGGTGATAGCTGGGGAGTTTTATTCTCTCACCCGGCAGACTTTACACCGGTCTGTACTACAGAACTTGGAATGGTTGCAAAATTAAAGGATGAATTTGACAAAAGGAATGTGAAAGTTATCGGTCTGAGTGTTGATCCGCTTAGTGATCACGCCGAATGGATCAAAGATATTAATGAAACTCAGAATGTATCAATGAATTTTCCTATGATTGCCGATGATGATAAATATGTATCTTCACTTTATGATATGATCCATCCGAATGCTGATGATAAACTTACTGTTCGTTCTGTATTTGTCATCGGACCGGATAAAAAAGTAAAACTTACTCTTACATATCCTGCTTCAACAGGCAGAAATTTTTTCGAGATCCTCAGAGCAATTGATTCTCTTCAGCTTACTTCAACTCATAATGTAGCTACTCCCGTCAACTGGACTGACGGAGATGATTGCATTATCGTTAATTCTATCAGTGACGAAGATGCTGTAAAGAGATTCCCTAAAGGTTTTATTAAAATCAAACCTTATCTCAGAGTTACTCCGCAACCAAATAAATAGGTATTACTGAATCTTCAATCAAAGCACATTTAAAAATAATTGTTTAGATGTGCTTTTACTTTTTCCAGGATATTTCTTAAACTGAAAAATAATTGAAACCTTTTAGTTTCAATTACGTCTTGTTACTACAATTTACAATTATTTACAATTTCTGTTTCTGATAATAAATCAAAACTAAATTTATTTTATTTAACCTTATATACTAACATCATGAAAAATATTTACAGTCTGCTAATTGTAATATTTTCATTTTATTGTACCTCATTATATTCTCAGACACAGGGAGTAAAGATAGCCAGCCCTTCTGTTGACGGAGCATTGAACAGTACCGAATGGAGCGGCGCAAAAGTATTTACGAACTTTCATAAGTTTATTCCGAAATCCGAAGATAACAATTGCGACAGTACAATTGTCTACATCAAACAAACCAAAGACGCTCTTTATTTTGGATTTGATTATTTTCCAAAAGGTAAGATCATCTCGAAATCTCTTGTAAGAGACAGAAGCACTGAAGATGAAAATGAATTTTTTATTGTGCTTGATCTCGAAAACAAAAAACAGAACGGGTATATGTTTGCATTCAGCTTTCTGAATAATCAGAGAGATGCAATAATCTATAATCAGAGGAATCAGTCCTCTGAATGGGACTGGGTCTGGGATGTTAAATCTACTATTATTTCCGAACCAACCGCTACAAAACCCGGACATATTCAGACAGAAGTCAAAATTCCCGTTGACAGACTTCAGAATAAAAATCAAAAAACCATCGGTGTGGATGTTCAGATGTTTTCATACAGCCCGGACGGAACGTATTATTACTATTCGCTGATTCCCGACAGTGAACTTCTTTCACTTAAAAACACTTATCAGCTTGATCTTACAACACCCTTTGATGAAAAACTGAATCTTGATGTAGATGTAATCCCATTTGCAGTTGGTCAGACATTCAACAATGACAGTGATACTCTACAGGTAGGAGGAGATCTTTATTTGAGTCTGGATAAACATACTCTTAAAGCAACTTACAATCCTGATGATTTTACTCTGGAGGCTGATCCTTTCAGATTTTCGCTTTATTCAAGACCTATATATTTGCAGGAAAAAAGACCTTTCTTCAGTAAGGATCTTGATCTGTTCAGAACTCCCATAAATTTATTTTATACAAGAGCTATCGAAGACATAAAATACGGATTCAATTACTCTTACAGAAGTGATATTCTTAAAGCCGGAGCTGTGCTTGTAAATGATATAAATGAGTTCGGAGAAAAAAGAAACTTCTTCATTGCAAGACCTAAAATGAGTTTTCAGGATATTAATTTAGGAACAATGCTGATATTCTCCAGTGTCGGTGAATCTGATTATAAAGAGACTGTAATGAGTCTGGACGGTTCATACAGGTTTCCGGATAACCCGGTCAGAGTGCAGGCGCAATATGCCAACAGTATCTCCAGCTTGGGCAACAAGTCACGCGAAGGGAATGCTTATAATCTTTATGCATATTATCAGTATGACAATAACGGCGGACCTTATGCAGACGTAAGTTATAACAGGGTAAATCCCGGATTTTTTGCTTCCACCTATTTTAATTCGCAGACTCAGTTTCCGAATAATTATGACCAGGTGAATATTTCAGGCGGATATAATTTTGTCTATGACAGAAAATATTTCAGTGATATGAATTTTAATGCGGGATATTTTAAACTCAGTACACTCGAACAGGAAGGTCCCTTCCCCTCAGGATTTAATTTTCAAAAATATCTGTATTTCAGCTCTAACTTTAAAGTATCAGAATTCCTTCGCTTCAATCAGTACTTTGAATATAATAAACCTAATTCCATTGATGCAAACGGAAATCTTCAGACCTTTACCAATACCGCTCAGGATTATAATGCTAGTATTTTTCTCGGTACAAATTATATTAATGTCGGATATTACTTCGGACCTTACTTCGGTTCTTTTATCCAGAATCCTTACATAAGCGGAAATGTATTTTTATTCGACAGACTTGCTCTAAACGGAAGTCTGACTTTTGTAAATCTTGATGATTCCAAAAGAACAATCCTTAATACCGGACTTAACTGGAAGATCATGAATAAATTGTTCCTGAGATCCTATTATCAGCGGGACAATCTTTCCAAACAAGCGCTCTGGAATTCAATACTTCAGTATGAATTCTTTGCAGGAAGTAATGCATATCTGGTCATTAATATGAACGGAGATCACCTGCAATATATAGCTAAGTATTTTAAAGTCGGATATGATTTTACGTTTTAAGCTATTCCACCCCGGTGGATTGGAATGATCCGCCGAGTTGGATCATGAAGGACTATGATTTAAAGAGTTCGTCTTTAAACCTGTATAGTTAAAGGCCAAATTTTGAAACAATTAACACTCCGCCGCGGCGGATAACATAATTAACACAATTAACCAATCTACTTTCAACTTTTAACTTTCAACTTTCAACTTTCAACTTTCAACTTTCAACTTTTAACTTTCAACTTTTAACTTTTAACTTTCAACTTTTAACTTTCAACTTTTAACTTTCAAC
>JAGQWH010000251.1 GCA_020437545.1 Ignavibacteriota bacterium
TTCTTTTGATCGTTCAAAAGAAAGAAGGTAAATCTGAGTATAGTTGAAATTTATTCTATAATTTTATAAAACGTTTTAGACAGAGTTGATTTGTAACTCTTCAACGCTCATAAAAGTATATTTTAATTTAAACAGGTAATGATTAATATATTTCACAATTTTAATACTTTAATTTCCAATGAGTCAGTCAGAACTTCCGGATTCGCCGGATGAAATATCAGAGAGTTATTATGAACAGGATATTCCGGAAAAAGAAAACAGATATGGTTTTTTAGTTAATATATTACTTTTCTTATTTACTTTTTTTTCCACTACCATTGCGGGTGTATTCTGGGCTAACAAAGATCCGTATCAGTTAAATAATTTTTCCTACGGACTTACTTATTCTTTTCTGATCCTGCTTGTAATTTCCACACACGAATTCGGACATTACTTTGCCGCTAAGTATCACAAGGTACCGGTTACACTTCCTTATTATATTCCGTTTCCGTTTCTTTTTCTGAATCCGTTCGGAACGATGGGCGCTGTCATAAGGATGAAAGCCCGGTATTACAGTCGTAAAGCTTTACTTGATATTGGCGCCGCGGGTCCAATTGCGGGATGGATCACCTCTGTAATTATATTGCTGATCGGTTTTACTACCCTGCCATCTATAGATTATCTGTACGAACTTCATCCCGAATATAAGACTTCCGGTATTCCTCTTACAGGATTTACATTTGGATACAATATTTTATTCTGGACCTTTGAAAAGATCTTCGCGTCTTCTCCGAATGTTTTCATGCCGCCGATGAATGAGTTTTATCATTACCCGTTCCTATGTGTCGGATGGTTTGGATTGCTGATCACTTCTCTGAATATGCTTCCTGTAGGACAGCTTGATGGCGGTCATATTTCGTACGCAATGTTCGGTAATAAACATAAGTATGTAGCTTATGTTGTATTTGCTCTGCTTATAATTTTTGGTCTGCTGGGATTATTGCCAATGATCGGAATAAATAATAATATTGGATCTCTGAACTGGCTTGTATGGGCGATTCTTATATTTTTCATTATTAAGGTCAGACATCCTCAGACTTATTCAGAAGATGAAGCTCCGCTTGGTACGGGAAGAATGCTGACCGGCTGGTTCACTTATTTTATTTTTATAGTTTCTTTCTGCCCTGTCCCGGTGTATGAAATGTAATTTTGTATAATGTATAATTTTAAAGATAAAGTTTAATTTGAAAAAGAGTTCTGCACTGGCAATAATATTTCTCACGGTATTCATTGATCTGCTCGGATTCGGTATTGTAATTCCGCTTCTTCCTTCATTTTCTTTTAATGAACTCGGAATGAGTGATCTTATGATCGGCTTTACTGTTGGAATATTTTCTCTGATGCAGTTCATATTCTCTCCCGTATGGGGCTCGCTGTCAGACAGATACGGACGAAAGCCGATCTTAATAATGAGTCTGTCGGGAAGTTTCCTTTCATTCTTTATGCTGGCTCTTGTATTTTCAGGAATAATAAAATCAATGACTCTGCTGATCGTTGCACGGGCATTTGCAGGGGTGTTTGCTGCAAATATCTCTGCAGGTCTGGCTGCAATTTCAGATGTAACCTCTTCTAAAGACAGAACTAAAGGTATCGGTCTTATCAGTGTTGCATTTTCACTGGGCTTTGTTTTTGGTCCGGCAATAGGCGGGATTCTTTCAGAAAATTTCGGATATGGCGTCCCGGTGTTTTTTGCGGCAGGTTTATCTCTGTTCGATACAATACTCTGCATATTCATTTTCAAAGAGACTCTCCCCAAAGAGATTCAGCTTAAGAACCGCCTGACAAAAAATAAAATACGCATATTGGATCTGAAGTTTATCTCCCAAACAGTCAAAGACAAAAGTTTTGGGAAATTCATCATAATTTTTTTTATAACTGTATTTGCATTTTCAAATATTTTCGGGACAATGCAGTTGTTTGCCGAAAGAAAAGAAGGTCTCAATCTGAATCAGGCGGAGATAGGATATCTGTTCTCATTCCTTGGAATTGTCGGAGCACTTGTTCAGCTGTTTTTTCTTAAAGTATTCAAGAATTTTTTCAGTGAGGAATATGTGCTTATAATCGGTACATTTATAGCATCTGTAGGTTTATACTTTATAGGTTATTCTACGAGCATTACTCTTCTGCTGACCTTCCTTTTCATACTTAGTCTCGGCAACGGTATGAGCAACACTGTTTCACAAAGTCTTCTTTCGCAAAATGTCAGTCCTGACAGACAGGGAGCCATACTCGGGATCAATCAGTCTCTGGGCTCGTTTGCACGATTCCTCGGTCCGACCTGGGGTGGATTTGTTTATCAGTATATGGGTTACAAATCGCCGTTCATAACCGGCGGAATCGCGATGCTGCTGATTGGAATTTATAGTCTGAAGGTGCTGAAGAAAAGGACATAGTTTTTTCGCCTCAAAGTCTCTAAGACTCTAAGATTCGCTCCTGCATACCAAACCCCAGTTTGGTATGCAATTCCACGCTATAATTAGACCTTCCCAAACTAGGGTTTGGGAAGGAGTAAATATTACGTCCCGAATTTTCAATCAAAGAATTATTTTTTCATAAATCCATTTTTCAATAATAATTCTTTGAGCCTTGGAGACTTTGAGACGAACAACCTTACCTCATCCCAATCACCCCAAACATCCTTCCGGACTTTACACCGTCCCTTCTGTATGAATGAAGCAAATCCTTTTCATCATAAGTACACAATTCGTTTACTTCAATATTCTCTTTTTTCAATCCTGCTTTTAACAATTGATCATAATTATCTTTCTTCAGATCGAGATAATATTTACCGTTCTTAAAATATCTTATGCTTTCATCAAACAATACGCCTACTTCTTCCCCGACCTCATACCTGTCCAGCGAAATTCCGGGACCGATGTACGCGATCAGTTCATCCGGCGCTGAATTGAATTTTTCCTGAAGCTCTGTGATCATCTTTGTTAAAATTTTTTCTTTTGTTCCTTTCCAGCCTGAATGTACACCCGCTACAACTTTCTTACCCGGATCATATAAAAAAACCGGAATGCAGTCAGCAACACCTACAGCTAAAAAATTATTTTTTTGATCCGTATAAATTCCATCGCAGTTCTCAAAATTACGCGGTTTGTCTGTATAGTTTATATTGGATGAATGAACCTGTTTCTGAAAGGTTACTTCTTCTTCCTTTATTCCGAGTTCATTAAAAAATATCTCTCTGTTTCGCTTAACGTTTTCGGGTTCATCACCGACTGAGATGCTCAGATTCAGACAATACGGTTCGGGTGAAACTCCGCCGGGTTTTGTGCTGAATCCGAATATAAGTTCGGGATAGTTTTTGAATAACTCTGATCGGATAATTTTTAAGTTCATATAATATTTTTTTAAATGCAACATTTCTTTGCCTCAAAGTCTCTAAGTCTCTATGTCTCTATGTCTCTATGTCTCTAAGGTTTTTTTCTATTTCTTGAATCTTCTCAGAATCGGTTCGCAATTTTGGAATGAAAGCGAGAAAAATTACAATTTTCCTTTGAGTCTTTGAGCCTTCGGGGCAGCAAAACCTTATTAACTGAAGACAAACTCCGCCATCTCTTCCGCTGTGATATCACCGAAATAATTTTTAAGATCGGATTCTTTCAAAGCATGTCTTATGGCTTCTTCTTCGAATTTCACACCGGTAAGAATCTCTTCTATGTCCGAGAGTTCGCCGTGTCCCAGAAAATCCCCGTAGATCTTTACCTCTGTAATGATACCGTCTTTTACATTTATTCTAATATCGATCTGTCCGAAACTGAATCTCTTAGTCTTTCGCAGATCGAACTCCGGCGACCTGCCGTAATTCCAGTCCCACGATCTGTATTTCGATTCTGACAATTTCATCACACCTTCCCACTGCTCTTCCGAAAGTTCATATACAAAGTCATCTTTCCTGCCTGCAAAAACTGATTCGATTATATTCTTTTTAAATTCCTCTATGGAGATCTTTCGTGATAAAAATTCCGATATGTTTGCAAC
>JAGQWH010000252.1 GCA_020437545.1 Ignavibacteriota bacterium
GTACATCCTAATTCGTAATTCCTAATTCGTAATTCCTAATTCTATATCCTTTACCTTCTTTACGATCCATTCTCTTTCATCAAAGTAATCCAATTCATTCAGTTCCTTCAGGAGAAATTCAGAATTCTTATTGTCCGGTTCTGAAACATACTTAATAAGTTTCTGATAAACATTAATAAAATTTATACTGTAATTCAGTCTGTCTTTTGGGATCTCCTTATGATTTTTTATGTATTTTTTATGCTTATCAATTTCAAGATATGCTTCGTCATATTTACCAAGTTCATAATAATTATTAAGTCTTATCAATGATGAATCGAGATAGAGCAGATAATTGTTTGCATTGATGTTTTCAAGATTTGATAATGATAATTCATATTTGCTTTTTGCAAAATTCAGCTTTGCATATGACAGACTGGTCTCATCTTTTCTGATCTCATCTGGCAGTAATTCTGAATATTTTTTGATGAAATTTTCAACCCACCCGTATTCTCTCAGTACAAGTCCAATATAAACATAATCTCTGAATCCGTTAAAAAGATATTTATTTTCTTTCAGGTCAGATATAAGATCCTGATTCAGCTTCTCTTTATATAAAATGAATAATTCTTTCTGATAAGCGGAATTGCCTTCATTGTGTTTTTGAATGCAGTAATTGATCATGAGGGTAAAGACCTTCACTTTATATTCGTCTTTCAGTTCTTGTGAAATCCCATTGAAAATACTGTGAGCTTTAAAATAACAATTCTCATTTTCAGTGTTTTCAAATGCTTTATACAAGTAATAATTCATAGAAGTGATCTTCATGATCAAAGTACCGGATTTACTGAAATTTACCATGTCTTCCTCAATATTCAGTTTTCTGAGAAAATCAAAGACATAGTTTGGTTCATACGTTCTGTTATCAAATTTCTGCTGAGCAAATTCAATTCCCGTTTCGAGAAGGGTTATAAGATTTATGCATAGGATTATTATTGAGTTGCCGTAAAATTCCTGATAGTACTGTTCAACTTTATTTTTATCGTGCAAATATTCTAATAGGAATACGGATATTTGTGATAGATTATGATATTTCTGTAAATCAAATTTTTCATTGACTGCATTTTCCAGGATCCTTGAATAATTAGTTTTGAAAAACTTATCGAGTTTTTTTTCCTGAAGTTTTTCTAAAAGTATTTTATCCATTTCAGCTTTGTTTTCAGAAAAACCCGAATAGGCTAAAAATTTCTCTCCAAGATAGTATAGTTCAGAATAGCGGTTTAGCAAGGTCTGGTCACTGAACTTTTTTCCGTCCTCCGAATAAATTTCCGCTTTTCCGTCATCTGCAGAATTACCTTCTTTTAATTTCAGAACCTGCTCCAGAAACGGAAGATAATTTCTTCCTTTGGAAAAGAAAGGCGAGGATACGAATTTTCTGAACTGCTCAATTTCCTTGTCAGTAAAAGATTCTATCAGTAAAATTAATTTTCTGTTTACAGCTACCAAATACTTGAATTTTTGTATAAAATAAATAAAATGTGAAAAAAATGAAATCTTGATTTATTTTTTCCAACCTGACATAAACCCGGTAAAATAAAATGCCGTAAAAGCGGATCCTTCTGAAATATAGTGAATCCTTTTTCTCATTCTCTCATATGTTAAAACCTCCCTAGGAATCGGGATGAAAATTTGTAAAAATTAAAGATTAAAAACCTTTCTGAAGTGGGTAGTTTTAACATGCAGAATTTAAATTAAAATGGAGTTTTTATACATTTTATCCTCAATAAATACATTCCCAAGGGTAGTTTTTATAATTCATATCTTTGCAAAAAAATATTTACCTGTTTAAATTTGTCACATAAAATTTTTAACCTTTAATAAACTTTTTAAAAATGAAATTAAAATTTAAAACACCCACAGTTATTTTTATTCTTTTATTAACTTGTTTACTTTTCAGAAATTCCTATTCACAGCAAAACCTTAACGGCTGGTACTGGCTTAACAGTCAGCCGCAAAGCAACAATCTTAACTGGGTTAAGATAATTGATGCAAACCATATTTATGCTGTCGGTAACAATGGTACTTTCATGAGATCTACTGACGGCGGAGATACCTGGCTGATAAATTCACAGGCAGGAGTCGATGAGCCTAGTTTCGGTTCAGGAGGAACCCTGCGTCTTAATACTGCCTGGTTCTTTGACGCTAACACAGGGATTGTTGCAGGATTATCTGTCTCCGGTGACGGAGGGAAGATCCGCAGAACGACTGACGGAGGTATGACCTTTTCCACAACCGGACTCGGACTGGCTTCAGGCGGAGCAACTGTGAAGGACATTTATTTTATTAATTCAACTACCGGTTATCTCTGCGGAAACAGTGCAGTCAAAATAATGAAAACCACCAATGCCGGACTTAACTGGACTGTGATGCCAAATATCCCTGCAGAAGCATCTTCCTTTAACTGCATTTATGCAAAAGATGAAAATAATATTAGTCTCGGGATATCCTTTAACGGCATGGACAGAAGAATTATGAGAACTACAAACGCAGGTGCTGTCTGGAAAATTGACACTC
This sequence comes from Ignavibacteriota bacterium, assembly GCA_020437545.1. Lineage (GTDB taxonomy): Bacteria > Bacteroidota > Ignavibacteria > Tepidaquicellales > Tepidaquicellaceae > JAGPCH01. Next base: position 2,554 of record JAGQWH010000252.1, read on the forward strand.
TTCCGGGATCAACGGGTGTTGATATCAAAGAAATAGTATTTCAGAATTCCACCACAGGATTTCTTGCCGGTCAGTCATTTCCGAATTATTTTGCTTTTACAACAAATGGCGGAGCAAACTGGACCGAAGCTGTCTTTCCTAACAAGCAGTATCCGCTCTACGGAGTTCAGGTCATAGGTTCCACTGTTTATGCAATGGGTGCTTCTTTTAAATCTTATTTTTATACTTCCAATCTTGGAGTGACATGGGATTCAGTTGTATTTGATGATCCTTCAAATTTATATCAGCCGGATTTATTTTATGTATATGCTTTTGACATTAAAGGAAATGATGCGATAGTAGTCGGCGCTAACGGTAAGATCAACATAAGCAATGACGGCGGGGCTACTTGGAGAAATAAAAATTATTCAGTGGACGGATCTGTCTATTCCTTTCATTCTGTATATGCTCAGCCGGGTACAGGGAATGTCTGGGCAGGATCGGACTGGGGAGGATTGATATTGTATTCTTCCAACAGCGGCGCTAACTGGACCAGGCAGCAAACTACTGCTCAATATGCTTTCTATGATCTGCAGATGGTGAATTCAAACACCGGCTATGCTGTAGGCGGAAATTTATTCAATGCCAAAGGCTATTGTTATAAAACCACTAACGGCGGTCAGAACTGGACGTCGCTTAATATATCCAATCCTCATATGCACAGGATCGAAGTTGATTTTGTAAATGCCAATACTGGCTGGATAGTAGGAGGTTATCCGTCAAACGGAGGATGCCTGATCTCCAAGACCACCAACGGCGGAGTGACCTGGATCGAACAGGCTACTACTCCCGTTTATAATACACAGATCGGACATATTGATATGTATGACGCTAATACCGGTTACATCGGCACTGATGACAATCTCTGGAAAACCACCAATGGCGGTACTAACTGGAATAAACTGAATACACTTCCGGCGGGTCTTTTCTGGACCAAGGTTCAGACCTTCTCACCTACCACTTTGTATCTCGGTGGCAATCAGAAGATCTATAAATCATTTGACGGCGGACAGACATGGAGTTCTGCTTCTATTCCTTCCTTATTGCCGAGTATTGCAAATATGGACTGGTGGGATCTGAATAATGGAATGGTAACCGGAACTGACGGATATACAGCCAGGACAACCGACGGCGGTCTTACGTGGACTGAAAGAGATCCGGGAAGCTCTACTATCCCGGGCGTGTCAATGTCAAGCAGAGATACTATCTATGCAACGTGTGACAGAAATGTGTATGGCGCTATTTTCAGACTTGTTGACAGCAATCCGGCAATCTCATTCAACATTAAAGCAGGCATTGAAGGATTCTGGAACGGCGCGGTACAGGTCAGCGATACTGTAAAGTGTCATCTGAGAAATTCATCTGCACCATATAATGAAGTTGGAGTAACATCTGCTGTTTTGAATAACTCGGGAAACGGA
>JAGQWH010000253.1 GCA_020437545.1 Ignavibacteriota bacterium
TAAAGGGTCTAACGTTGGTGCTATTAGACCTGAATATGAATATGAAATCCCTTCCGAAGACGCAGAAGAATTAATTGATAAGTTTGCAGTTTCTTCAATAACTAAAATCCGGTATATAATAGAATATAAAAATAAAAAATGGGAGGTTGATGAATTCTTAGGTGATAATGAAGGTCTGATAATTGCTGAAATCGAACTCAAGGATGAGAATGAAGAATTTGAACTTCCTGAATGGATTGGGAAAGAAGTCACAGACATTGAAAAATATTACAATTCAAGACTGTCTGAAGTTCCATTTAAAAAATGGTGATATAGTAAAATTCGAATAGTGAATCGGATAGATCTTAAGCCATCGTGGATAAAATCAATTCAATGATTCGATAAGTAAGGATTTAAAAAATATTATTAAACTTAAATGACGATATTTTGTATTTATCCGAAAAACTTTTTAACTGACAAATTACCATTTTTCATTATTTAATAAATTAGTAACTTATTTTTTTGAAATTAAAAAAGGAAAATAAATGAAGACGAAATATTCAATATTAGCATCAGTTTTAATGGTTTTAATAATTGCTTTATTTCTAAACGGTTGCGGTAAAAAAGAATCTACTGAAGGAACGGGTTCTTCTGAGTCGAAAACAGAAGAATCCAAGGAAGATTCAAAGGAAGAATCAAAAACTGAAAAAGCAGAAGAGAAAGACAACAATGCAGGTGAAGTAACCAAAGAGACCACAACTTCCGGGAGTACTGATACAGATAAAATGATCGATGAATATCAGGAGATTGTGGATCAGTATGTAAAATTAGTTAAAGAAATGAAGAACGGTAATATGTCGAATATAAGTGAAATGCAGGCTCTTGCTGAAAAAACCCAGGTGTGGTCAAAAAAGCTTACTTCAATAGCACCGACTTTAACAAAGGCTCAGCAGGAAAGATTAAAAAAGATCTCCGAAGAAGCAAAAGAATATCTTGATTAGTAAACCGGTTAATAAATTATTTTAACATCACAGAACATTCTATAATTTATCATAATCAACGGTTATTTCTTCATTTTTTTTTATATCCCTCAATGCGAAGAAATCATAATTTTCATCGCAATAAGCATTTGGAGTATCGGAATGATTCAGATACCAGCCAATTGACATTCTGTGGAAATTTTTGGGAGAAGAGAATCCGTCTTTATATTGGATTGAATATTTTTCAATGAAATGCAAAGGCAATCCTGTTTTCTTTATCTGAGTTCTTTTTATATAACGGTAGTCATCTTCTTCAAACAGCGGAATCTTAGTTCCTTTAATAATTTTTTTGTATGTGAAAACTCCAACGCCGTGTATTCCTGATGGTCTTAATTCGAGTATCATTTTTTATGTTTAATTAATAATGGGCAATTTAAAATATGTAAATGAAAATTTATAGTTATTATTTTCAAAGTCAATTAAGTCCATAAATTTATATATGAAAAATTTAAAATATTATTTTCTAATATTATCCGTCTTCTCAGCTTTTACATTAAACGGTCAGACTGATTCAACTAAAATCCGGGAAAAGGCTGCAAATGACACACTGGTAAAACTCCTGTATTCACAGAATGAAGTATTAAGACAACTGGCGGATTCACTTGGAAAAGCAGAGATTTTTAAAAACAGAGAAAAGCAGATATTCTCTCAGCAGATGTCCCTCATTGCGAATATAAGCAAAGTAACTTATAAAGTTGATGATTATTTTAAGAAAGAGATCGATACAGCGGACATAAACAGTAACCTAAATGAAATTGAGAATCAGTATTCAATAGCATCTCAGGGCATAGGTAACGACAGCAATAAAATTGTAACCGAAAGAAATCTTTCCACTACTTCATTATTGCTCAAAGGTCTTCAGATAAGGCTTGACCACTGGAAAAGCAAGATAACAAATTACCTCGAAAATCTTGAAGGGTTCAGAAGAACAATTGATTCCCTTCAGACCGATACAATTCTATTCAAGTTTGCAAAAGATTCAGTGTTATTTACACAGTATTTTAACAAACTGATAGAAGTATCCCGTGAACTCAATCCTATCGACAGCAACCTTACTGATATAATTAAGGAAATGCATGACAGACTTAACAGTATTAATGATATTACCAGCAGGATCACTGCTACCAAGCAGGAGATAGTAGAAAAAAGAAAATTCGGATCTCAGAATATTTTTAAAAGAGATTCACCTGATATTTGGAATACAAGCAGTGAGGATAATATTTTTAACGAATCCATTAAATATTCTTATGACAAAGGAAGTCTTCTCTTTGAATATTATTTTGTGAACAATTTATGGAGAGTGATAATCCTTTTAACTGGTTTTATTTTTATTACAATACTGATCTACAGAACAAGTAAGAAATACAGAGTGCTTGAGATAAAAAATATTTCCCGTGAGATTGATTTAATATTAAAATATCCTCTGATAATTTCAGCCTTTATCAGTTTAATATTCTTTGAATTCATTTTCCCTCACCCGCCGGTAATATTTCAGGGAGTCATCTGGATATTATCAGCACTTCTGCTGACGGTCATTCTATGGAATTATTTTACCGGAATACAAAGAACATACTGGCTTTATTTGTTCATAGTATTCACTGTAATTCTTATATCGGATCTTATTCTGAAAGAATCCATTACTGAAAGATTGTTTTTGCTTTTAATAGCATTATCAGGTATCGGTGCCGGAATTCTTGCCATTAAGAAAAGTATATTTAATGTCAGAAATAAAACCGCTAAGATTCTTTTGCTTTCTGTCTCAGTGCTCTTACTTTCAACTTCATTAATATCAAATGTATTCGGCAGATTCAATCTTACAAAGACACTGCTTACAGTCAGCTTTTTTATATTAATATCAGGATATCTGCTATACTGGGGGATGATACTGACAATAGAATTACTGGATATTTTTGCAGAAACATATGATTCCGGAGTTAGCGATAATTTCCGCATTAAGCTGGAAAGGCTTAAGACACACACGCCTGTTTATCTTAAGTTTTTCTTTTTCTTCGGCTGGTTCATTATGCTTGCGAGAAATTTTTACATCTATGAATACTTCATGGACGGTCTTGTGATTTTCATTGAGGAAGAGAGGACCGTAGGTAATTTTACTTTTACCTTTGAAAAGATACTGATCTTCGTTTTTATAATATTTCTTTCAACTATATTATCCAGGATAATTTCCTTCTTTGCTGACAGTTCTGATATAGTGAAGCTAAGGAGAGAGAACAAAGCCGGTCTCAGCAACTGGATGCTTCTTATCAGGATAGGAATAATGGCTGGAGGTATTATACTTGCATTTGCAGCTACAGGAATACCAATAGACAAAATGGTTATCATTATAGGTTCGCTGGGAGTTGGTATCGGGTTCGGACTTCAGACACTTGTTAACAATCTTGTAAGCGGATTGCTTCTGGCTTTTGAAAAACCTTTTCAGATAGGGGATTTTATAGATATAGGTGATAATTCCGGAAGGATCAAAGAGATCGGCATAAGGAGTTCGAAGATATCCACCTCAGACGGAGCTGATATAATAATACCAAACGGGGACCTGCTCAGCAAGCACGTGACCAACTGGACAATGAGAAACACTCTCAGACGCTCGGAAATGGTATTGAGTTTTAATTCCCCGGATAATATAGGCGAAACAAGGAAAACTCTTCAGGAGATACTTGACGGAAATGAAAATATACTTAAAAACATGCCGTCTGAAGTATTGCTTAATAATTTTACAGAAAGTTCAGCAGAATATAAACTCTCTTTCTGGACTGATATTGATAAGGCAAATGAAGTGAAAAGTGATATAATGCTGAGTGTCCGGGAAAGATTACATGGAGAGGGTGAAGATAAGACTCATGATATTATTGATGTGAAAAAATAAAATGTTTCAGTAATTTAAGGCAACTCTGTCCAAAACGTTTTATAGAATTATAGAATAAATTTCAACTATACTCAGATTTACCTTCTTTCTTTTGAAC
>JAGQWH010000254.1 GCA_020437545.1 Ignavibacteriota bacterium
GTTCTTTCATATTTGTTCTTCCTTTAATTAAACCCCGCATGATTTTTTGTGCGGGGTTTTTTGTTTTATAGATAAAAGAAAATATAATTTAATTATATTGTGTAAAAATTAAGCTGTAATCAGATAAGAAGAATTTCAAATATGAATTTAAAAAATACTCCTATTCCAATTTTTCCGATCTTTTTTATTCTATCATTTAAAATTAACTAATGATCATCCTGAATAAATTCTATAGATTAAAAAATGTCATTTAACGAAAATACCAGAGTAAAACTTCCGGCAATTCTGCATCTTTACAGACTTGGTTATGATTATATCTCATTATCTGATTCAAAAAGAGAGGAAAGTACTAATATTTTTACGGATATTTTTGAAAGTAGTCTTTTGAGGATTAATCCTGAAATTGATGAAAGTGAGATTAAAAGAACTTTAGAAGATGTCTCCCTTAAACTGGATAATGAAGATCTGGGTAAAGAGTTTTATAAGATGTTAACAGCTTCTTCCGGGGTTAAACTGATTGACTTCAATAATTTTAATAAAAATTCATTTCATGTAGTTACAGAGCTGACATATAAAAACGGTGAAGATGAATTCAGACCGGATATTACTCTTCTTATAAACGGAATGCCACTTGCTTTCATTGAAGTGAAAAAGCCTAACAATCAGGAGGGTATTCTGGCGGAAAGAGACAGGATTAACGTCAGATTCAAAAATAATAAATTCAGAAAGTTTATCAATATAACACAGGTTCTTGTCTTTTCCAATAACATGGAATATGATGATGAATCCATAGAACCAATTCAAGGAGCATTCTATTCCTCTTCTTCATACAATAATGCGAGTTTTAATTGTTTCAGAGAAGACGATAAGGGTCAACATTTTGAAATGCGTGATGAAGATGATGATGTTGAAAATTTTGTTTTAAAGGATAATAATTTATCTTCTATAAAGCATTCTCCTGAATTTTCAACAAACAAAAGCATCAATTCACCAACTAACAGAATTTTATCTTCACTTTTCAGTAAATCCAGACTTGCAACATTATTAAAATACAGTATCGCTTATTTAGACACATTGAGCGGACCTGAAAAACATATAATGAGATATCCGCAATTCTTCGCAACAAAAGCCATTGAAAGAAAACTTGAAAGTGGAATAAAAAAGGGAATTATCTGGCATACACAAGGTAGCGGTAAAACTGCACTTGCATTTTATAATGTACATTATCTAACTGATTATTTTCAGAAAAAAGGTATTGTACCTAAATTTTATTTTATTGTTGACCGGATTGATCTGATGATACAGGCAAATAAAGAATTTACAAGTCGCGGTTTGGTCGTTCATAATGTAAATACAAAAGATGATCTTGTAAGAGATTTCAGACAACAAAAGGCAATTCATAACTTATCCGGAAATCGTGAGATTACGGTTGTTAATATTCAGAAATTCAAAGATGATTCAGATTTTTTAAATACAAGCGATTATGATATAAGCATTCAGAGGATCTATTTCCTTGATGAAGTTCATCGAAGTTATGATCCAGAAGGAAGTTTTCTTGCTAACCTAATAAGCTCAGACCGGAATGCTATTCTTATAGGATTAACTGGTACGCCATTAATAGGAAATGCCATACCAACCAGAGAAATTTTTGGCGATTATATTCATAAATATTATTACAATGCATCTATTGCGGATGGATATACTTTAAAACTTATCCGTGAAGATATTGAGACTTCTTATAAAATAAACCTAAAGTTAGCATTAAAAGAAATTGAAGTATTACAAGGTGATGGGAATAAGAAGTTTGTGTATTCTCATCCAAAATTTGTTGGTCCGATGCTGGATTATGTAATTATAGATTATTTAAAGAGTATAGTAAAATTTGGAGATGAATCAATTGGAGGAATGGTTGTTTGTGATAGCTCGGATCAGGCAAAAGAATTGTACCGTATTTTTGACACCAGATATCTTGGTAATCAAACTCTTAACGAACCAAATATTGATTATGGGAATGTTGCTGAGATTCCTGAAGAATATACAGACTTTCGAAAAAGTAAAGGAAGGCATCTTTCGGCTTCATTGATACTTCATGATGTTGGAACAAATGCCAGCCGGAAAGATGATATCGAAAATTTTAAGGACGGCAAAATTAATTTTTTATTTGTTTATAATATGTTGCTTACAGGTTTTGATGCTAAAAGACTGAAAAAGCTTTATATCGGAAGAGTAATCAGAGATCATAATCTTTTGCAGACACTTACAAGGGTAAACCGTCCTTATAAGAAATTCAGATATGGCTATGTAGTGGATTTTGCTGATATTACAAAAGAATTTGATAAAACTAATAAGGCTTATTTTAATGAATTGCAGCTAGAACTTGGTGACGAGATGAAACACTATTCAAACCTCTTTAAAACCAGTGAAGAAATTGAAACCGAATTAGATGAAATTAAGGAAAAACTATTCAATTATGATCTTAAAAATGCAGAAATATTTTCTCAGCAGATCAGTGAAATAGAGGACCGTAAAACTGTCTTAGAGATCAAGAAGGCACTTGAGAATGTAAAGAATCTGTATAACGTGATAAGAATGTATGGTCATGATGAATTACTCGACAAAGTTGATTTTAAAAAACTTAATCAGTTATATAATGAAACTTCCAGGCATCTGGATCTACTCAACCTGAAATTTGCTGTTGAAAACAAGACAGATATTTCAAATCTTCTTAATGAAGCGCTTGAGAATGTGATCTTCATGTTCAGGAAAGTTTCTGAGGAAGAGATGGTAATTGCGGATCAATTGAAGGACATTCTCCGCAAGACCCGTGAAGCTCTTGCCGGCAATTTTGATAAAAATGATCCTGAATTTGTTTCTCTTTATGAAGAGCTTAAGCGATTATTTAATAAGAAAAATCTGGATGAAATTACACAGGATGAGATGAAAGATAATATAGAGTCACTGGAAAAATTATTTGATAAAGCAACGGAATTGAACAGAAAAAATAATCTCCTTAAGTTAAAATATGAAAGTGATGCAAAGTATGCGAGAATTCATAAGAGAATTTTGGAAAAAGGAGATGTAACTAATCGCGAAAGTGCAATAAACTCAGTTCTGATGGATGTAAAGAAACAGGCAGATGAAAAAATTCTGAATAATAATACTATATTGAATAACGAAAGTTATTTTGAACAATATATGATCGGGACTTTAATTAACAGTTTTGAAAAAAACAATATTAACATTGAGCTTGATAATGCTAAGTATGTTAACAGTTGTCTTGTGAAAGAATATATGAATGAGTTTCAGGGAGTAAATACAATATAAAATTAAAGAATTAATATGAGTACATTTTCTCAAATATATATTCAGGTAGTGTTTGCTGTAAAAGGCAGAGAAAGTTTAATAAGTGAGCAATGGGAAGAAGAGCTATATAAATACATTTCAGGAATAGTTAGGAACAAAGGACAGAAAATGCTGGCAATAAATGGAATGCCGGATCATATACATTTTCTAATTGGAATGAAACCAAGTTGTTGTTTGTCGGATCTTGTCAGAGAAGTGAAGAAATCGTCCAATGATTTTATAAAGGAGAATAAGTTTGTAAAATACAAATTTAACTGGCAGGAAGGATTTGGAGCTTTTTCGTACAGTCATTCTCATTTGGATAAGGTAATAAAGTATATAATGAATCAAAAAATACATCACAGGAAGAAAACATTTAAAGAGGAATATATAGAGCTATTAAGAAAATTTGAGATCGAATATAAGGAAGAATATTTATTTGAATGGTTGAATTGATTAATATAGTAATTATGAATCCGAAGGATTCGCATGTTTATAGAAAAGCGAATTGTAATTACAACGAATCCGAAGGATTCGTATGTTTATAGAAAAGCGAATTGTAATTACAACGAATC
>JAGQWH010000255.1 GCA_020437545.1 Ignavibacteriota bacterium
TGGTGCAGGCGGACTGGGTGAATTTATTGTTACAGGCCTTGCTTTGAATAATACAAAACTGATACTGATGGGAGCAATCCCGGCAGCACTGCTGGCTGTTTTAACTGAGATATTCTTTGAGATGATAGAAAAGATTCTGGTGCCAAAACATTTACTGAAAAAATAAATTTATTTATTATTCAGATTATTATTCTTTTCGGCATTTCTGAGTTCATTTATAAATTCCTGTGGCAAAGGATAACCATCTTCTGAAATTAAGAATGAAACATGAAGGTGTGTCTTTCCCGGTTTTAAAATTGCCTTCCTTCCTGTTCTTCCGACTTCACCGATCTTATCTCCTGCATTCAAAACATCACCGGGTCTGACACTGACTTCGGATAAGTGTGAATAATAAAATAGACCCATATTTGTTACATCAAATATTTTAACATATTTCCCGCCTCTTAAAAGAGAACCCGGAGCCCATGTAGTATCAGTTGCAACTACTACTCCACTTGACATACTAACTACATCAACCGGTTTTAGAGTAGAGTCATCAAGCAGATCCTTATTTTCATCAAGTATCATAATGTCATGAGCCGGATGACCTCTTGTATCACTGCCCTGAAAATAATCATAATTCTCATCTCTGTAATCATTTCCGTTTTCACGGTAATAAATCGAAGTGTAATTATTGAGAGGAAATACCCATTCGGATTTCAATACTTCTTTTCCGTTTTGCTGTTTGAAATATTTTACAATGTAAGGTTCGTATTCTTCCATTAGATCCTCAGCATCAGCGTCATCAATAGTTCCGTTAATAATTTCTTTGTCAAGCTTATCCCAAAGAACTGAAACATTATTTGATGAAAGATTCTGAGAATACAAGTCTCCTGCTAAGATCATAAAAAAAATAAATGCGAATAAATAATTTATATAGGTCATGAAAAATATAAAATTTTCTGCAATCCCGGACCGAGCCCGGGATTGAGAATAAGAATTAATTTATGAAAAATAAGAAATGATTTCTATTTTGAATATTGAACATTGATCCGCGGCGGCGGATTGAATATTAATTATGAGCCATCATGTTAAGAGCGCTTCCTGCCTTGAACCATCCGATCTGCTGATCATTCAAAGTATGATTCAGAACAATGTCATCCGAAGTTCCGTCGCTGTGTCTTGCTGTCATTTTGATCTGTTCACCCGGTTTAATGTCTTTTACATCAAGTTCGATTCGGTCGCCTTCTTCTATAAGATCATAATCAGCAGGATCTGCAAATGTCAAAGGAAGCATTCCCTGTTTCTTAAGATTGGTCTCATGGATCCGGGCAAATGATTTTACAATGATAGCCCTGCCTCCGAGGAATCTTGGTTCCATTGCAGCATGTTCACGGGATGAACCTTCGCCGTAATTATCCTCTCCAATCACTACCCAGCCAATGTTTTTATCTTTGTAATCTCTCGCTGTTTTCGGAACAGCTTCATATTTATCAGTGAGCATATTTTTTACTGAATTCATCTTTTCATTAAATGAATTGATTGCTCCGATGAACATATTATTTGATATATTATCTAAATGCCCTCTGTACTTAAGCCACGGACCTGCCATAGAGATATGATCAGTTGTGCATTTTCCTTTTGCTTTCAGAAGCAGATACAGATCTTTAAAATCTTTTTCAAGATCGGGTTTTCTGAAAGGTTCAAGCTTTTCCAATCTCTGACTTTCAGGATTTATTATAACTTCAATATTGCTGCCGTCTTTGGCAGGTTCTTCATATCCATGCGCACCTTTAAGAAATCCTTTTTCGGGAAGTTCATTTCCTGTTGGAACATCAAGTTTAATCTTTTCACCTTTATCATTTTCTATAGTATCGGTAAGCGGGTTGAAGTTAAGCGTTCCCGCAAGCGACATAGCTGTTACAATTTCGGGGGAAGCAACAAATGAATGAGTTGCAGTATTTCCGTCATTACGTTTAGAGAAATTTCTGTTGTATGAAGTCAGAATGGAATTTTTTTCTCCTTCTTTCACGTCATGTCTTTTCCACTGACCGATACAAGGTCCGCAAGCATTAGCTAAAACAAGACCGCCTACTTTTTCAAATGTCTCAAGCTGTCCGTCTCTTTCTATAGTAGCTCTTATCTGCTCCGAACCGGGAGTAATTGTAAACTCAGATTTTACTTTTAATCCTTTTGCAATTGCTTGATTGGCAACTGAAGCTGATCTTTCCATGTCTTCATAAGATGAATTTGTACAGCTTCCGATAAGACCTACTTTTAATTCTTCAGGATAATTATTCTCTTTTACGGCATCTCTGAATTTTGAGATCGGCCATGCAAGATCCGGTGTATAAGGACCGTTAATGTGCGGCTCAAGTGTATTAAGATCAATTTCAATAATCTGATCATAATATTTTTCACTTCCTTCATCGGCTTTGAGATAATCCCTGATTTCATTTGCAAGAATTCCGATCTCTTCTCTTTCGGTAGCTTTGAGATACGCAAACATTCTGTCATCATAAGGGAAGAGGGAAGTCGTAGCACCGATCTCGGCACCCATATTGCAGATTGTTCCCTTACCTGTACATGAAATAGTTTCAGTACCTTCTCCGAAATATTCTATGATAGCTCCGGTTCCTCCTTTTACTGTAAGAATCCCTGCAACTTTAAGGATTACATCTTTCGGAGAAGTCCATCCGGAGAGTTTACCTGTAAGTTTAATTCCAATAACTTTCGGGAATTTCAATTCCCACGGCATTCCTGCCATTACATCAACTGCATCGGCTCCGCCAACACCTATCGCCACCATTCCAAGTCCTCCTGCATTAGGAGTATGAGAATCAGTTCCTATCATCATTCCACCGGGGAAAGCATAATTCTCTAAAACTACCTGATGAATAATTCCGGCTCCGGGTTTCCAGAATCCGAGCCCGTATTTGTTTGAGACGCTGGCAAGGAATTCATACACTTCTTTATTGTCACCATAAGCTCTGAGAAGATCATTCTTTGCTCCGACTTCCGCTTCTATTAAATGATCGCAGTGAACAGTTGATGGTACAGCAACTTTCGGAATACCGGCTGACATAAACTGCAGCAAAGCCATCTGAGCTGTAGCATCCTGCATGGCAACTCTGTCAGGCTTGAAATCAACAAAGTCCTTTCCTCCTTCATATGGCGTTTCAGGTGATTCCCATAAATGCGCATAAAGGATCTTTTCCGTATATGTCATCGGTCTTCCAAGTAGCTTCTTAGCAGCTTCGGTTTTGTCTTTGAAATTTTTGTAAACTGTTTTTATTAGATCGAGATCGAATATCATTTATTTAATTTCTCCTTAAGGTTTAATAATTAATTTTTATATGGATTTACTATTTTTAATTTGTTTTCAATGATCTGAGTATTCTGAAAATCTTCACTGAACAAAACTTCACAATTATTCATTAGAGCAGATGCTAAAATCAATGAATCATAATACGAATATTGATAAACTTCTTTCAACTGCAGCGCTTTCTCAATTGTATTCTCATCAATATACCTGATTAAAAATCTATTTTTGATAATATCAAGATTTTTAGCAATTTCGGAAGTATTCAGTTTTATTTTTTTATAACAAACACTGATAAACTCATTCACTACCTGAATGCTGATAATGAGATCGCAATCAGAGTAAATTATTTCTTTAGTAGGTTCAAGTTTTGAATTTTTATCACTAAAGTAATAAACTAAAATATTCGTATCGACAAACGAATTATCTTTTATTCGCATCTTCTCTGTCAAATTTATAGTCTTCAGGTAATTTGTATCTTAGTTTACTAACAGCATCTTCCATGACTTTGAAATTTTGAAATTTCTTTGAAGTTTTATATTCTGCCGAAGTATTAATAACCTCTATTTTTTTTTTTTTTAATAAATTAATAACTTCTC
>JAGQWH010000256.1 GCA_020437545.1 Ignavibacteriota bacterium
AAAAGAAAGAAGGTAAATCTGAGTATAGTTGAAATTTATTCTATAATTCTATAAAACGTTTTGGACAGAGTTGAATTAATTTAAATAAATTAATACTTTTGATATCGACTCAAATATTACCTTGAATCAAATCAGGATTATAACCTTTATGGAATTAATAATTTACAATAAACGCTATATTGGATATTAACAATAAATCAGTTTCATTAATAATATTAGGCACGGTTCAGGATGCCGGATCACCTCATATTGGTTGCACAAAAGAATGCTGCAGAGATCTTTTCAAAAACCCTGACAATAGCCGTAAAATTGTTTCTATAGGAATAATCGACGAAATAAATTCAAAGACATATCTTTTTGATGCTACTCCTGATATTACTTTTCAATTGCAGATTTTACAATCGAAATCCGGCTTCAATTCTAAAATTGTACCTGACGGAATATTCTTAACTCATGCTCACATAGGACACTATACAGGACTGATGTATTTAGGCAGAGAAGCTTTAAATGCTAAAAATGCTGAGGTGTTTGTTATGCCACGGATGAAGCAATTTCTTGAGAGCAATAGTCCCTGGGATCAGTTGATTGGTCTGAAGAACATTAATTTAAATCTTTTAAGTAATGAAATAAGTGTTGAACTGACAGACTCAATAAAAGTCACGCCGGTTCTCGTTCCTCACCGTGATGAATTTTCAGAAACTGCCGGATATAAAATTGAAGGACCTTTAAAGAAAGTCCTGTTTATTCCCGATATTGATAAATGGGATAAATGGAGTAAATGGAATAAAAACATTATCAAAGAAATTGAGCATGTGGACTATGCATTTCTTGATGCAACTTTTTTTGATGAAAATGAGATCGGTAATTCAGGCATGAAAGAAATACCTCATCCTTTTGTTTTCGAGAGTATGGAATTATTTAAAGATCTGCCTGAAGTTGAAAAAGCAAAGATCCATTTTATTCATTTCAATCATACTAATCCGTTATTGAATCCGGAAAGTATACAAACACTTAATGTAATTGAAAACGGATTCAACATAGCAAGAGCTGATCAGGTTTTCGTACTTTGATCTTGACGGAATTATTTCATCAGCACCATACTCTTCGTCTCCATCCTTATACCATTTACTGATAATGTATAATAATAGATACCGCTCGACAGACTGCTCCCGTCAAATCTGACAGAGTGACTACCGGCTTTTTTAGTTTCATTTACAAGCGTCACTACTTCCCTGCCCATCATGTCATAAACCTTCAACGAAATAAATCCGGGTTCCGATATTCCATACTCCAGTTGTGTCGTAGGATTGAATGGGTTCGGATAATTCTTTATTGAGACTTCTGATTTATCAGAATCTGTAGTTTGTGCAAGTCTGTTTCCGGAATTTCCTTCATCATTATTTATAGTGTAATCTTCATTCCCAAGCGAATCATATTTCACGGCAGCCCAGTGAGCTTCATTCTCATTCCAGCCCATGGCTATCAAAACAGGTGTGCCGTCACTTGTAAGTTCGAGAGTTGCCCATTTTTCAAGTTTACTAGATGAAGCTGCATCTAAACCGTCTATGAAATTAGGTGCAAATGCTTTTTTGAATTTTTCCAGAGGTTCAGATGCAGTCTGGTCAATTACAGTATAAGAATAACCATTAGGCGAACCCTCACTCGTTCCCGCAATCAGTATTTGTTTTGAATCATTTACCTTTATTGATGTTGCTTTATCATCTACTCCCGCCGATGAAGTGTCATTATAATTCGTAAATATGATCTGATCACATCCCCAGGAAGGATATCCGCTCGAACCGTCATATTTGACTGTGGCGAAGTCATATCCCGGTTTATAATTTAATCCTTTAGTAAGATTTGGCATATACCCGGTAACATATATATCAAATGCCAAATCTGTAGCAATAGCAGTCGGAACATTATTTTTTCTGCTGTTTCCCGAATTTACATAACGGATCCATTTTGGAGCCAGTCTGTTATCTTCATCCGGATCAAAGCAGATCGTTAAATAGCTGGTCTTTGCATTATTTCTGGTAATGGCATCTGTTAAGCTAGTCACTGCGCTTCTGGATTTTGAGATAGGATTTTCAGAACGATACGGGACACAAAAGCCGGTTGGAATTTCATTAGAACCCGGTGTCGTATGAACAAGATTATCAAGTAACTCTCCGTCCGTCTTCCGGTATGATTGTATCATTATGTCACTTTTACTCTGACCTTCGGGATAAGTATAACCAACAACATATGCATATCCTGCATCCAGAAGAAGATGTGTTGCGACCTGATCGCCGGGGACGGTGTAGATTTTTTGCCAGAGAGAGTCACCGGTTTCTGCTGTGTATTTCATTACTATAAAGTCTTTTCCAGATGTAGAATTTGTAACATAACCGGAAACATATACTTCTGTAGCATACCCATTCCCGTTTTTTGTAATATCAATGCTCATTCCTTTATCGTCTCCAGGATTTTCATAAATTTTACTCCATTTTAGAGTACCATCCGGATAAAGACTTATTACAATTATGTCATTCGAATTAGAAATTTCATTTTTTACATAACCTGTAAGAAATACATTACCTAATATATCAGCTTTTAAATCCAATCCTCTATCAATTCCTGAATTTAAAGGATAGTATTTAGAGTATATTATATTTCCCTGACTATCATATTTTTCAGTTAATATATCTACTGAATTAGTAATAGGATTAAAATTGTTTCCAGTAACATACAAATTGTTTTCTTCATCCAGCAATGTTTTAAAAGGATAATCCTCTATTATCTGGCATTGACAAACCGAATAAAAAAAAGTAATAATAAAAATAAATTTTGTTTTCATAATTTTAATTTTATACGTTTATTTTATAAATGTCAATTTCTTAGTACTCTTTAAAATATTATCAGCAAATAATGAATAAAAATAAATTCCAGTTGAGAGTTTCGAAGCATCGAATTTAACTTCATAACTACCAGATTTATGATATTCCTTCACAAGTGTTTGTATTTCTTTACCTTCAATATTATAAAGCTTTAAACTTACTTCAGAAGGAATTTTAATTTCATAATTTATTACTGTCGATGAATTAAATGGGTTAGGGTAGTTTTGCAAAAGCGAAAATTCTTCAGAAATGATATTATCATTTATATTAACAAATACTAATCCTCCATTTGTTGTTTTTAAAATTGTTCCGAAGTTTCCAACAATGAATCCATTATTTTTATCAGTAAAGTATACTGATTTGAAACTATTTCCGGAAATAGTAGTTTGTGGTATCCAAGTTGTCCCACCATTTGTTGTTTTCGATATTTGTCCGGAAATCGTAACAGCATATCCATTATTTGAATTTAAAAAATGAAGTCCATACGTTTCTCCAGAAACATTCAAACTTTGAATAAACCAATTCAACCCTCTATTTGTAGTTTTAATAATATTACCATTTCCTCCTGCATTATATCCAGTTATAGAATCTGTAAACTGCATATCTAAGCCGCCTAAAGCAAAGTATAATTCCCAATCAGTTCCTCCATTTGTTGTTCTATATGTGTTAATATTTGAAGATGCAAATCCTTCATAAGAATTTAATAGATATGTAGTTATTAATTCTGTATTAGCATTAATTGTTCCGAAACTCCAATTCACCCCTCCGTTTATTGTTTTAATAATTTTACTGTCTTTACCAACTGAAATACCATAATTATCATCATAAAAATAGATGCAATTTAATTTAGAGATTGTATTTGTTTTTAAATTAACCCAGTTCACCCCTCCATCCGCCGTCTTCAACACCACTCCCGAATCCCCGCACACATATCCCGTCTCACTGTTCACAAAGAAAACATCATTCAGGTTTTGAATTGTATT
>JAGQWH010000257.1 GCA_020437545.1 Ignavibacteriota bacterium
CTTTTTCTCTGTCACTGAAGAGTTCAAAAAATTTATCCTCTCCCTGTTCAGCACTTAGTTTTTCATATTTATCAAGAACTTTCAGAACCTGTACGGGATAATATGCCAGTAATTCTGTAGCCGTGTCGATTGCTGTAAGACCTCCGCCAATTACAATTGCGGGAAGTTGTATTTGAAGATTTGCAGGATTGTCTTTTTTAGCTGCTCCGGTTAGCTGAAGACTCATCAGAAAATCAGAAGCTTTTTTAATTCCTGTTATGAGATTATTTTTAATATTAATTACAGTAGGTTTGCCTGCACCTGTCGCAATGGCAATATGGTCAAATCCAAGATCCCAGGCTTCTTCAATTGTAATAGTTCCGCCGAATCTTACACCGTCATAAAGACTGAAGTATTCACGTCTTGCGAGATTTATGTAAATTGCAGTGAGAAAATTTTTATCCCATCTTACTGTTATACCGTATTCCGAGACACCGCCGAAACCCTGTAATACTCTTTCGTCAAGTTCCTTCTGAACTTCCTCGTTAAAATATTTTATCGGTTTTGGAAACTCTATAAATCCTTTACTGTCTTTTGAACCTGTAAATTCCGGATTTACTTTTTCGATTTTCAGTGCATCTATTCCTGTAACTGAAAATCCTTCATTAAGAAGGTAATGCGATAATGTATAACCAGCAGGTCCCATTCCAACAACTAGAATATTCTTGCCATTATAAGGAAGAGAATACGGTCGTTTTATATTTAACGGATTCCACCGGGTAAGAAGAGAATAGATCTCATATCCGTATGGTAGTTTGAAAACATCTGTTAAAACACTTGTCTCAATTTCAGGAATGTTGACAGGTTCCTGTGTCTGATAGATACAGCTTTTCATGCAATCATTGCAGATCCTGTGTCCGGTGCCGGGAAGATTCGGATTATCAATTACAACAAGCGCAAGAGAAGCAATTGGTAATCCGAGTTTACGAACATAATGCATTTCCGAGATCTTCTCATTCAAAGGACATCCGTTCAATTCTATATTCAGCGGATTTAATTTTACATCTCCGTTCTTATCGAAGAGACCTTTAGAACAGGAATCTTTTTCCCTGCCATGACAATAAATACAATAATCTACTTCATTATGAATCTGTCTTTTATTCATCCTCCGGTCGGTCAGTTTAAATCCGTCTCTGTAGTGAATACCTTTATCCGGAGCTTTCATCAGTTCAGGCAGATCTTTATCCGGTTTCTCATTTTTTACAAGATATGAAAAATCAAGTTTTTCAGGTTCGGAATAAATGATCCAGCCGGCAGAATTTCTGTCATGTGTTTTTTTTGCAAATAACCATTTTTCCGCTGAAGAAAGAATAAGTTTTAAAAGATCAGAATCGGAGATATCAGTTTTTTCAGTAATGTATGATCTTAATCCGTCTGTATTGATTTTATTTAACAAGTCAGATGCTTTAGATTTGATTTCATCAGGAATAACAAAATTATCCGGCGCGAATTTATCTCCATCATAAAACCAACGGTAATTTTTTTCGATCTCAACCAATTCCAGAATGAATTCCGCAGTTAATGCTTCCTCATCATCTGCATGATTTTCAGATACCGGTAATGTTTTGATCTTCTCAAAAAAATTATTCAGTTCTTCCCATTCATCCGGAGTTATTATTTCACTTTTGAATTTTTTATTGATCTTTTTCTGGAAATAATTTTTTAGTTCAAGTAATTTTTTCTCATTTGCCGCTTCATCAATAAATTTATTCCGGTGTTCATCGAGCTGAAATAACTCAATAAGAAAATCGTTAAGAATTACCGATGCATTTATAAGAATTTCCGAAATCTGACTTTCAGAAAGCTCTGCTCCTTTTGAATCTTTGTAATTTATAAACTCCTTATAATTTGTTTCGTCCTTTTTTGAAAAATACATATAAAAATCTTCGGTAAGGTCTTTTAACCTTTCTGGATCGAACAGATCTTTAAAATCATATCCTGATTTAGGATCAATAAAATTCATAAAGTTTAGTATATAGTTTTTTAAATCGAATAATCTTCAATTTACATTAAACATAAATTTGAATAAATGCATAATTCATAAATTTTTCTTATATATAAATATTTAAATTGTCAACATAAAGAATGTTTACCTTTATTCTTTATGTTCAATAAATTAATTTGAATCTCAAACATAAATTTGAAGAAAATCAAACTCAAACCGGCAGAATTAAACCGGCACAAATCAATTCACTCCAATTGCGGTGTCTTCGGAATTTACAATAATCCCGATGCATCAATATTAACATACTATGGTCTGCATGCGCTTCAGCACAGAGGCCAGGAAGCGGCAGGTATTGTTACATCCGAATACGATGAAAAAAACGATAAATATAAATTCAATATACACAAAGACCATGGACTTGTACTTAGTGTATTCTCAGATGACAAGATCCTGACAAATGTGTTAAAAGGTAATTCAGCAATAGGGCATACAAGGTATTCAACAACGGGTTCAGGTGATAAGAGAAATAATATTCAGCCATTCAAAGTAAATTTCAAAGGCGGAAATCTTGCGTTATCACATAACGGAAACTTAACCAACACAAAATATTTAAGAGAGAAACTTCAGAATGAAGGAACGCTTTTTCAGACATCTACTGACAGTGAATTAATTTTACATCTTATTGCCAAAAGTAAAGAATCTAAATTGGAAGATAAGTTGCTCGAAGCATTTTCTCAGGTAATAGGTGCATTTTCGATTTGTATTCTTACGGATGATAAATTGTTTGCTATCAGAGATCCTTATGGTGTCAGACCACTTGCCTTTGGAAAATTAAATGACAGTTTTGTGTTTGCATCTGAGACCTGTGCATTTGATATTATTAATGCTGAATATATAAGAGATGTCATGCCGGGTGAAATGATAGTTATTGACAGAGAATCAATCAAAACCGGTTCTGAGAAAAGTTATATTATAGGAACTGCCGAAAAATACAAGCACTGTATTTTTGAATATATATATTTTTCCAGACCTGACAGTTCTGTTTTTGAAGAGAAAGTTGATAAAGTAAGAAGGAAGATCGGTAAGAATCTTGCTATAGAAAGTCCTGCGCCGGGTAAAGATACCCCTGAAGACAAGAAGACTGTTGTAATTAATGTTCCTGACTCATCAAATACAGCTACCCTGGGATATTTTAATGAAATTGTAAAAACCAATAAAGATGCAAGACATGAGATTGGTCTTATCAGAAGTCATTATGTAGGAAGAACATTTATTCAGCCGGGTCAGGATAAAAGAAAAATGAAAGTTAAGACTAAATTCAATACCGTCAAAGGAGTACTTGAAAACAGGAAAGTTGTGATAGTGGATGATTCTATAGTAAGAGGAACCACATCGAAATTGTTGGTGGAACTTATACAAAAGGCAGAACCAAAAGAAGTTCATCTTAAAATATCTTCGCCACCTGTAATATCACCCTGCTATTACGGAATGGATTTTCCAACGGCTAATGAATTGATTGCTAATCAGAACGATCAGAATACTGAAGAAATTGGAAAACATCTGGGAGTTACATCTCTTGCTTATCTAAGTAAAGAAAAATTAATGGAATCTGTACCTTATAAACATGAAAAAACTGATTACTGCACGGCCTGTTTTACAAAAAATTATCCAATATCCATCGAAGGTCTTGATGATATGAACAAAAATGAATTTGATGATTAATAATAAAAATAAAAAATAATTTTAAATATTTATGACTAAAGAACAAAAGGAATTTCAC
>JAGQWH010000258.1 GCA_020437545.1 Ignavibacteriota bacterium
GTAAGGTAGGATCTAATTGAGTTTAACATTGTGATTTTTTTTATTTAAAAAATATTAACAGATAAGACTTATTAAAAAATTATTAATTTTTTTGATTCCATTTAATATAGAATTGTTAATAAATATTGTTATTGCTAATTTTGAATGTTTGAAAACAAAATCGTTTTTTCAGTAATTGTTGTAGCAGGTAATAAATTCATTGTAATAATTGAATTTTTTTATCTGATTTTAAACTAACTCTTAATTATTAACCTTAAACAATTTATTACACAAAAAACAAAAAAAATCATGAAAAACATTTTAGTTTTAGTTTTATTAGTTGCTTTCAGTTTTAGTGCAGTTGGAAAAGATAAATATCCAAAACTGGCTGAAATTAAAGATCTTGCTGGTATAAACAAGATTGAATTAAATTCAACTTTCACCAAAAGCATTGATCAGAATCTTGAGAAATTAAATTCAGGTAATGATCTTAATCCTCTTGCATTAAATAATAATGCAGACAAGAACGCTACAACTCCTAAGAGATTCAATTTCAGCATAATGCCTTATGCATGGTTTACTGCTGTAGGCGGAACTGTTGGATATGATTCTGTAGGTAACAAATACGGCTTCAATGAAAGCTTTTCTGACGCTGTAAAATATTTGAAAATGGCAGCAGCTGCTTCCGGTAAGATTAAATATGATAGAGTCAGTTTTGTATTTGACATTGCATATTTTAATCTGAAAGGTTTCGGAACAGAAGTTAAGAATGAAAATGCTCCGGATTATTACAGTGCTAACTGGACTGTAAAACAGACTCTTTATGATCTGTTTTTAGCATATTTATTCCCCGGCACAAAAAAAACGATGGTCGATATTTACGGAGGCGGCCGTTTGTTTGTATTAAATACTGCAACAACTTTGATTGATAATCCTAACGGAAATCAAAGAATGAGTGCTTATGATAATTCATTCCTTGATCCTGTTATTGGTGTAAATGCAGAATATGTACTTGATTCAAAATATAAATGGATAGCATGGACAAAAGGTGATATCGGTGGTTTCGGAGTGAATTCACAAATGACATGGCAGCTTAATGCAGGTGCAGGTTATATGCTTGCTCCTGAAGTTCCTTTAACATTAGGTTTCAAATATGTCGGAGTAAATCATGATAAGAACAGATTCAACTGGACAGTAA
Source organism: Ignavibacteriota bacterium (assembly GCA_020437545.1). Classification (GTDB taxonomy): domain Bacteria; phylum Bacteroidota; class Ignavibacteria; order Tepidaquicellales; family Tepidaquicellaceae; genus JAGPCH01. The sequence continues at coordinate 1,178 of JAGQWH010000258.1, forward strand.
ATGAATATGGTTTTACATTAGGAATCGGTTACAGATATTAAGAATTAATTATCTTTTTTTAAATTAAAGCGGGAGGTCTGTATTGATCTCCCGTTTTTTTTATATACCGGTTGAATTTATTGAGTTCAATTATAATTATTCTAATAATATCTCCTTTATTTAAGAAGAAGCATTCTCCTGGTATCAACAAGATTTCCGTTTATACTTAAAGAATAAAAATAAACCCCGCTTGGGATATTACTTCCGTCAAAATTTATTTTATAATTCCCCGCAATTTTATTTTCATTAACCAAAACCGCTATTTCCTTTCCAAGTATATCAAATACTTTTAAATTTACAAATCCCCAATTATTAATTCTGAATTCGAGAATAGTACCCGGATTGAACGGATTGGGATAATTCTGAAATAGTCTGAAATCTTCTGCTATATTATCGCTGCTGTTAAAGATAATATTACTTGCCGGATTATTGTATCTTGCGATAAGACCATTGCTGCCGGCGATCCATCCTGTGTTAATATCAGTAAAATGAATTCCGAAAAGTCTGCTGTCAAAATTATTATTGTAATCAATATTCCAGCTCAGACCGCCGTTTGTTGATCTGTTAATAAATCCAAAATCTCCGATCGCCCAGAAATTAAATTCATCTGCAGCAAATATATTGTTGAGATAATTTCCCTGAGCCATCCGGGTTTCACTCCAGGTAGTTCCTCCGTCTGAGGAGGTTAAAATTTTGTTGTCATATGTGAAAGCCAGACCTATGCCGGAGTTTACAAACTGGACTGCACCAACACCAGCACTGAATGAATCTATATGCGGAACAAACCAGTTTTCCCCTCCATTGGTTGTCTTGAAAATTTTCTTTTCACCTGAAGAATACCATCCCGTATTATTATCAATGAAATCAATATCACTTATGTATCTTACACTGCCGGAATTAATTTTAATAAAACTGTTCCCCCCATTGGTTGTTTTCATTAATAATCCCGAATCTCCGCAGATCCAGCCTGAATTTTCATTAAAAAAATTGAGAGAATACAATCCTAAATCAGTATTTGAACTCAAAGTATCCCACACTGAACCCCCGTTAATTGTTTTTAAAATTAATCCGTCTTCTCCTACACAGTAAGCAGAATTTGTGCCCGTCATCTGAATCTGATTTAAATATGCATTAGTACCTGCTGCCTGGATTCTCTGCCATGTCAGTCCGGAATTAGTTGTAATGGAGACAGTTCCCTGAGCTCCGCAGGTCATACCTTTATTTTCATCTATGAAATCTGCAGCAAATAAGGTATTCCTGAACCCGTATGAAAAATCAGCCCAGTTAATTCCGGAATCAGTTGATTTAATTATAGTGCCTTTATTCCCGAAACTTGTAACATCATTTACACTAAATGCCTGAATGGAATACTGAAACTCTGAAGTTGATGTCGCATAAGCAATCCATGTAAGACCTCCGTTTGTCGTTTTTGAAATATTACCGTAATCACTTGTTGCAAATCCTGTATTCTGATCACCGAATGCAATTGAATAAAACCACCGGTTGGTTGAAGTCGACATTGGATTCCAGCTAATTCCTGAATTTGTAGAACGAAGGATCGTTCCGTAAGCTCCTGAAATAAAAGATGTTGCGGAATCTCTGAACATAATATCAAAGAAATAATTTGTATTGCTTGGATTGACAGTCTGAAATGTTTCACCCGTATCCGTAGATCTTATAACCGTTCCGTTTAATCCGGCAGCAATAACCAATGAATTCTGAACTGCAATGCTTGTGAGTGTTCTTGTAACGTTGGTAGTTTTTCTTGACCAGTTCAAACCTGAGTTTGTTGATTTGAATACTATTCCGGTATCTCCTGAAATAAATCCCGTACTTCCCGAAAATTTTATGCAAAACAGATTTCCGGTAGTATTCAATAATATTTTACTCCATTTTAATCCGCCGTCTGTTGAATTCAAAACTGTGCCATTCAGACCACAAGCATACCCGGTGTTTTCATTCAGAAAGAAAATCGATCTTATACTGTTTTTGGTAAAAGTTGAAGTTACTACCCAGTTGTTTCCTGCGTTTGTAGTTTTAATGATAGTGCCGCCGTCTCCGCAAGCCCAGCCGGTGTTTGTATTTAAGTAATTGGATCCGAAGAGAATATTGCCCTGAGGAAGAGGATTCTGCCATTGCCATTGGGAGAAAGCGCTTCCGGATGAAAACAGAAGAATCAGAAATGAAAAGTAAAATAATTTTTTAAAGGGGATCATTATCAATGAGTTTGTAAAGTTTGCAAAGTTATTAATCTTCATAATCCGCTGTGGCGGATTGTAAAACGCTTCGGCTGATAGTAATTCGACATACAAGTTTAAAGTTCAACTTAAATTCCTTCTTTGATAGAAAAAAACCGTTGGTTTTTATTGAAATCAGTTTTATCTTCGTGTAAATTTTAAAATGAGATACAAAACCATTACTGTCCAAAACATTTTCAAATAAGTAAAAAAGCTTTAATAATAAATGATAATCTATGTTTTTATATATTCAAATTTTTGAACCCGCCTGTGATAAATTGC
>JAGQWH010000259.1 GCA_020437545.1 Ignavibacteriota bacterium
TGTAGATTTGATTATCCTTCCTCCCGAACCCGAAACATATGCCGTGTTATTATCCACAAAATCTGCAAATCTGAGTACTCCGATCTGATAATAATCAGGTTTAAAAGTAGAGTCAGATCTCCATGTAACTGCTCCGTCGGTTGTCTTTAATATCCTGCCGTAGTCAGATACCATTATTCCCGTATCTTTATTAATAAAAGAGATAGTTCTTTCTATGTCATTATCCGGCGGAAAATAGACCAGACCAAACCAGTTCAATCCTCCGTCAGTCGTTTTATAGATCCTGTCATCTCCTGTTGCTATGCTTATAATATTATTTGGATCTATATAATCTATGCTTGTTACCTGTGTAGTGGGATTAATGAAAGGAACATTCTGAGGTATCCAGTTTATGCCGCCATTCGAAGTTTTTAATATCACGCGATTTCCACATGCGACACCGTTTACTGCGTCAAGAAAACTAACGCTGAATAAATTCGCTGTGGTTGAACTGACTTGCTGTCCCCAGCTGATTCCACCATTGGTTGATCTCAAGATAATACCATTTAAACCTACTGCATATACCCTGTCTGCAGATGGAATTTCAATATCCCATAAAAATGTAGTCGCACCTGAAAATACACTTGTCCAGTTTATACCGCCATTTGATGTTCTTAAAATTGATCCGTTATTCCCCCCGACAGCAAAGCCTAATTCCGTATTATAGAATCCCATTCCTAAAAGTTCGGAAGTAAAATTCGAATTCTGCACAACCCAGTTCCCCCCTCCGTTAGTAGTCTTCATGATAGTCCCCACAGTCCCGACTGCATATCCCGTATTCTCATTCAGGAAATCTACTGCATAAAGAAAATTTCCCGTAGGCAAAGGCTGCTGCCAGAACCAGGTGGACTGGCTGTGTGCCGGTGTTAAATTGATTAAGATTATATAAAGGAGTGGAATAAGTTTTTTCATAAATGAAATTTTTGAATCAATATTAATTTTAATTTTTTAATCCTTTAAATTTTTTATACCCGGAATACTTACTGAATTATAATTTATTCTAGATCTCGTACCGGCTTGAAAGATTTTGTATTGTAAATATTTATTTCTTCTTTTAAATCCAATTTATCCAATTTATTCAATTTATCCAAAGGCTCATTATTTATTGTATACTCAATATTTCCTGACTGACCGTATTTCACGGCAGCCCAGTGTGCTTCGTTTTCATTCCAGCCCATTGTGATCATAAGAGGTGTGCCGTCACTTGTTAATTCAAGCTTTGCCCAAAGATTTAATTTTGGAGATTGAGGATTATCAATATCCAGGTAGTTTGGAACAAATGAATTTTGTCTTACAAGTATTGGTCCTCTGCCTTCATCTTTAATTTCAGCTATGGAAAATCCGTTAGGTGATCCCTGACTCATTCCCGCTACATACATTACTCCGCTTTCGTTGATCTTAATTGATGATGCTCTGTCATCCATGCCTGTTGTGGAAGTATCATTATAATTTGAGAAGATTATATTGCCGGGGTTATTCCATCCGTAATTTCCATATTGATCATATTTCACTGTTGCAAAATCCAGACCGTGACTGGTACCCGTTACAGGACTCTTTGGTGTCTGCATATATCCTGTTACAAATACACTTCCGGATCTGTCAGTTGTCATTGCAGTTGGAATGCTGTTTGACATTACAACAGGACTGCCAATGACTCTGGACCACCTGACCTGTAGTTCGTGATTGGAGTCTTCATTAAAAAATACCGTAAGATATCTTTGTTTTACTATTCCCAAAATTATTTCATCTGTTAAACTCACAACCGAACTTCGGGATTTTGATATAGGATTATTTGAATATTCCGTAATTACAAAATCAGTAGGCTTTTCATTCGAACCCGGCCGGTTATAAATAAGATCTTCAACCAGAGTATTCCCTCCAATATCATAAGTCTGAATTTTAATATCCGTATTGATTCCATTTCTTTCTGTAGTATATCCAACTACGTAAGCATAAAAGTCATCAAGCAAAATATCCGTTGCAATGTCATCGCCGGGGGTAGGAGTGATGTGCTGCCAGATAGGAATCCCATTTCTGGAATACTTCTTTAAAATAAAATCTTTATCCGTTTCAGAATTAGTTATGTAACCGGTAACATATATATTGTTTTCCAAATCAACTTCAACCCCAAGAGCTTTATCATCTAAGTAAGACACATATTTATTTGACCAAATAGTGTCACCAGAAGATCCGCTTAATTTGATAGTAATTATATCATTACTATTAGAAGTGTTATTAAAAACATATCCACAGATTATTACATCTCCATTATGATCTATGGTTAATCCCATTCCCTTATCAGTTCCAAACGGATTATTATAAAATTTGCTCCAAAATTGATTTCCTAAATTATCATATTTTTCTATCAATATATCCATAGTTTTAGATTGAATATTAAATTTGTTTCCCGTTATATATAAATTATTATTTTCATCCAAGAAAGTTTTAAAAGGGTAATTATTAACTATTTGAGATTTAATTACATTTGAGATTAAGAGTGTAAAAAGAAAGATTAATTTGATTGTTTTCATATCCATATAATTATTTTATAAAAATCATTTTTTTTGTATTAATTAATTTGTTGTTTAAATACATAGAATAATAATATATACCGGAAGAAGCATTTAATAAATTATTAAAATCTATCTCATATTCAAAATTACCCGGATCAAGTTTCTTATCTACTAAAGTTTTCATTTCAGTTCCTTTTAAATCAAAGATTTTAATTATAACTTGAGAAGTTTTAGTTAATTTAAATTTAATTTTAGTTGATGGATTAAATGGATTTGGATAATTTTGGAACAATTCATTTTCAAGAGGGAATACTAGATTTAAATTATTTATATCAACTAATCCCGAATTATTGGTTCTTATATTTATTCCGAAATCCCCACATACAATTGCTGATGTATTATTTATCAAACAAACTGAATTTAATTTATTTTGAGTAATTGAATTTTGTATAATCCAGTTAATTCCACTATTTGTTGTATAAAATATTATTCCATTTTCGCCCACTAATAAACTTGAAAATGCGTTTAAACTTTTTACAGAATAAAATCTTAATCCAGAAATAATAGTTTGAGGAAACCAAGTTATACCCCCATCTGTAGTTCTGTTAATCCTCCCACTGGGACCGCAAGCTAATCCATGAATTGAGTCTGAAAAATCCACTGAGTAATATGTCGTACTTCCAATAATATAAGACGGATTCCAGTTGATTCCGCCATTTGTACTTTTGTATATTCCTCCATCTCCACATATAAAAATTAAGTCTGATGTAATGAAATCAATATCAAAAAAATCATTAAAAGTTGGATAGATCTGCAAATTCCAATTTTCACCACCATTTGTAGTTCTTAATATTCTACTATTAAACCCTACTGCAATTCCAAAACTTTCATTATAAAATTCAATACCTTCAAGTTTCACATCAACTTCGCTTTTTTGAATAGTCCAATCACTACCACCATTTATAGTCTTAAGTATCTTCCCTGAATCTCCGCATACAAAGCCCAAAGAATTATTTACAAAATAAACGTCATTTAATTCTTGCTCGGTATTTACTTTCTGAATATTCCAATTATTTCCGGAATCCGTTGTTTTAAGAATTGTTCCTTCATAGCCAACTGTAAAGCCTGTGTTTTCATTTACAAAAAAATTTGATTCAAGATTAATACTTC
>JAGQWH010000025.1 GCA_020437545.1 Ignavibacteriota bacterium
CTGAACAAGCAGTCTTGAGCCTGCGCAGCATACGTGTCCCTGGTTAAAATAAATTCCGTTTATAATTCCTTCTACAGCAGCATCTAAAGGAGCATCTTCAAATATTATGTTAGCAGCTTTTCCGCCGAGTTCGAGTGTGAGCTTTTTATCCGTTCCGGCTGTCTGTCTCATGATCAGCTTTCCGACTTCAGTCGAACCGGTAAATGCAATCTTCTTTGTTTTAGGATGATTCACTATCGCTGCGCCGGTTGCGCCGTCTCCTGAAATTATATTCACAACTCCCTCCGGCAATCCTGCTTCTTCAATGACTTCGGCGAGTTTGTATAAAGTAAGCGGTGTCGTTTCTGCAGATTTGATCACAACCGTATTACCGCATGCAAGCGCCGGAGCTATTTTCCATGAAGCCATCAGCAATGGAAAATTCCACGGGATGATCTGACCTGCAACACCTATGGAAGAAACTTTTCTTCCCGGAAATGCAAGCTCAAGTTTATCCGCCCAGCCCGCATAATAAAAGAAATGTGAGATAGCCAGAGGAACATCAACTGTCTTGGATTCCTTTATTGACTTCCCGCCGTCCATAGTTTCGATCACGGCAAACTCTCTCGCCTTCTCCTGCAGTATCCTTGCTATCCTGAATATATACTTGCCTCTTTCCTTAGCCGGCATCTTGCTCCATACTTTATCATAAGCTTTTTCCGCTGCATTGACGGCTTTGTTCACATCTGAGTCTGAAGCATAAGCAACCTTAGCGATCACTTCTTCATTCGAAGGATTAATAGTATCAAAATATTTTTTAGATTTGACCCATTTGCCGCCGATGAAAAGATCGTATTCGGATCTTAGATTTATATGTTTGGGATCTTCGATGGATTTGGAGTAAGTCCATTTATCTTTTTTAGTAACAAAGTTTGATTTGCCGTTTGACATTGCAAGTTTGCCGTTGGATGGGATTTTTTTCTTTTGTTCGGTTTGGATTTTCATAAAATTTGATTTTGATCTTAATTAATTTTATTTGTAATGTTCTTCCGGAGCGCCATTTGCTAATCGGTAAAAATAATAACCCTGTATTTTATTTTTTACATACTCCTTTATTTCTTCTTCAGTTACAGCATTTTTATTAATCTTACCTTCAAATATCATATCATCAAGATCTAAATTAAATTTAAACAAAATTGGCTTTTCAAATAATTTTGTAAACACTTTTTTATAATCTTTATCGAAATAAATATTATCAATCATTAATTTAACTTCTTTTTTAAACTCATCTTCACCATATTTTGATTTTAGCAAAGGTACTAAATTGTTTACAGCTTCCTTAACACCACCAAATAAAACAGGAAATACATAGGGCATTAATACTTCGATTGCTTTGTTGGTGTCACCTAATGCTGAGTAACATTTTGAAAAGGATATTGCTGTTTCTATATCATATTCAACTGCAGCATTTGCACAGTCTGCGTAAAATTTAAATTTTTCATCAGAAATTTTAAGGTAGTCTAGTGCTTTATTGTAATTTTTTCTGTTAAAATAAATTTCAGATAGAATGCGGGAAGAATTATGTTTGTAAAGTGTATAAGGATTATCCATTATATCTTTCCCGCTTCCTTCCAGATCATTAAAATTACTGTTTAATATATTTTTGAAAATACTTTCAGCTTTAATTGTATCAGAAATTTTAAGTGAAATTATTCCGGTATTATAAAAAGCTTTAGGATATCCTTCATCATTTGGAAATTTCTTTAAAAATTTTTCAAATACCGAATATGCTTTTTTATAATTTCCCTCCTGATAATATTTTTCCCCTTTAGCAAAGAACTCTTCCGGATTATCCTTTGAAAATATGTTTGTATAAAACCATGTGAATACAAATATGTATATAAATATTTTCATAAACTTTAATTATAACGTATGAATTAAAACGGTTCCGGATTCTCTTTTTCTTCTTCCGGCTTTTTCCCGCCAAGCTCACCGAGATCCTTACCTTCCGTCTCAACAAACTTCTTTATCACATCTATATTTTCCAGTATAAGTTTTGCTTTCGATAACCCGAAAGAAAAAGTGAACTTCGCTTCGGGATTAAGATTAAGCACTTTGTTTCCTTTGAACTCCTGTATCTCTGCCATGATGTTTTATTTGTTTTGTTTTAAAATATTTGAATCAAAAATATCATTCCTCATTAAACCTGAAGTCTGAGTTTTTTAAATTTCCGTAATTCTCATTTACAAGATTCTTCAACTCAGCTCTGACTTTTGTTTTGTCTTTACAGTTGTAACTACTGTCAAAGAACTCCCAGCCTCTTTCTTCCTGCCCAAGTATCTTCTGCTGCATTAAACATGCTTCATAATAAACAAGAATATTACTGTCTTCTGCGCATTCGTCGAGTTCTTTTTTATAATCGCTGATCATATACTGCTCTTCTATTTCTTCCGAATCAAAACTTTTCAACACTTTACTTTTCTCCATATTATCTTCCAGAACCGGTTTACCGTTTTCATATTTCAGAGAGTATGTATATCCGGCTCCGAGAACAGACGGACTCAGTCTTACGTTTGAAACAATTTTTGGCCGATCATCAGTCTTTGTATCCAGATCGGCATTATGAATTTCAAAAGGTATTATGGACTTATGATCCTTCGAAAGATCAAATATTAAGATCATATTGTAATCATAAATAAGAGCGCCGGTTGTAAAATCAAGTATCAGTTCTTCCGTTCCGTTTTTATCCAGATCAATTAATGTATCCCAACTGTAACCCGAATAAAAACTGTCTGCAGAAAAAACAGTGTTGTTATCAATATCAACTACCTTAATACTTCCGGTAAAATATTCACTTTCATTGTTTGTCAGAAAAACTTTATAATCACCGGCTATAATTTCCTTTTTGAAAACACTGTCACTTTGCGCAAATAAACCGTTACTGTATAACAAAACAATTATGATCAGAAAATTTCTTTTTATTATATTCAATTTGAAATTTATAATTTTTCTACCTAATACTTAATACCTAATACCTAATACCTAATACTTAATACCAAACAGTGTCAATCTGCATTTTATTAATTAGCTTTAAATTTAAAGTTATCCGGATTATCAATATTGGAATAACTCTCTTCAATTGATTTTTTTATTTCTTCTTTCACACTGCTTTTGTTATCACACTTATAATTACTGTCAAAAAATTTCCATCCTTCTTCTTCATTGCCCGTAATTTTCTGCTGAATGATATACGCTTCATAAAAAGCCGTAACTTTGCTTCCTTCAGCGCAAACATCATTTGAATTTGCATACTTATCTATGAGTTCAGTATAATCTTCAGCGTAAGGGACAAGCTCTTTAAGTATCTTGCTGTCCTTTGTGTCTTTGTTCAATACAACTTTTCCGTCATCATAAATCAGCGGATAAACATATTTTGCTTCCAGTGCAGGATCCCCGACTCTTACGTTTGATAAAATATCTGAAACTTTGTCTACATTAGCTATGATCTCTGCATTATGAACCTCGCTGAGTGGTTCATGACTCTTTTCAAAATCAAAGATCAGGATCATATTATAATCACTTCTTGTCTGACCTGTTGCGAGCTCAAGAACATATTCGTGACTTCCGTCTTTATTCAGATCATGTGTCTTATCAGAATTGTAACCCGAATGAAAATTGTCCGCACTGTAGACCGTACTTCCGTCAGAAATATTTTGTATCACCATCCCGCCGGAATAAAATACAGAATCATTCCAAGTAAGTATGATCTTATACTTATCGGTCGTAATTTCCTTTGTGACCGTTTGTGAATAAATCTGTGAATAACTCAAAACAATAAATAAAACTATTAAAATGTTACTCATCTGTCCAATATTTAGAATTAAAAATTAAAATTTTTTACCTAATACTTAATACTTAATACTTAATACTTAATACTTAATACTTTTTACTCAATACTCAATCCGCCGCCGCGGATCAATACCCAATACAAAATACTGCTCTAATCTAACGAATAATAATCCGCCCCCTGATAATACCCGGTCCTCTGCTTATCTATCTGCATAAGAATATCATTCAGCACCGAGCTTGCTCCGAGTCTGAAGAGTTCAGGTGTCAGCCAGTCCTCACCAAGTGTTTCCTTAACAAGTACAAGATAAGCGATCGCATCTTTTGCAGTCTTTATTCCACCCGCAGGCTTCATGCCTATCCTGATTCCGGTTTCATTATAATAATCCCTTATCGCTTCAAGCATCACAAGAGTCACCGGCAATGTAGCAGCCGGCTGAACTTTCCCTGTAGAAGTCTTGATAAAATCCCCGCCTGCCATCATTCCGATAAAGCTTGCCTTGCGGACATTGTCGTATGTTTCGAGTTCTCCGGTTTCGAGTATGACTTTCAGGTGAACCTCTCTATCAACTTTATGTTTTTCCGAATACTGCAATGCTGAGTTAACACAAGTTTCCTTGATCTGTTTAATTTCATTATAAACAAAATCATAATCACCCGACAGAAATTCTCCCCGAGAGATCACCATATCTATTTCATCAGCGCCGTCAGCAACGCATTTCTTTACATCTTCAAGTTTTAGTTTCAGTGGATACTGTCCGGACGGAAAGGCTGTTGCGACTGAAGCAATATGCACTCCCGAATTTCCCAGAGCTTGTTTTGCAAATTTTATCATATTCGGGTAAACGCATATAGCAGCTACGTGCGGGATCGTATCGTCACCCGGTTTCGGATGAATGCCTTTCTGACACATCGCTCTGACCTTACCTTCGGAGTCCTTTCCTTCGAGTGTTGTCAGATCGATCATAGAGACAGCGGTCTTCAATGCCCAGAGTTTGCTTTCTGTCTTAATGCTCCTTGAAGCCAGCGAAGCAGCGCGTTCTTTAGCGCCGATCTCATCGACGGAGAGATTGAAGTTGTTCAGAAATGATTTTATATTACTCATTAAATTTTCAGATAAAAGTTTTATGTATTTTCGATTGGTTTTTTAAAAAATAGTTCTTTACAGTTTCCCAGTCAGTGCCGTTTAAAGAAACCGGATCTGCTTCATTTTCTGCATCTTCAAAAAAGAACAGGCTCCGGGATAAGTGGTAAAAATTATTTCCATTTTGTTGATACTTCTCCAAAAAAAAACTTTTTAATTCAGACAATTGAAATATTTTCATTAATTCATATATATCAAAAAAATCTCTTTTAGTACCTCTTTTCATATTAGCTGATAATTTCATGGCAGAGAGGTCTTCAAGACTAGCCAGTTTAATATTGTTAAAACTATCTGTCTGTCTTATTAACTTGTATGGATATTTAAAGAAGGAAATCCCAATATCATTGATATTGCCGTTTACAGTATCATCACTCAGGGAAGATACACTTCCGTCAAAATCTAATTTTATTAGATCAGAAAAAGATTCCGAGTCAAAATTGCCGAAAGTAAAGAAATCAAAATCATAACTTTTTCGATGACCTAACCTCAGAGACAATGCTGTTCCGCCGGCCAAATAAAAATTATCCGTAATTTTATTTATTTGAGATAATTTTTTTAAAACATCGAGTTGCTCATTGCTGATTGTGATTTCGTGAAACATAAAATTTCATCTTTATTTATTCCGTAATGTATTGACCAGTAGTTAGCGGTCTTTCTGTCAATAATTTTTGATTTTTTAACTGTCTCAATAATATCATTCGCATCAAATATTTTAAGAATCCATCTGATATGATCTGTATATCCATACTGCAGGATTCTCTCAATAGTGTATCTCTTATGATTTTCAATATTCAATTTATCTATATCCGTATCCCAGAATATCGGCCTGAGTAAATCTTTTTCTTCTTGAGTCATTTTAAACTTAAATATTTATTATAAAGATAATCACCATATTCCTTCTTAAAATCAAAATCTTTAGGCAATTTTGCTATTCCAATTAAACTCTTTACTAAAGGTGTAATTTTAATATTTTTTATTTTTTTATTTGTATTTGATTTTGAAACCATTTTCTTTTTCATATTTCTAAAATTGTGTGATACAATAATAATTGATTAATACTTATAGTTAAAGTTAAACATCAATCATTGAATTAAACCTAATTTTTCTATCAAAACTTCTTTATCCTGTTAACAATCTCTTTCAGTTTCATTTCCATGTCTTCTTCCTCTGTGAGTTCAGCCGGTTTATCCGAGGTATCTTCCGGTAAAACTTTTTCTTCTTTATCCTCAGGTTTGTCATCTTCTATTATTTCCGGAATTATTTTTTCTTCAGGTATGTCCGGTTTTTCATCCGGTTCCGGCTCAGTAATTTCCGATGTATTCGTTTCTCTTAATTCCGGAGTATCAATTCCCTCTGTCTCATCTGACTCAACCAACTCATCTGAATCCGACTCCACAGACTCCACAGACTCCACACACTCTACAGACTCTACAGACTCTAAAGACTCATACTTATATACATTCATAGCAAGCGGCGGTAATGTCACTTTTATAGAATTCAGAAATTCAAATCTCGGTTCATCGGTAGTATGAACGCCACCCATATTTCCAACACCGCTTCCGCCATATTCGGCTGCATTGCTGTTCATGATCTCTTTATAGTATCCTCTTTTCGGAACTCCGAACACATAATTTTCCCTTAGTACAGGTGTCATATTAAAAGTAAATAAAAGCATTTCACTCTTATCCGAATTGTATCTTACAAAGCCTATCACACTGTCATCCGCATCCGAAAAATCCAGCCACTGAAAACCCTTGCTGTCAAAATCAACTTCATGAAATGCCGGATGTTCTTTATAAAGTCTGTTAAGTTCTCTGAAGAACAAATTGAATTTTTTATTATAATCATTTTCGAGTACTTCCCATTTAAGTGATTCTTCAGAATTCCATTCAGTATACTGAGCTATCTCATTTCCCATGAAATTCAGTTTCTTTCCCGGATGCGCAAACATGAATCCGTAAAGCAATCTTGCATTTGCAAACTTCTGCCACTCATCACCGGGCATTTTCTCAATTACAGCTTTCTTTAAATGTACAACTTCATCGTGCGAGATAGGCAGTAAAAACTTTTCACTGAAAGCATACCAAATTGCAAATGTCAGTTTACCATGATGAAATTTCCTGAACACGGGATCCATAGAAAAATAAGCAAGTATATCATGCATCCAGCCCATGTTCCATTTCATGTCAAACCCAAGCCCGCCGAGATGCACCGGAGCCGTTACTCCGGGCCATGACGAAGATTCTTCAGCTATCATCAGTACGCCTTTATGTTTCTTATGGACTGTCTCATTCAGGTTTTTTATGAATGCCACCGCCTCAAGATTTTCATTCCCGCCGTGAATATTCGGCTGCCACTCGCCTTCGTTTCTTGAATAATCGAGATATAGCATAGAAGCAACTGCATCCACTCTTAATCCGTCAATGTGATATTTTTCTATCCAGAACAAAGCGTTTGATATAAGAAAATTTATCACTTCATTCTTCCCGTAATCAAATACATAAGTTCCCCATTCTTTATGAAAACCTTTCTGCATATTTTCATAAGCATAGATCTCTCTTCCCGTAAAATTTCCAAGTCCGTGTTCATCCGTAGGAAAATGTGACGGCACCCAGTCAAGTATCACTCCTATACCATTCTGATGACAGTAGTCAACGAAATACATAAAATCTTCCGGCTCTCCGTAACGGCTCGTCGGTGCAAAATAATTGACAACCTGATAACCCCATGATATATCAAGCGGATGCTCCATTACCGGAAGCAGTTCGATATGCGTATAATTATTTTCTTTTACATAATCCACAAGTTCATGCGCAAGCTCCCTGTAATTCTTATATCCCCATTCATTTTTTGAATGATCCTTTTTCCATGAGCCGAGATGTACTTCGTATATCGAGATCGGAATTTTTTTATATGAATTGTTCACTGACGATAACTTCTTCCTTTCCCTTAACCATTCTGCGTCATTCCATTTATATTTATCAAGCGAACTGTATACTATGGAAGCATTCCCCGGTCTGTGCTCGGTCTTAAATGCATAAGGATCGGATTTAAAAACCACTTCATCTCTTATATTTTTTACTGCAAACTTATACATTTCGCCTTCTACGAGTCCGGGGATAAAGGTCTGCCAGTATCCTGTTTTACCTGTCTGATCCATTTTATTTTCACCCGGTTTCCAGTCATTAAACTCTCCTACCACGCTTACACTCCCGGCATGAGGCGCCCAGACAACAAACTTTACACCATTTTCTTTTTTTATTTTTACTGATCTTGCCCCAAGTTTTTCATAACTTTTGAAATGATTACCTCCGGCTAGCAACTTAAGATCAGAATCGCTCAAAAATGATTCTGATTTTTTCTTTTTCGAGGAATTTGTTTTTTGTTTTTTGATCTTTGCTTTCCGGGAATCGGACTTTTCTTTTTTTGACATTATAAAGTTTATTTTACAGTTGATGAGTTTCCGTAAAATCCATAAAAGAATTTAAAATATAAATTCACTTTTGACTATGAAATAAATTGACTGGAATGGATTCTATGATAAATATAAACAAATTCAGTTTTACGTTTTCTAAGCCCTTTGTATTTACAAATTATTAAAATGCAATGAATATTCCATTTTATGTTAAATTATTGTTTTTAATTTATACAAATGAAAATTCAACCATTACGGCATTCCGACATTGGACAACTTAAAGAACTTCAACCACCCGATTGGAATGACATTACGCCGCACTTTAAGTATTATATTGACTCGCCATACAGTAATCCTGTAAAAATCGTTTCGGAAAATAAAATTACCGGCATTGGTACAACTATTAAAAACAAAGATTCAGCATGGCTTGCTCATATTATTGTTCATCCTGAATACAGAAATAAAGGACTCGGAAAAAAGATCACCGATGCACTTGTTAAAAGTATAGACCGAAGAAAGTATAAAACCATTTATCTGATTGCCACCAAACTCGGATATCCTGTCTATCTTAAATCTGGATTTGAGCTAGAAGGAGAATATGCACACTTTAATATAGAACCGGGTAAATATAAATCTAATATATCTCCCAATATAATACCGTTTAAAGAAATTCACAGGACTCAGATTTTGAAACTGGATCAATTTGTAACAGGGGAATTCAGAGAGATCCGGTTATCAAAACATATCTTAAATTCTTTTGTGTTTTTTCAAAATGGAAAGGTTTCAGGTGTATACTTCCCGACTCTCGCAGATGGTATGATCATTGCTGATTCAGATGTTGCCGGGATCGAATTAATAAAATTACGTATGATGGAAAAAGAGAATGCAATATTTCCTAAAGAAAACAAAACGGCATTTGATTTTTACAGAAAAGCGGATTTTAAATTAATCCAGTATTCAAAGCGAATGATATTGGGTAAGAAAAGGATAAGGCATCCCCGAAATATGTTTAACAGAATCAGCGGAGGTTTAGGATAAAATTTTTTGAAAACGTGAATGACAAATATTATTTTGTAGAAACATAAAGAGACAAGAAATTTATTGATCTTCCTGAATTTCCGATCAATCATATAAAACAAATGATCATTAAACCACTGCAACATTCAGACATCGCATTATTAAACGAAATTCAACCACCCGACTGGGATGATATTTCTCCGCATATAAAATATTATATCAACTCTCCTTATTGTGAGCCGATAAAAATCATATCCGGAAATAAAATTTGCGGCATCGGCACAACATTAAAACATAAAGATACCGTATGGCTTGCGCACATTATCGTTCATCCTGAATTCAGAAACAGAGGTATTGGCAAAAGGATCACGGATGCTTTGGTGAAAAGCGTAGACAGGAGAAAATATAAAACCATTTATCTGATCGCTACCGAACTTGGATATCCTGTTTATCTTAAGTCAGGTTTTGAGATCGAAACAGAATATGCAGACTTTGATATTTTACACGGCATACCTCCGGATTATGAAATATCTTCTTCCATAATTCCATTTAATGAAAATCACAGATCTGAAATTTTAAAGCTTGATAAATTTGTCACCGGTGAGAGCAGAGAGAACAGACTGAATGAGCATATTAAAAATTCATTTGTGTTTCTTTCAGAAGGAAAAGTATGCGGAGCGTATTTTCCGAAACTCGGAGAGGGATTGATCATTGCTTATGAAGAGGAAGCCGGAATTGAATTAATTAAATTACGTCTTAAGAAAATGAAAAATGCATTCTTTCCAATAGATAACAAAGCTGCATTTGAATTTTACAGCAGTGGAAATTTTAAATTTGACAAATATTCAAAACGCATGAGATTGGGAAAGGAAAAGAAATTACATTTAGAAAATATGTATAACCGGGTCAGCGGACAGATCGGTTAAATAATTTAACATCTGATCTCATTGCTTCGGACCCGGAGTTGAATTTCCGCCGT
The DNA here is from genome assembly GCA_020437545.1 of Ignavibacteriota bacterium. Classification (GTDB taxonomy): domain Bacteria; phylum Bacteroidota; class Ignavibacteria; order Tepidaquicellales; family Tepidaquicellaceae; genus JAGPCH01. The sequence goes on from JAGQWH010000025.1 coordinate 10,381, forward strand.
CAAGCGCCATCTTCCATACATCGTCTTTATTCTCTCTTTTCCATACGGTAAAATAATTTCCGTAAACAGTCGTATCAGGCATTTCAAATTTCCAGTATCCCCAGGTATATCCGAGATCTCCGGATTCTGAAACATCGGCATTCTCAGGTTTCCATGTAAGTGTTTTCGGACCGGACTTACCGTTAAATTTCTGATCAAATTCATTCTTACCGACGATCGGGTAACTGCCTTCACCCAGTTTAACAAAATCTTCAGAAGCATTTTTACTCAATGCCGTAAAGAATCCTTCTTTGACCGCAAGATCACTCATGGCAATGTCTGCGTTAATGATCTCCTGCTTATGTGATTCTTTATCATCGTTTTTGTTTTGTAAAATCGGAAAATATGAAAGAATTACAGTCATTGTTATTAAGATCAGTTTCATGATTAAAATATTAAATTAAATTTCTTTAATATTTAGACATCAGAAAACAATATCTGTGACAATAATTTTTAAATATTCTGAAAAGAAAAATTCATACAGCTTATTTAACAGTTTTCAGTAATTCAGCCGCCTGTCTCAAAGTCTCATCTTCTTTTGCAAAACAAAATCTCAGCACTTTATTGTCTGTATTGTTTTGATAGAAAACTGATACCGGAATGGAAGCTACCTTAAACTCTTTAGTAAGTCTTACGGCAAAATCATAATCGTTTTCGTCCGTCAGATCAGAATAATCGAGCAATTGAAAATAAGTCCCCGAACATCCGAGCGGTTTGAATCCCGTTCCGTTGATAAGTTCAAGAAAAAGATCTCTCTTACTCTGATAAAATTTTCCAAGCTGTTTTATCCTGTCGATATTTTTTATGTATTCAGACAATGCAAACTGGGAAGGCGTCGAAGTTGAAAATGTCAGGAATTGGTGTATCTTCCTGAACTCGGATGTGAGTTCAGCAGGCGCCGTACAATATCCGACTTTCCAGCCTGTAATATGAAAGGTCTTTCCAAATGATGAGATCACAAATGATCTTTTATATAGTTCATCCTCCGTTAGCATTGAATAATGTTTTTCATTATCAAAAACTATGTGCTCATATACTTCATCACTGATTATGTAAATGTCATGCTTGCTGACGATCTCCTTCAGCAATTCAATGTCTTCTTTTGAGATCAGGGAGCCGGCAGGATTGTTTGGTGTATTCAGAATAATGAGTTTTGTCTTTTTATTAATTGCAGTTAAAAGTTTCTCATGATCGATCTTATATTCAGGAAATGTAAGCGGGATCCTCACGGGAATTCCCTGATTCAATTTAACTGCAGGTTCGTATGAATCATAAGCCGGATCAAACATTATCACTTCATCTCCCGGACTTACGACTGCGCTTATAGCAGCGTACAAAGCTTCTGTGGCTCCCGATGTGATTGTAATTTCGGAATCCGGATCAACTTCTCTGTTATAAATATTTTTTATAACATCTGAGATCCCGTCCCGAAGTGATTTCATCCCGCTCATTAATGCATACTGATTATGTCCTTCTGTGGAAGCTTTATATATAAGTTCGGAAAGTTCCGGATCAATTTTAAAATCCGGAAAACCCTGTGAAAGATTGATCGCGTTATTTTCGGAAGCAAGTTTTGACATTACGGAAAATATGGTGGTTTCGAGATCGGGAAGTTTTGAGATCAATTTTATATGCGGTTTAATTTTCTGAAAAGGAAATATGCAAAGTGTAAAACCAAACTTCCATAGAAAAAAATTTTGAATTTTAAATTTGTTTGAAGTTGAATATTTTATGCCATTAATTTAATAAAAGATAATATGAATACAGGTAATTGGATTGCTCAGTTAAATGAAATAACTGATTTGTTTTTAACAGAATTCGGAAGCCTTTCACCCGAACAGTTAAATTTTAAACCGAATAATAAAAAGTGGAGTATTGCGCAGAATATTGATCATCTCATAAAAATCAACAATTCATATTTTCCGGTAATTACCGCCGTAAGGAATAACAGTCTGAAACTTCCTTTTACTTCTAAAATTGAATTTATCGTTAATAGTTTTGGGAAGATGATATTGAAAGCAGTTCAGCCTGAAAGAAAAAGAAGAATGAAGACTTTTTCTGTATGGGAACCGGCTCAGAGTAATTTCAGCAGTGACATCATAGAAAAGTTCAAAATTTCCCAGGATGAATTGAAAACCCTGATTGAGGGTTCTGATGAACTAATAAAAAACGGAGCTGTTATTTATTCACCCGCCAACAAAAAAATTGTATATAAACTTGAAACAGCTTATGATATAATTATCCTTCATGAAAGAAGACATTTCGAACAGGCAATGGAAATTAAAAAATTACTCAGCTAAAAATTCATATACCGGGAAATTATTTAAGTAATACCATTCGCTTTGTCTCAGTATGATTTCCGGATCCGTCTGAAACTGACAATCTGTAATAATAAATTCCGCTTGATAAATTACTTCCTCCGCTTGTGGCGGAAAAAGTCACGGAATATTTTCCGGCAGGTTTACTTTCATTAACTAAAATCGCAACTTCTTTTCCGGAAGAGTTATATACTTTCAGAGATACAAATCCCAATTCCGAAATCCCAAATTCCAAATTCGTAGTTGGGTTGAACGGGTTCGGATAATTTTGTGTCAGATAAAAATTTTCCGGTATCTCAGATGAAATAGTGTTCACCGATGTAATCCAGTTGTTGAATAATGCCTGAAGCGAATCAATCGGTTCTCTGCCGAATGGAGTACTTAAAACCTGTATGTTCAATGTTAAAACCCCCGTTGTATCTCCCGGTCTGGCGACTCTTAAAAAAGCGGATTTTGAAGAAGTATTCCAGCTTGCGCATCTCGTATCTGCGCCGATTACTTTTGCTCCCTGCAGAGCAGCCATCAATTTCTGTGCGAGTGTACCGGCTGTATTCAGAAATCTTGATTCCATCGAATCAAGTATGCTTTGACCAAGTAAAATATTTCCCTGAATAGAATATGTAGGTCCGGTAATATGATTTTTATAATTCAAACAGTTAACTCCGGTATATGCAGCAACTCTTCCGCCATTCACAAGATCAACAATTCCGTATTGTCTGACTGATGGATTATTCTGCGCATCATGAAGCACAAGCGAATCGATGATTGCCTGCGGAGGCAATCCGAGATTCATCAGTGACCTTGCATAATTCTGATTTGCCGAAAGCCATGATGCCTGTGTATGCACCACTCCGTATCCGGGATGAACATCCGTAAGTATTGTACAGTCATTCACACACGAAGCTCCTGCGCTCCCGACTTCACCTGTGACAGGATCAACTGCACAGATGGAAAATGTATCCTGTGCTTTTGTATAGTTAAAATTTATTGCAAGAATAAAAATTAATAGTAAGTATTTTTTCATAATATATATTTATTTGATTTCAATTGTTAAAAGATAAGTGCCTTTCCATGGCTCTCCCGCCATCATGTCTTCACCTAAAATCAGTTTCCAGTTCCCTGATTCGGTAAGTTTGTATGTCATCTTATCTCCAAATGGTCCGTCAGCTTTTCCGTCAGGGAATATGATCTGATTGATCCGGATATTACCTTCACCGTCTTTTGGTTTGACGAATGCATTCAATGTCTGTCCTTTTGATGCTTCAAATTCGTAACTTATTTTTTCACCAAAGCCATTGATATTTCCGTCCAGTGTTATCTGAGTTGATCCGGTTGGAAATTTTACAGTAATAGATCTTGTGTTAAATTTGTTTTCAGATTCAGAATCTCTATCGGAATTCCGATCATTTTCCTGTTCACTTTCCTCATCATTTTTCTGATCATTTTCAAAGGCAGACGCATCTTTATTTTTATTGTTATACCCATCTGCCGGATCCTTTGGCGATCTGACTTCCTGATCCTCAGTTTTATTACATGAAGAAAAACCCGATAACAAAATTATTGAAAGGAATAATAAAATAAAATTTTTCATCTTAAAATGATTTTTAAAATATGATACAAAGTATGATTTTAAATCAAAATAAATAGTTCATAAATACCTCCATTTGATTTATCAAAAGGTCAGGGATATATTAGATAAATAGATTCATTGTTTTTGATAAGAGAATTGAAATTATATACTTCCTCTTGAATCAAGCAATAATAATTATTAATTTGTAAAAATTTTTGTATAATTTTGATGAGTCCGATTCATTAAGTAAATCTTCAAATCCGCATTCCAGATATCAAAATATATATTAAATCTTTACTTTGAATTTTATTAATCCAATTATAGATTCTTTATGAATAAACATCCTGATGAGTTAAATGATAACAAGCATAAAGAATTCACTCTGAAGGATTTTATACTGGTTTACCGGGATAAACGAAACAGTCTGATAAAAATATCATTGATTTTCGGAGTCCTGGCTGCAATTGTCGTATACTTTATAATGGATCCTATTTTTCTGTCCTACGGAACAATTAAAACCTCCGGCAAAGTCGTTGGATTGAATTTAGGCGTGGCTGCGCCTGAGATCGGGGACTTCGGTGAAGTGCTTACCGGAACATCTTATACAAAGGAACTGGCCTTCTATGATAATATTCTAAATAGCAGAAGATGCCTCGAGGAAACCATCATAAAATACAATCTGATGGAGGAAAACGGATATAAAAACATGCAGAGAGCAATAAAGGATTTCCGTGAAAATATTTTATACACCGTTAAAGATAAGGTATCCGGAACAATGGATGTAGGCGTTTATGATAAGGATCCCGTGCTTGCAAAGGAAATGTCGGAATTCCTTATCCGCCAGCTTGATAAGATCAACATAGAACTTAATCTTCTGAATGCTAAGAATCAGAGAGAATTTATTGAACAGCGCTACGAACAATCAAACGAAAAACTGATCTCAGCCGAAGATTCTCTTAAGCTGTTTCAGGATCAGTACGGATTGTCTCCGGATGTGCAGATAAGGATAGCCTCCGACATTGAGATTCAGCTGGAAGCAGACATAGAATCCGAGAAGATCAAACTTGAACTTATGAAAAAGATCATAAGCCCGAATGAGGATGAAGTAAAGCTTCTTGAAGATAAAATAAATGCTCTTGAAAGAAGACTATTCAGCATTCAGAATGATTCGGACGGTTCATCCAAACTGCAACTGAAAGGTTCACCGGATATAGTTCTAAAATTTGTAAGACTGAAGAGGCAGGTTGAAATTCAGAATAAGATACTCTCGGTCTTACTGCCTTTATATGAGCAGTCAAAGATAGAGGAAAAAAGAGAGATACCGACTATTCTTGTGCTTGACCAGCCTTTTGTACCGGACGAAAAGACCAAACCAAAAAGGATCATATCCATACTTGCTGTTATGATCTTAAGTGCCGTTATTTCCTACGCATATTTTTTCATCAGAACTCAATTAAAAAGAATTGAAGGCATTAGCGCTTGATAAGATCAGTTCCGGTCAGATAAAATTAACTCCTGAATTATTGATACTTTTTACTCCGCTGACATTTGCAGCAGGTAACTGGTATTTATCCGCATTGAGTCTGCTCTCCGTATTTGCTTTTATGCTCATCCGATATTTCCGTTTCGAAGATCATGAATTCACTATTCCTAATATCATCCCATGGTCTCTAATGCTTGGATGGGGACTCTATGTTTGTTACATTACACCTGACCCTGTTATTGCCGTAAAATATTACACCGGGACCATACTGCTGCCTTTTCTTATATTCATAATATTTGACAATCTCAGAATTGATGAAAAGTTTCTGACAAACTTCATTGATTCAATGATCATTGCTGCGGCGATACTTGGCATGTATTCAGTCTATATTTTTTTCAAGTACAGTATGAGGGAAGGAATGAGAGTCCCTTCCTTATGGAATGATTTTAATATGGTCGCGCTTTATTTCATGGTGGCTTTCATGTTCAATCTTATATTTCTGATAAGATGCCGAAGCAATTCAAAAAAAATATTTTATATAATTACTTTTATTTTCATTATCCTCGGTGTTTACCTGACCAAGACAAGAGGCGTCTGGCTGGCGATGATATTTTCCATAGCGGTATTCTTCATTAAAAGACCTAAAATAATTATACCGACCCTGATCCTTTTCGGAATCATGTCACTTGTATTTTATAATATAATAGAAGACAGGGTATTATCCGTTATAAATTTCGATCAGGATAAGTCATCACTCGGAAGACTGCAGGCATGGGCTTCTACTGTATTGCTGATAATGAAGAATCCCTACTTTGGTTATGGATTTGATACTTACCATTTACTGCAGTATGATGTAATGTCATATTATATTGTCGAAGTACCTCATCCGCATAACTCATATCTCAGGACCATTCAGGAAATGGGACTCATTGGGGCTTTGATCTATTATTACCTGATGATGAAAGCACTGTTCTATTCTTTTAATTTAGGGAATTATGTCTCGGATCCGGAGTATGTTAAATTCACGGATGCACTTCAGTTATGCCTTGTAGCTTTTGTTGTTGCATTTAATTTTGAGCCTTACCTGAGCCTGTTTGGAGTCACAACCATAACTATATGGATACTTGTAGCTATTACTTTCAGGATAAGAAAAGAAGCCCGCCTTAAAAAAACAGGATGAATAAGACCTCAAAAATATTCTCGAAATTATTTTTGATCGTCCTATTCATAAAAGTCTTTGATGTTTTCAAAAATCTTGTGATAGCATCCATTCTCGGTGTATCTTCCAATGCCGATATTTACACTGCTCTTATTTCAATACCTGACAGCCTGATCGTGATACTCGGACTCGATACCATAAGAGGAGTCGTCAACAGTGAATACGCGCATTTTAATACACTGGGAAAGAAGGAGGAGATGTGGGAATCCTTTAATAACCTGTTTAATATTCTTTTCCTGATATCAATCATAGTTGTATCAGCAATAATCCTGTTCAATAATTTTATCATCGGACTGCTTCTGCCCGGGTTTGAAGGAATAAAAAAGGATAAGGCAATAGAGATATCCTATATAATTTTCCCGATACTCTTCCTCAAGGTATTCATAGGTTATTTTCATTCGGTTTACAATGCTGTAAAGAATTTTTATTTCCCGGTAGTCGCTCCCGTAGTGGTCGGAATTGCTCTTCTTGTCTCGGTTGTGCTTCCCTATTACAATGATGATGTGATCTATAATCTTTCATTTGCCAATCTTGCCGGAAACTTTATCCTGTTTCTTTTAATGACAGGAGGACTTATAAAGCTCGGAGCTGTCCTGAGATTCAGGAAAATTGTATTAGATGATGTTACAAAAAAAGTCTTGAAAGGTTCATTGTCAATTCTGTTCCTTGTAATATGCAATCAGCTTTATCTTTTTTCAAAAAACTATTTTGCTTCATACTACGGCGAAGGCGCTATATCTTCTTTGCATTATTCAGGTACCATAACAAGTATATTTGTATCCATTATCTTTGCAACTTTCTTTACAGTTCTGATATCCGATCTCTCCTCTATATTTTCAAACGATCAAAAGCTGAAGGCAAAGAAATTATTCTTAAATACATTAACTGTTTTAATATTCACTGTTATACCTGTCATTGTTATGTTTATAGTTTATGCGGAAGAGATACTTTCTCTTGTTTATCTCAGGGGTAATTTCAGCACGGCTGGAATTGAAATGACTCTTAAACCATTTTACTGGGATGCAATTGCTCTTTTTACTTTTATACTTTATATAATTCCTACAACTTTATATCTTGCAAAAAAAGAATATCTGCTGCTTACAAAAATAGGCAGTATAGTTTATCTTTTCGGAATATTTCTGAATTATTTTCTGACGGATCGTTACGGATACTATGCGATTTCAATGGCGGGATTCATTACTACGGGAATATACGGCATTGCGCTGCTGTTTTATTCAAGAAGAATTATCGGAAGGTTTGGAAAGTTTACCCGGTATGTTATTTTAATGATCCTCAGCGGATCAATTACTCTTTCGGCTCTTTTATTTCTAAAAATATATATCTTCAGTCAATATATCTCGTACCATTTTCAGAATTTATTTCTGATACTTCTGATCAATTCTATCATTACGGCACTGATTTATCTTGCAATAACTCATTTGTTGAAGGTAAATTACGTTTCCGGACTATTAAACAGTTTAAAAAAATAATCAGAATACTACGGATGCCTGTATTCTGATTTCTGATAATTAATAATTTTTTTTAAGTTTGTATAAGTAAATTTTATAAAAGCAAACAATGACTATCAATTTTATTTTACCTTTTGCAGGAAACAAGCCGATCGGCGGATTCAAGATCGTGTATGAATACGCCAACCGTCTTGCAGGGAGAGGTCATTGTGTGAACCTGATCCATCCTTCCTATACTTTTAAAGAATCCGCTTTTAATAATGCTAAATACCTTATCAGATATTATCAGAGAAAAATTGATAAAAGCTATGATCCGGGCAGTTGGTTCAAACTTGATCCGAAAGTAAATTCCTTATGGGTAAGAAAGATCGACAACGATAACATTCCCGATGCGGATATTCTGATAGCAACAGCTTGGAGAACTGCTGACTGCTCCGAGAAACTCGACAAAAGCAAAGGCGAAAAATATTATTTCATTCAGCATTATGAAACATGGAACGGGAATGCTGAAGATGTCAATAAAACATGGAAGATGCCTTTTAAAAAAATAGTGATTGCAGACTGGCTTAAGAATATTGCCGAATCAATGGGAGAAAAAGCATATTACGTTCCCAATGCTTTTGATTTCTCGGAATTCGGAATGGATATCAGACCGGAAGAAAGAAAAGACAGAAAGGTGATGATGCTTTACAATGATCTCGAATTCAAAGGCAGCATATACGGACTTACTGCATTCAGAAGACTGAAAAAAGAATTCAGTGATCTTGAGGTTTCCCTTTTCGGTGTACCTGACAGACCGGCGGATCTTCCTGACTGGATAGAATATCATCAGACACCCGAAAGAAATTTGCTCAGAAGACTTTATAATGAAGCATCTGTTTTTATAAGCCCGAGTTTAGCCGAAGGATTTCCGCTTCCGCCTGCAGAAGCCATGATGTGCGGAGCTGCCCTTGCCTGCACGGATATCGGCGGACACAGGGAATACGCAATTGATGACAAGACCGCTCTTTTGTTCAAACCAAAGGACAGCGATGCAATTATAGCAGTTCTTGAAAAATTATTAACCGACAGGGAATTGAGAATCCGCCTTGCATATTCAGGCAATGATTACATTAAACAGTTTACCTGGGATAGATCCGTAAACGATTTTGAAAAAATATTAGCAGAAAATTGAAAGCCCGTTTAATAAATATTATCTCGGCTCTCGGAAATTTCTTTTTTTATTTCAATAAGAAAAGCATGCCGCCGGCTAATGTAAAAAAGATAATGATCATGTCTCTTTACTTCAGAGGTGATGTGCTGTTCTGTACGGCTTCAATTAGAATGCTGAAAAGAATTTATCCTGATGCAGAAATTGATGTACTTGTAAAATCAAGATCGGCGGAAATTCTTGAAGGTAATCCGGACGTTAACAGACTCATTGTATTTAATGACATCAAGACAGCGGACTATAATGACTGTGATGAGATAAGAGCAAAGGAAAAACTATTGCTCATAAAGAATATCAGAAATGAGAGTTATGATCTGTGCATTGACCTTACCGGAAAATATTCAACTGCTCTGATAGCGCTATTCGGCGGCTTTAAGTATTCTTTCGGACTCAATTATAACGGCTTCGGATTCTGTTACTCAAAATTCATTGATAGTAATACTCAGAATACAAAAGGACATCTCGCTGATAAATATCTGAATGCTGTGAAAGAAGGGCTGAATATTAATGATAACAAATGGACAGAATTAACAGATGATCTTTACGGCAAATGCTTTATAAATATATCTGACAGGGAGTTAAACGATGCAGAGAAAGTTCTTGATTCCCTGAACATAGATCCCGACAGACCGCTGATCTGTATTCAGACTACAGCCGGATGGAGAGCCAAGGAATGGGATGAAAAAAACTATTCTGCATTATTGGAAAACTTCAGACTCTCGGGATATTCATACATACTTATCGGTTCACACAAAGACAAAGAAAAAAATCACAGGATCCTTGATGAGCTTCCCGGTGAGCAACGGAAATATTTTCTGTCTTTGCCTTTAAAAATAAATGCGGCGGTAATTAGTCTCTCAGATTTGTTCATAGGAAGCGATTCGGTCGGGCTCCATCTTGCCGGAGCTGTGAATACTCCGTCCATTGGATTGTTCGGACCGACAAACCCTTCTTTCTCAAATCCGCCCGGCGATATTCACAGAATTATATATAAACAGTTAGATTGTTCTGCTGCTGACAATTCTCAATACTGTACAAGAGATGCCGGAAAGAGCTGCATGACATTGGACTGCTTAAAGAATATCGATGCAGCTGAAGTAATGAAGAATGCTGAATTCCTTTTAAATAAAAGTTTTCAGAGGAAAGGGGTGACGGCATGAAAAAGATAAGAGTACTTCATATTTCGCCTGATTCGGTAATACACGGAACCGAAAGACATATTCTTTCCATTTTAAAACATTCAAATAAAAAAGAGTTTGAACATTATGTAGTAATGCCGGATGAAGGTGATCTTAAAGAGGAACTTGCAAAGATGAATATAGGAACTTTCATTGCGGGAAGAAAGCACGGTTATAAGGGAAAGCTTGACGGCATATTGGGTAAAGATACAATGAAACTCTTTAAGATCATAAAGGAAAATAAATTTGACATAGTGCATTCGCATCTGAATTCATACGGAGGTGTTGTAGCAAAACTGGCAGGTGCCCCTGCAGTCGTTCATACCAGGCACGGTGTTTTCTGGAGTGAAGACGAACTTAACAATATTTCGATCCCATTAAAATATTTTCAGAAAATAAAATCCGGGATCTTTGATACAACTATTGCCCTCGGAGAATATGAAAAAAGGACTTTAACGGAAAAATTCAATTATGATGACAATAAGATCGAGTCTACTATAAACGGAGTGGATGTCGAAGAGATCAACTCAAAGGTTGACAGATCAAAGACAAAGCAGGAACTTTTTGGAACTGACGAACTCATCGTCGGACTTGTAGGCAGACTTGAAAAACAAAAAGGTCTGGATTACTTACTCGATGCGGTGAATCTCATAAAAGACAGTACAGACGGGATCAGGTTTGTGATCATAGGCAGCGGCAGTATGAAGGAAGAGCTTATGGAAAAGAGGGACAGGCTTGGACTCGAAGAAAAGATCATTTTCATGGATTACAAAAAGAACATTCTCGACTATGTTAATAATTTTGATTTTATGGTATTAACATCTTTATGGGAAGGACTTTCTTATGCCGTACAGGAAGCAATGGCTCTGGGAAAACCGGTGATTGCGCTCACATCGCCAAATGTTTCAGGAGTAAAGGAAATAATAGTCAACGGTGAAACTGGTTATCTTATAGAATCCGACTATGTAAATGAACTCGCCAGGCATATCCTTTTACTTTCCAATGACTGCAGTAAACGATCCGAGTTTGGAAAAGCATCCATGGAAAGAGAAAGGGAACACTTCCCCGAATGGAAGACAGCCGAAGATATGGAAAACGTTTACAGGAATCTTTACAGATCCAAAACGGGGAGGAAAACAAAATGAAGATATTATTCATATCATATGATTTTCCATTCCCTCCAACCGGAGGTTCCATAAGCAGGGATTATAACCTGATTAAGCAGCTTTCAAAGCATCACGAACTTCACTGGATCAACAGAACGATCCGCGGAAAAATAAAGCAGGAATACAAAGACGAGATGAAAAAGTATTTCAGGAAAATGGATATCATAGAATGGGATTATGATCAGGATCCTGCCGGACTTCTTAAAAGCATGGTTACCAATGTTCCATACATTATAAAAAGATTTGAATCCAATGAAATGAAGGAACTTGTAAGTAAGACGATCCGAGAAAACGATTTTGACCTGATACTTTGTGATCACATTTACCTTTCACAGTATATCCCGGAAAGCATTGCCGGGAGCATACCGGTGATCCCTAACAATGAAGACTGCGGCTTTACTTATTATAAAAGAATGACTGAAAACTCAGGTTTTGCGAGAAGCGTCTATGCCCGTTCACAATGGAAGAAACTACTCGATTATGAAATTGAGGTCTTGAAGAAATACAATGTATACATCACCACTTCTGAGAAGGAAAAGGAACTTATCTCTCAATATTACAATCAAGCCGAGATCTGTGTAATAGAGAATGGAGTGGACACAGATTATTTCTCACCGGGAAAAAGAAATGGTACCGGTCCGAATATAGTATTTACAGCATGGTTCAAATATTATCCCAACACAAAAGCTGCCATAGATTTTGTCAATAACATCTTCCCGGGAATAAAAAAAGAAATACCTGAGATAAAATTTTATATAGTTGGAAAAGAACCTCCTCCCGCCGTAAAGGAACTCGAGAAAACTGAAGGTGTGATCGTAACAGGATATGTGGATGACGTGCGGAGCTATCTGATGAATGCCGATGCGGCAGTAATTCCATTGCAGATAGGCGGAGGAACGCGTCTTAAAATACTGGAAGCAATGTCAATGAAAGTGCCGGTAGTATCCACTTTACTCGGAGCCGAAGGACTTCAGGTCGAAGATGGCAGAGAGATTCTTATTGCACAAAGTGATGAAGACTTCATTAGTAAGGTTGTAAAAGTCATAAAGGATAAGGAATTATCCTTTCAGTTGTCTTCTAACGGTAGAAAACTTATGGAGGAAAAATACGACTGGGATATTTCAGGAAAGAAGTTAAACAGCTTTTTGAATTCATACGTTGAAAATTTCAAAATAAAAAAATGAAATACGATCTCATAATACAAATAATAAACTATAATACGAGAAAATATCTGGAGACCTGCCTTGAGAGCTTATTTAATGATCTGAACGGATGCAGTATAAATTTTAAGATCATAGTACTGGATAACGACTCAGATGATGATCTCTCGGATCTTGTAAAGTTGTATGAAGGCAAAAGTATTTCATTTCATGATTCAGATAAGAATCTGGGATTTGGCGGCGGACACAATTATATGTCAGCTATGGAAAAGAGTAAATACATACTTATTCTTAACTCTGATATAAAGTTCATTGAGGACAGATCTGTGGAAAGATTGTACAAGAAGCTCGACTCATCAATTAAATACAAAGTAACAGGACCGCGACTTGTCGAAGAGGATATGAAACCGCAGAGATTCGATCACGGCGAGCTTCAGGGCGTTGCATCATGGATAAAGAATAATTATGGTTCGTCCTACTGGCGTGTACGTGACAGGGATACTGAAGCAGCATGGGTATCGGGAGCTGTCTTTCTTATCGAAAGAGAACTGTTTGAAAAGATCAAAGGGTTTGATGAAAATTTCTTTCTGTACAAAGAAGAAGAAGATCTTTGCAAAAGGGTGAGGGATGCAGGAGAAAAAATTCTTTATGATCCCGAAGTAAGCGTGATGCATTACGGACATGTGGTGGCGAAGAGGAGCGAACACTTCTCTAATTCAATGAATTACTATCTTGACAAGCATTTCAGGGATAATGTAAGCTATAAGATAATCAATGCTTTTAAAGTAGTTAAGGATCTTGCTTTTTACGGAAAAGTCAGAGAAAGAGAATAGCCGAAACAGAAAACAAATTGTACAACAATTAAAAAATAAAATTTAATCAATAAAGAAAATAATTTTTTACTAATTCAAAAAGGAGAATTGAAATGAATCTATTATTTGTTGCAAACAGATTCCCATACCCTCCTCACCGGGGTGATAAGCTGAAGATATATAATCTTGCCAGACAGCTCAGTAAGAAACATAATTTATATCTTCTTACTTTTATTCAGGATAAGAAGGATTATAAATATGTACATGAGCTTGAAAAATATTTTAAAAAAGTGGAAGTCATATATCTTCCTTTTTTACGTTCTGCTTTTAACTGTATGACCGGAGTATTTTCTTCCCTTCCGTTTCAGTTAAATTATTTCAGGTCAGATAAATTTGAAAAACTTCTGAATGAATTTATATCCGATCATGATATTGATGCCATACACACTCAGCATTTAAGAATGTCACAGTATACCAGCGAAATTAAAAACATACCTACTATACTGGATCTTCCTGATGCATATTCTCTGTACTGGAAAAGAAGATCAAAATTATGCTGCAGCAGTTTTCAAAAGAAACTTGAAATGCTTGAGCATAAAAAAATTCTCGAATATGAAAGAGTTATTAAAAAATTTGACATGACACTTGTATGTTCAAATGAAGATAAAGAAATACTCGAAAATGATCATGATTATGATTCGATCAATATACTTCCAAACGGCATAGACACTTCCACATTCAAATCCGAACGTCATGACTACAGTATTAATGACAGAATTATATTTACAGGTAACATGGATTATTTTCCAAACAGTGATGCTGTTGTATATTTTTCAAATGAGATATTTCCGGAAGTATTAAAGAAATTCCCTGATGTTAAATTTTACATTGTAGGACAAAAACCTCCTTCCAAAGTCCTGAATCTTCAGTCTGAAAATATTATAGTTACCGGATTTGTCGATTCAATAGCAGATGAATACAAATCCAGCTCCATTGCAGTCTCACCTGTAAGAGTTGGAGCAGGTACTTTAAATAAAGTCCTTGAACCAATGGCAATGGGTTTACCGGTTGTATCATCTCCGATAGGATTTGAAGGTATCGGTGCCGTTCATGGTGAGGAAATTCTTCTTGCTACTAACAAGAATGAGTTTGTAGATTCAATCGTAAATCTACTTTCCAATCAGAACTACAGACAGTATATTGGTGAAAATGGCAAGAATCTTGTGACTCAAAAATTCAGCTGGGAGAAGGTTTCCGACAAACTTGAAAACTATTTCTATGAGGTTTGCGGAAACGAAAAATATACTTACAGAAATTCATTGCAAAAAGTTGGTTGAAAAATCTCCATACTGGGAAATAAAGAAAATTATGTTCTGCATTATAATGATCCGGAAAATAATGAATTTCAGTTTATCTATTATTCCGGTTTTTTAAATAAAAAAACCGGCATGATCCCTCACACCGGCTGTATTTAAAATTAATATATTTATAATTATCTGACTATATAACCGATTAACCAGTCAACCAATCAACTATTTAAGCAAAGTCATTTTCTTTGTCGAAACAAAATTTCCGTTCTCACCTGAAGCAGTAACTCTGTAAAAATATATTCCGCTGGCAAGCTCTTTGCCTGTCTCAGTTGCAGAGAATGAAACATTATAGGAACCGGCTGAATAATAATCGTTTACTATGGTAGCAACTTCTTTTCCTGACATATCCATGATCGTAATGTTAACATTTCCGCTGAAAGGAATATCAAAGTTTATCTTTGTTACAGGATTGAAAGGATTCGGATAATTCTGTGACAGAGCATATTCAGACGGGATGCCTGTTGTGTTATTCTGAACTGATACACCGTTATCAATAGTAAAATTTGCATTGGAAAGATCAAAGAAAATGTTTCCAACTGCTTCAACTTTCACTCTCGCCGTTGCAGTCATAACTGAAGGAAGATTTACGGTTTCACTTCCGTCATTGACTGTATTCTCAGCCAGCATAAGCGGGAAAGTATTTCCGCCGTCTGTTGATAATTTAATATTAACCATTGCGCAGCTCACAGGAGCAGCAGTTGTATTTGCAACATCCCATGTAATTGTCTGCGGCTGATTGGCATTCCATGTTACATTTGTGTTTGGCACAGTTACAAGGAATGGACCGGAGTTACCGTCAACAGTGAATTCAACCAGACTGTAATCAACTCCGCCACCGCCGGCATTGTTATCTCTTACTGTAAGTCTGAACATAAGATTTCTTGCATAAGTCGGTAAAATTTCACCCATTGTCTGAGTGTTATTCAGAAGGTTACTCAGTCTCGGGAACAATCTGTAAGAAGCAGTATCAGCTTTGAATGACCTGAAGATAGGTGCATCACCCGACGGAGAGTTTGGAGCTCCTGCAGGACCAAGATCCATTTCTTCCCAGCAGTATGTAAGTGAATTCGGATTTTCAGTATCAGTAGCAGAACCTTTTAACATAAAAGGAGTGCTCTTTGGAATTGCAAAACCACTTGCCGGCACTGTAATGACCGGAGGTGTATTTCCTGTATTGGTAATTGCAGCGCAGGAATTACCTGCAGCTATCTGAGTATAAATAACCATTTCAGTAAAGCTTCCTGTATGGAAATATGCATCACTGGAATTTTGAATATTGTGAGGAGAGCAGATACCGGCATAACCCATTATAGTAGTTGCGCTGCCTGGTTCATAAGCTGTTCCTGCATTTCTGTTACCACCGCCGCAGGAACCTGAAGTACTGTTGAATGTGTGATTTCCGCCAAACTGATGTCCCATTTCATGAGCAACATAATCTATATAAAACGGATCACCTATAGGACTCGGCAAACCTGTTACACCTCTTGCTTTTGCTCCGTTCTGACAAATACATCCCAAATAAGCTACTCCGCCGCCGCCTGTACTGAATACATGCCCCATATCATAATTTGCGGTGCCAATGACATTATCACATGTAGTCTGATTTTGACCGAGCATTGTTCCACCATTGTTATTTGTATAAGGATCAGTAGCAGCATTTGTATAAACTAAAAGATCGTTGTTTGAAACAAGAGTCATTCTGACTGCCATTTCATTTTCATAGACACCGTTTACTCTGTTCACAGCGGTTACAATTGCAGACATACCTGCCTGAACAGTTCCGCCGTGATAAGATGTATATTCTCCCGTAGCTGCAACTGCTGTTCTGTAAGTTCTGAGCTGAGGTCCTGAAGAAAAGAAACCTCTCATAAGCTGACTTTCTTTTGAAGTTTTTTCAACATTTTCAGTTAAACATTCAAAACTCTTATCAGAAGCAAAATTTCTTTTGAAATATGAAATATAAACTTCTTTTTCATCACTGCTGTATGGATCAATAAAATAATCACCTCTGGCGGTTAAAACCATTGCATGAAAACCTTTCATCGTAAAATCTATTTTTCCGACAGCATAGGGATCGTCAATGCCTTTTATGGTATATGTTTTTATATCCGGAAACTTTGCAGAAAGTCCCGGCTCCATCATTGAATATTCGGTTACATAAAATTTTGAAATTCCGCCGTCAGGATGTGGCAGTTCAATTATCATTGGCGAGGTTGCTGCCCTGTCGGAAAACTCGAAAGGAGCTTTTAACGCAGCGGTTTTTAATTCATTTAAATTTACTTTGACAGTTCTGTACTGCTGAGGGATGATGTCTCTGTTACCTTTTACTATAAAACTGCCTTCCTGAATGTCATTCCAGGCAGGACTGTTGTTTCCGGCAAAAGCATTATCCGCTGTAGTAAAACCGGAACCGGAGAAAGCAAACAGCAAAAACATAAAAATGCCGGTAGAAAAAAAGTTTTTCATTTTGATTTGTTTAATTATTGATATTATTTAAGAATTCTCTCTTTAAGATCCCGCCTTCGGAATGTAAGAAAAAAAACCGGCAGGTTAGTTTTATAAGGTCTATTAAAAATTTAAACTATCGGGTATATGGGAATTAAAGGTAAAGCCCGTATCGGAGACTAACTTCGACTTCCGTAAAACAGTTTCCTTTTTGTTAAATTAACAAAGTATCTGTAATAGATTCAGATGCAAATATAATACAATAGTATTTTTAAAACTATTGTAAAAAACTTTATTGAGAACTGAAATTACTACTTAATAAGATTGTTAAATTCCTTAAGGAATTTTTTATGGGAAGTATATTGAATGGTATTAAATCCTAATTCTTTTGCAGCAAGTATGTTATTTTTAAGATCATCTATGAAAATACTTTCCTTCGGATCGATCTTATATTTTTTGATCAGCTCTTTATATATTTTACTTTCAGGTTTTACGGTTTTAACTTTATAAGATAAAATTCTCTTTTTGACATTCTTTACATAAGGAAAATTTTTGTCGATAAAATTAATATGAGAAGCATCTACATTGGAAAGCATAAACAATCTGTAATTTGAATTGATCAGAACCTTTTCAAGAAAATTTTTCATGTCTGTATTTTCCCAGAAAATGTCACTGTAAAGATAGTAAAAATCCGTATACCCAATCCTTAAATTAAATTGTTTTTTCAGAATTTTGAATGCCTCTTTGATCGTCAGCTTTCCCGAGCCGATCTTAATATCAAAATTGTTATCCGTAAAATATTTCTTCAGCTTACGCGCATTCAGCTTTTTCTCAAGCAGTGCAATGCCGTCGTAAAAATAACAGTAATCGAAATACACCAGTGTGTTTCCAAGATCCAGTATAATATTTTTGATTTTAGCGGATGGCAATTATAAATATTTGGTTTCAATGATATTCAGATCGTCATCCAGTATGTATTCTTTAGGAGACCCTGTAGGTATTTCTGTTTTTAAAATTTCTTCTTTGCTCAGCCCTTCAAGATACATGATGAGCGCGCGCAGACTGTTGCCGTGTGCAGATATCAGAATGTCCTTTCCTTTTTTAAGTTCGGGCTCAATGCGTTCCTTATAATAAGGCAATACCCTGTCAGCAGTATCTTTCAGACTCTCGCCACCCGGAGGAGGTGTATCATAACTTCTTCTCCAAATCTTTACCTGATCTTCACCGAATTTCTCTCTGCATTCATCTTTGTTCAATCCCTGCAGATCTCCATACATTCTTTCATTCAGAGCTTTGTCTTTTTCTATAGGAATCCCTGTCTGTCCGGTCTCTTCCAATATCAGGTCAAGCGTTCTCTGAGCTCTGATAAGATCGGAAGTAAAAGCTTCATCAAATTTATAATTTTTTAATTTCTCACCGGCTTTCTTTGCTTCAGCAATACCTGCATCCGAAAGATCTATGTCCACCCAACCCGTGAATTTATTTTCGAGATTCCATTGTGATTGTCCGTGTCTTACGATTACTAATTTTGGCATGATATATTTTGTTTTTAATTCTGAATTTTAATTTACGTGTATCAGCTTTTCCACTTGATCGAGCATCCCATTGAAGGTATCTGATCAAAATCAATTTCCTTACCTTCAAGTAAAAGCTCCGTTGCCTTTTCAAGATCTTTAGCTTTAATACTGCTCTCGTCTTTCCAGTTATCATCAAGTCTTCCGCGGTATCTCAACACTCTGTCCTTATCATACACATAGATATCAGGTGTGCAGACTGCGCCGTATTTACGGGCTGTCTCCTGAGTTTCATCATAGAGATAAGGAAAATTCATTTCGTATTCGTCCGCATACAATTTCATGTTCTCAAACGAGTCTTCGGGATAAGTTTCCGCATCATTTGAATTTATTCCGATCAGCCGGACATTTCTGTCCTCAAACTTTTTCTGAAATTCAACAAACCTGTGTGTCACTGCTTTGACATACGGGCAGTGATTGCACATGAATATTATGATCAATATATCTTTATCCTTGAAATCTGCCGGAGAGTATGATCTTCCATCTGTTCCTTTTAATGAAAAATCGATCAAAGGCGTGTTTAAATTTTCCGTATTGCTGTGAGCTGCCAATTATACTGGTTTAATTAAAATTAATATTCCGGATTTAATAGTTGTCGTCATATACATCATCATAAGCTTCATCATCATCATCGTCTTCTTCCATTTCAGGGTGATAGTCTTCATATACAAACGTCACATGCTTTTTCTTATTATCCTCAATGGCTTCCGGGAAGATCTCTTCTGTTATGAATCTGTATTTTTCCTTGTCGTCATAATCTCCGTGAGAGTGAACTATGATATTATATTTATCCAGCAGAACTATGAGTTTCTTAAGTTCATCCTTGATCTGATCCGGATCCAGTTTGTTTACTGCGATTACTTTGGGTTGCCCGATCTTTTTAAATACACTTATCATTTTAGATTTGGAGTGCCCTTTCTTAAATTCCTCCACCTTGTGAATGAATTCATCATCATCCTCTTCATCGAGTTCACCAAGCATTTCTTCTTCAAGCATTTCCTCTATTTCCCTTTCATCCAAAGGTTCTCTTTCTTCAGAAGATTCCTTAGCGGATTTCTTTTTACGTACTGGTTTTTCGGAATTCGATTTTTTTGTTTTTTTATTTTCCATTTTAACTTAGTTTTTTAAGCGGTTATTCGTTTATTTTTTTTCA
>JAGQWH010000260.1 GCA_020437545.1 Ignavibacteriota bacterium
GTCAGCAACTTCGGTTGATGTTCCTTTTGGAAATGTCTTTTTACCTGTTTCCAATATTGCTCCAAAGGCAACGTTTACCAATTCAGGATCAGCTAATCAGACTAACATACCGGTCACATTTTCTATAACAGGTCCGGTCAATTATTCTCAAAATTCTACTATAGCTTCATTGAATTCCCAGAATTCGGTACAGGTAACATTTCCTGCTACATTCAATCCTACAGCCGGAACATATAATGTCACAGTTATTAGTAAACTCGGAACAGATCAGAATTTATTCAACGATACGGTCAGATCAACTTTTACAGTTGTTCAGCCAAACTATGGATCCGGCGGAACTTATTATTTTGCCAATTCAACTCCCGCATCCGCACCGGCTCCGTCAAAACCTCAATATTGCTGGATCGATACATCCGGGAGCGTTTCACTTTTGAGAAATAATATTGCAGCTATTCCTCTGGATTCCGGTAATCTTGATGACGGTTACTGGAAATTGACAGGAATTACCGGAAGCAAATCTGTTAATTTTATGGGAGTTGCATATTCTAATATCTACATCGGCACAAACGGAATTATATCATTTGTTCCATTTAATCCGGGTAACGGTAACTATAGCCCACCTGCAGGAGGACTTCCGGGAAGCACTGTGAGACCGGCTGTTTATCCGGCATGGAATGATCTTAACTGGGGAAATACAAATCAGCCAAGTAACAGATTGAGTTATAAAGTTGATCAGGCAAACAACAGATTAACAGTAACTTATGATAAAGCACCTGTTTTTCTTGGAAGCTCTTCACAATGGGAAACCTTTCAGGTATCATTTGAACTTATCACAAATCCGAATCCTTTAAACAATCCGGTAGTTATAAATTCAAATATTTCCATATCCCATTCAAATTCGTCAACTGTTAGCCAAAACAATTTTTTAACCGGGCTTCAGGATGGTACAGGTTCAAACTTCCTTCAGTACAGATATGTTAACAATGCTGGAAATATTATATCTGCAGGACCGATTATAAGCAATTCCGGAAATGATGGAGTTACAATTATGTTTGGTCCAAATCAGAATAATCTGAACAATAATTGTAAAACTCTTACAATGACCTCTAAATTTGAATCTTGTCCGAATATATCTGCAGCAACAATACAGCTGAGAAGTAATGTATCACCTTATAATCTTGTAGAATCATCCAATGCTATGGGCGGGGGTAATTCTCCTGTAAATATAATGCTCTCTAATGTTGCAAACGGAGTTCCTTATTATCTTGTAATTAAAAGTACAAATTCCATTGAAACCTGGAGCTCAGGCTCTGTAACATTTAATGCCGGAATAGCAGGATATAATTTCACTACTTCAATAAGTCAGGCTTACGGAAACAATCAGAAATTATCCGGTGGGATACCATCAATTTATCAGGGTGATGCCAATCAGGACGGGTTTGTTAATTCAGTCGATGTTATACTTGTTTATAATAATGCAATTGCATTCATGAACAGTCCTTCCACTGATTTTAATTGTGACGGCACTACTGATGTTAGTGATCTTATTTTAGCTACCAATAATTCTACTGCATTTGTACAGAAGTTGACTCCTTAACAAGTTAAAAGTTGAAAGTTAAAAGTTAAAAGTTGAAAGTTAAAAGTTGAAAGTTAAAAGTTAAAAGTTGAAAATTGAAAGTTAAAAGTTGAAAGTTGAAAGTTGAATGTTGAAAGTTGAAATCAGCAGTGTTGGAAAAATTTAAAATAATATTATAGTATAGAGGGACCGGAAATTAATCCGGTCCTTTTTTTATTTACAACTTAAGTTCAGATTAAATTCATACATACTTTATTCTTGAAATTTCACTAATAAAGATTTAAGTTTCACTTGATAATTTTTATAATTTCTAATTAAGGATCCTAATCATGTTTGGAAAGTGGTTTACATTTTCTGTAATGTCAGTGATCATATATATTTTTTTTTCGGGAAATATTATACATAACAGATTTTCTGAAACTGATCCGTACTATTCCAGAAATAAAGATAATATCCGGTTATCAAAAGCTGAGTATATTAAGAAATATCAGAATATTTCCGACAATATTTCTTCTTCTGCTGAGACCTATGGCTCAGTATATTATCAGGATAACTTCGATGGGGCTAACGATACAACTTCCTTAAAAAGCAGAGGTTATAAAATATTCTACCGCAGCGGGGGAGTTCAGGGTATTGCTCCTTTATGGTTTCAGGGAAACAGTTTGGTTTTTAATTCTTTTAACGGACCATCAAACGGATATCTGGCTGCAGGATATCAGGTCTTGAGCATTGCTAATAATATAGACAACTGGCTTATTCTTCCAAAGAATAACACTTCGGCAGGGGATTCAATTGTTTTTTATTCAAGATCAGTTTTAAGTTCAGTTTATCCTGATTCAGTAAGAGTAATGTATTCCCAGACTGGGGATTCAATTCCGGAAGGAAACTGGATTGAACTTGGGAGGTACAAAGCTTCTGTTGACGGCAACTGGAAAAGAATAGCTTTCGGTGTTTCTGTTTCCGGAACTTCTTCAAGATTTGCAATCAGATATAATGTTGTCAACGGCGGACCGGGTGGATCGAACAGTGATTATATAGGTATTGATGCGCTCACTCTGGAAAAAACACCGGGAATAAATGACATGACAGTTTTATCAATAGATAATCCTGCTGCAAATATATTTTTACCGTCTTCAGTGATTGCTCCCGGAGCAACTTTTAAGAATATCGGCACTTCTTCTCAGACTAACATTCCTGTTACATACAAGATTACAGGTCCTGTTAATTATACAAGCAATAAGGTCATTCCTACTCTTGCATCAGGCGCATCTGTACAGGGCGTTTTTGACAGCACATTTAATCCTGTTGCGGGAAATTATAATGTTACTGTATATACATCACTTGCTTCAGACGGAAACAGATTGAATGATACATTAAGATCAAGTTTTACTGTAATCAATTTAAACTACGGAAACTCTGCTTCATATTTTTATGCAAATTCAACAACAGATGCATTACCCGCTCCATCCCGTCCTGATTTTTGCCGGAAAGATACTGCGGGCAGCATTTCTCTTGCAGTTAATAATGTTAATGTAAATCCAGGTTTTACAACAGGTGATCTCGATGACGGTTACTGGAAAATTACTTTACCGGCAGGAAAGAAGGTCAGATTTTACGGAAATAATTATGATACAATAAGAATAGGTACAAATGGAATTATTTCCTTTCAGAATTATGATCCCGGATCCGGCAACTGGATTCCCCCTTTTTCGGGAATTCCCGGAGGATCTGTTCCAAATGCAGTATATCCGTTATGGACTGATCTTGATTTTACAAATACAACGGCAAGCGCAACAAACAGGATAAGCTATAAAGTTGACGCAGGTCAGCTTATAGTTACCTATGACAGAGCTCCGGTATTTTCCGGAGGCGCCGGGAATTATGTCAGCTTTCAGGTAGCAATGGATATAGCATCAGCTCCGGTTACCAATTCACGGATTTTATTCCAGTATTCTGATACGGTGTCAGGCAGGACCGGACAGTTGTTTATCAACAATTTAAATAATAATACATTTGGAAGTCATCTGATAGGTTTTCAGAACAGCAGTTCAAATATCGCAATGACATACAGATTCAGAAACGGATCAAATATTGTTACTCCCGGCAGAATATTTACCACGGCTTCAGGAAGTCTCGCTTTTCAGG
>JAGQWH010000261.1 GCA_020437545.1 Ignavibacteriota bacterium
ATGGAGAGATTCTGACAAATGTCCTGAATCAATGGGGTTACAATGTATTAAGAGGTTCAAGTTCAAAAGGCGGAAAAGAAGCCCTCGAAGAATTAATAACCTCATCCGGCAATAGCTCTGTCGTACTGACTCCCGATGGTCCCAGAGGTCCCGCAAAAGAATTAAAGAACGGAGCACTTATCATTTCAAATAAATGTAATATTCCCATAATCCCTGTAAGTATAAATTACGGAAAAAGGAAAATACTTTCCGGGAGCTGGGATAAATTTGAGATACCATATCCATTTTCAAAATGTGAAGTAAAATTCGGAAAAGAAGTATTTTACGGAAAATATCTTGAGAATGACGAACTGGATAATTTCAAAAGATCACTTTCACAAATGATGTAATAATGTTTTTTATCTGATCCACTTCAGACAACAATGATCTTACTTAGAATAATATTAATTCCGTTTTCAATTCTCTATTCAGTTATAATTTATCTGAGAAATAAATTTTATGATTCGGGTATTTTAAAAACTGTTAAGGTGAGCAAACCTGTGATCTCTGTCGGGAATATTTCAACCGGCGGAACAGGCAAAACTCCATTTACCATATTTACCGCAAAGTATTTTCTTGAGAAAGGGTATTCGGTTGGAATAATTTCCAGAGGATATAAAAGAAAATCGGAAGGACTTGTTATTGTTTGTGACGGAAAGGATATTAATGGATCTTTGGAACAATCGGGAGACGAACTCGCAATGACGGCTAATTCATTATCTGAATATAAAAACAGATTATTCATTGCTGCCTCTTCTGACAGACCGGAAGCGGCAAATTATATTATCGAAAATTATAATCCGGATATAATACTTATGGATGACGGATTTCAGCACAGAAAGCTTTTCAGGGATCTGGATATTGTAATTGCAGATGCCGGAAGCATTCGGAAGAATAAATTCCTGAATCATTTTACACTGCCTTCAGGTATATTACGCGAGAGTTACGGAAGTTTAAAAAGAGCAGATATTATCATTCAGAATAATAAAGATAAGAATATAGATGTGTTACCCGTTTTTAAAAATTATGATGAAGAAATAATTGTAATGAGATATAAAACGGAATACTTAAAAGATTTTAAAAACATTATTTTAAGAACTGATACAAATATAAATAATGCGATTATATTTTCAGGTCTGGCAGATGACTCATCTTTTTTGCAAATGGTCAGTGATCTCAATATTAATATTTCCGAAAGTATAAAGTATAAAGATCATCATGATTATACTGAAGAGGATATTGAAATTTTAAAAAGTAAATTCAGAGAGAAAACTATATTTATAACGACCGAAAAAGATTTTATTAAAATTAAGAATTTTAAAAACTTCATTGAGGAATTTCCGGTATATTATCTGAAAATAGACATTCAGATTGAAAAAAACATTCATATGCTGTTTAAAAATTATGATAAATTAGTTAAATGAAAGTAGCTATTACAAGATCCGATACAACTTTCGAAAGATATGAAAAATGGCTGGATCATTATAATATTGAATTCGAAGTTCTTGATTATAAAGGCAGCGAAATTGAAATTTCAAAACTTGATGAATGCTCAGGTCTGATCCTTAGCGGCGGAGTTGATATTCATCCAGAGAATTATTGTGACATTGATACTTCAGATTCCACAGAAACTTACACCCCCGAGCGTGATGAGTTTGAGTTAAAGGTAATTGAAACTGCAATGAATAAAAAACTTCCGATACTTGCAATCTGCCGGGGTTGTCAGCTTATGAATGTATATTTCAAAGGAAGTATTATTTTTGATCTAATGGATTTTTGCGGAGTAAATCACGATCGGATCTCTGTAACGGAAGGACGCATTCATGAAATTAGCGTCATAAAAGATACTCTGCTGTATGAGATTATGAATACTGATAAATCAAAAGTAAACAGTTATCATCATCAGGCAATTGACCGTTTAGGTGAAGGATTGATTGTAAACGCAAAATCTGCGGATGATATAATAGAAGGCATAGAGTATTCAGATAAAAATAACAAACCTTTTTTCCTTGGTATCCAGTGGCATCCGGAAAGATTTCAAAATCTAAATGATCCGGCTTCAGAAAATATTTTAATTTATTTTATAAATGAGTGCAAGAAAGTTAACTGATTTTTTCAGAAACTCTTTATTTTTAGTTTTTGCCTGTACAGTCTTTTATTCATGTACGGCTTCACAAAATAATAATGCAAATATAGAAGATCTTACTTTTTCCGAATTAATATCTCTTGTAAACAAGAATTCGAAAAAATTAAGTTCGCTCGATGCTGACGGAGAGATCTCGATAGATTCCCCGGAGCTGAGCAATTCAGGATCCATTACCGTTAGCATTAACAAACCTGACAGCGTATATACAAAACTCGAAGGTCCGTTCGGAATTGATATTGCTGATCTTCTTATTACCAGAGATAATTTCATTTATTATAAACCGATGGATAATACTGTAATCAAAGGTCCGTCTAACTCACATTATCTTGGTATCATAATGAAAATACAAATAGACTTTGATGATATTGTTAATGCCTTTTCGGGAAAATTTATTTTCCGGGATGATAATTATGCCGATGCAAAAATATCAATTGAAAAGGGAAATTATCTGATGAATATAAATACAGGTAAAGAGATTAAAAAATTCTGGATCGATCCTGATAATTTTTTTGTGAGAAAAGCAGGTACGTATGAGCTCAGCGGGGAAACCAAGATTGAAATTATGTATGATAACTTTTATGAAGCTGAAGGAATCTACTTCCCCAAGAAAATAACAATTGAAAGACCTAAGGAAAAACAATATATCTGGCTTACATATTATAATGAGGAATTCAATAATAATAAGCTTACCTACAGACTTAAGATACCCAAGAGCGCTAAAGAAGTAATCTGGGAAGGAAACTAAAAATGCTCAATAAAATTGTAACCGGTATCAAAAACTATGATGTTTCGGTTATCCTTACAATTTTCAACAGCAGAAAATTTTTCCTGAGAGCTCTGAATTCGGTTCTTGATCAGACTTTTAAAAATATAGAAATAATCATTGTTGATGACGGCAGTACGGACGGATCTGAAACTGATCTCTTCCCTGTATTGAAAGAAAATGATTTTATAAAATACATTAGACACTCAAACAGGAAACATCCCCTTTCCCTGAATACCGGAATAATTAACTCAACCGGAAATTTCATTACATTTATTGACTCAGATGATGAATACCGGTCAGACCATATTGAAGAAAGGATAAAATACTTCTCAGAGAATGAAGACGCTGATCTTATATACTCCCCTGCTGAACTGATAGGTAATGACGATGATATGTTTGTTCCTGACGCCAATGATAAAGAAAAACTCATACATCTTAATGACTGTATCATAGGCGGGACTTTTTTTGGAAAAAGAAATGTGTTTGAAACTTTGAACGGATTCAAAAATATTTATTCGCACGACTCTGAATTTTATAAAAGAGCCGTTGATATTTTTAATGTGAAAAAGTTTGACTTGCCTACTTATGTATATTACCGGGATAATCCTGACAGTGTAATTAGCAAACTAAAAAGCAAAATGAATGAACAGGACTGAATGATATGAATAAAGATGAATTATTAATGATGGAATGCATTAAATTTGCAATGAAAGGAAAAGGTTATGTTTCTCCTAATCCTCTTGTTGGCAGTGTTGTAGTAAAAGATGA
>JAGQWH010000262.1 GCA_020437545.1 Ignavibacteriota bacterium
GGCTTTTATAAAATTACTTACGATAAAAAAAAAAATCTTATTTGATAAGAACCATTTTCTTTGTGTTTACGAAATTCTGTCCGTTTGTATTTCCCTGTGCATTGATCCTGTAGAAATACATTCCACTTGCTAAGTTTGCTCCGTTAAACTGAACTGAATAATAACCTGCAGTTTTAACTTCATTAACTAATTTAGCAACTTCTCTTCCTGAAATATCATATAAAAGAATACTTACTTTTCCGTCATACGGTAATTCAAAATCGATCTTTGTAGTAGGGTTGAACGGATTAGGATAGTTCTGTGATAAAGCATAAGCTGTTGGCACGCCAACGATAACTTCAGCGCTAAGCTCATGATAGTTTGCTGTTCCGTTAAAGTCTATCTGCTTTAATCTGTATGTATAGTGTCCTGTTTCAACTCTTGAATCTGTGTATTTGTAATTGTGAATTTCTGTTGTTGTTCCGTTACCCTGAACTTCACCGATCTTTGTCCACTCATTAGAGTTGGCGATTGATCTTTCGATCTCAAATACCTGATTGTTTGTTTCAGTTGCTGTTGACCAGTTAAGCTCAACAATGTTTCTTGTTACTGTTGAAACGAAACTTGCAAGTTCTACCGGTAAAGGATCATTGACTCCTTCAATAATATAATGATTGTCAACTGTATCCATAAGAGATTGTGCATATTGCGGATTAGCTGAATCAGGTCCCGGAGGATTTGGTACGAAATAAGCCAAGAAAGTATTTGGTGCTGCCCCAAGTTTCCATCTTAAATTCAAAGGTACATTGTTCCAGACATGACCGTTAGTAGTAAGCTTCATGCTTAGCGCTTTAGTTCCCGGGAAAGAATTTCCTATAAAAAAGTTAAGACTTGAATTAGGAAGATTACCCGAAGTTTTCAGAACGCCTGTCTGTGGTGGTTGTCCTAAAGCTTCATAATTTGTAAAAGTATCAACCTGGAAAGTAGGTGGTCTTAAACCGGAAGGAAGATCTGTTTGTGCGCCTCTGTTTGTTAACACCATATTTCCAACACTTGGATTCTGGAATATATTCTTGTTGAAATACCAGTTGTACTGTGCGCAACAGAATTCAAATGGCTGAATACCCGGCTGACCGTAATTGGTCTGCTGAATATAAACATCCCAGTAAATGATACTGTCCTGACCGTTTGGTCCGGGCTGGGTAGAAAAGTTTTTAGCTGTCATGTCAAATGTTGGCCATGCACTTGGAGGTGCCTGTGAATAAGCAACATTAATAGCAAATACAAATAAAAACATTGTTACAAAAAGCTTGAAAGATTTTCTCATAGTTTTTTTGTTTTTTTTTAAAAAAATTTAAAAATGGTTTCGTTATGTATTGGGGTAGTGCAATTTAATAGCTTTGATTTTAATTGTCAACTCTGCTTTGTTTGACTTACTTTAAATAATTATTAATTATTGATATTTATAACTAAAGGAATTTGCAGATATAGTAAGTAAATAAATTTATAATCCGATGCGAAGGATCGTAAAGTTCGCATAGTTATCAATACGTAGCGGTGTATATTGAAAAGTTTGTAATCCGCTTTGACGGATTGTAAAGGTAGAATAGTTGAATAGCTTGAATAGATTGAATTGATTGAATGGATTGTTAACCGAAGTTATTTTTTGGTAAGCAAAAACTCGCTTTAAATAGAACTTCCCAAACTGGTCCCAAGTACTCGGGAATAAATTACCGTAAATTCATTCGTATTGGCGACAAAAATTTGAACAGATAAAAGCATAGATTAATATTTAAAATAAAAGTTACTTTACTTATCTGAAAATATTGAACAACATTCACTCAATACCAAATACCTAATACCAAATACCTAATACCTAATACTCCTCTCTCATAACTCATATCTCATCTCTCATATCTCATAACTCATCTCTCATCTCTCATATCTCATCTCTCATCTCTCATCTCTCATCTCTCATCTCTCATCTCTCATCTCTCATAACTCATCTCTCATCTCTCTTTAAAAAATCCCTTTCTAAACAAAAAAAGCCGGAATTTTCATTCCGGCTTTTAATATTATTCCTTGTATTTCAAAGAAACTAACAAGTAACTATAAGAAACAGATCTTATTTGATAAGAACCATTTTCTTTGTTGTTACGAAGTTTTGTCCTGTTCCTTCAGCATTGATTCTGTAGAAATACATACCACTTGCTAAGTTTGCTCCGTTGAACTGAACTGTGTAATAACCAGCAGTTTTAACTTCGTTTACTAATTTAGCAACTTCTCTACCTGAAATATCATATAAAAGAATACTTACTTTTCCGTCATACGGTAATTCATAATCAATCTTTGTTGTAGGATTGAATGGGTTTGGATAGTTTTGTGATAATGCATAAGCTGTAGGTACACCAACGATAACTTCTGCGCTTAACTCATGATAGTTAGCTGTTCCGTTGAAATCTACTTGTTTTAATCTGTATGTATAATGACCTGTTGATACGCCTCTGTCATTATATTTGTAATTCTGAATGTCAGTTGTTGTTCCGTGTCCTTCTACTTCACCAACTTTTGTCCACTCATTTGAGTTAGAGATTGATCTCTCGATCTCAAATTTCTGGTTGTTTGTTTCAGTAGCTGTTGACCAGTTTAACTCAACGTTGTTTCTTGTTACAGTTGATACGAAACTTGCTAATTCAACAGGTAATGGATCATTTGAACCTTCTACAAAATATACACCGGCTGAATCTAATAATGACTGTGCATATTGTGGGTTAGCTGAATCCGGTCCCGGAGGATTTGGTACAAAGTAAGCTAAGAATGTATTTGGTGCTGTAGGACCTGCTCTCCATTGAAGATCTAAAGGAACAGTGTTGAATGTTTTACCATTAGTGCTAAGTTTCATTCTTAAAGCTTTTGTTCCAGGGAATTGGTTTCCGATGAAAAAGTTTAAGCTTGAATTAGGAAGATTTCCTGAAGTCTTTAAAAGACCTGTGTTTGGTCTTCCTGTAGCTGCATCCCAGTTATTAACTGAGTCAACCTGGAATGTAGGTGGTCTTAAACCTGAAGGAAGATCAGTCTGACCGCCAAGGTTTGTTAAAACTAAATTACCAACTGATGGGTTCTGGAAAATGTTTTTGTTGAAATACCAGTTGTACTGTGCGCAACAGAATTCGAACGGCTGAATTCCCGGCTGACCGTAATTGGTCTGTAAGATGTAAACATCCCAGAAAACTAAACTGTCCTGACCATTTGCACCAGGCTGAAGAGTAATGTTCTTAGCAGTCATTGTAAAAGTCGGCCATACTTCCGGTGGAGGACCTTGTGCAAATGCATTGTTAAGAACAAAAGATAAAAGGAACAATGTTACAAAAAATTTGAATGTGTTTTTCATTGTTTGTTTTTGTTTGGTTAGTTAATAAATGTTTTTTAATGTGTTTTATATTTTATATTTGCTACAAATTTAACACGTTATATACTTATTGTCAATTCTTTTCTATCTGACTTTGAGAAAATAATATATCCTTAATATGAGATTTTTTTTACCTGATGAAATATAATCTTGCTGAATGATAAAAGAAACTGTTATATTATTCTCTTTATGTCCTGACTGAATGCCCGTATTTACTGAATCCGGCTGAATGAGCATTATATACCTTTCTTATATATTAATGTAAAAGAAAATAATCATTACCTGTTACTCCTATATATATGTATTTATAAAAAAATAATTATTG
>JAGQWH010000263.1 GCA_020437545.1 Ignavibacteriota bacterium
ACTTGATAAAGTCTGCGAGGTTAAGGACATACTTAACATTGAAGGTGAACTGCCCCTTGACGGTCTGAAGGATATCAGAAGATCAGTCAGCAAAATGAAAATCGAAGGCTATTTTATCTCCCCTGCTGAATTTCTGCATATACTTGATTTTCTGAGAGTTTCACGTAAAGTTAAAAAAACCATTTCAGACCTTAATGCTGCAGAGAAAGAAAGCTATCCGCTTATTTATGATCTTACCCGCGAACTCTTTTTTGATAAAATATTAGAGCATAATATTGAAATAACCATAGATGAAAATGGAGAAGTAAAAGATTCCGCATCTTCAGCTTTGAATAAAATAAGAAAACAGATAAATTCACATTCGGGAAGATTAAGAAAAACCCTTTCTGAAATATTAAAGAAAGTATCGGAAAAAGAATATACTCAGGAAGACATTGTTACACAGAGAGACGGCAGGTATGTCATACCGGTAAAAGTTGAGAATAAACGAAATGTCGACGGCATTATTCACAGTTCGTCCGCAACCGGCGCTACAGTTTTTATTGAACCTACGGAATCAATAAAAATGAATAATGAACTTACCGAACTGCACTTTGAAGAAAAAAGAGAGATTGAAAGAATACTGAGAGAACTTGCAGCCCAATTAACGGAACATCTCGATCCGATAAAAATCAATATTGAGATCTTAGCTGAACTGGATTTCATTCAGGCTAAAGCAAGATATGCTTTGGAGACAATCTCTGTTAAGCCTTTTATTGATAAAGAAAAGATCAATCTTATCAATGCATATCATCCTGTATTGCTTCAGACTCATAAAAGAAATGAAGTCGTTCCGCTGAATCTTTCTCTGGGAGATGAATACAACACTCTGGTTATTTCCGGACCTAATGCCGGGGGTAAAACAGTTGTTTTGAAAACTGTCGGATTGAATCAGCTTATGGTGCAGTCGGGAATGCTCGTTCCGGTTGATGCTGAAAGTGAATTCAAATTATTTGATAATATCTTTATAAGCATTGGGGATGAACAGTCGCTTGAGAATGACCTAAGTACCTTCAGTTCGCATCTGAATTCCATCAAAGGGATCATTGACAATGCTGATGACAGATCGCTTATTCTTATTGACGAAATTGCAAGCGGCACTGATCCTGTGCTTGGCAGCGCTCTGTCTGCTTCTATCTTAAAGGACTTTTCGGAAAGAAATTCTCTGACAATAGTTACAACTCATAACAGTGAGCTGAAGGAATTTGCCTACAATACCGAAAATATTGAGAATGGCTCTCTTGAGTTTAATGTAGAAAATCTTTCACCGAATTTTAATTTTGTATCGGGCGTTCCGGGTCAGAGTTTTACATTTGAGATTGCCAGGAAATTTAATTTCCCTGAATCCATTTTAAATTCATCCGCAAAATATCTCGATGAAAATGAAAGCCGTCTTGAAGACCTTCTAAAAGATCTGAATGAGACAAAACAGAATTATACTATTCTTAAAAATAAATATGACATAGAGAATTCAAGGCTTACTTCCCTTACAAAACTTTATGAGAGCAAGATAAAGGAATTTTCAAAAAATGAAAAACAACTGAAGTATAAGGCTAAGCTTGATGCGGAAAATATTATTAAGGATGCAAATAAACTGATCGAAAAAACCATTAAAACAATCCGCGAGGATAAACAAACCCCTAAAGAGATCAAGCTGGAATTTCTTAAAGAGGCTGAAAAGATCACTGAAACCGAAGATCTGAAATCCATTGAAAAAGATATGATCGGAGATACTGTCCTTGATGAAAAAATAAATGAAGGCGACTCAGTAAGAATAAAGAATTCATTATCAGCAGGTGAAGTCATGGAGATATCAGGTGATACGGTCTCTGTAAATATCAACGGATTAATAATAAAAACAAAACTTCACGAACTCGAGAAGATCAGCAGAAAAGAATTGAAAAAAGAGTATTCAAGTCAGTCAACTGTTTCATTGAATGAAGGAGTTGTGGAACTGTCTCTTGATCTCAGAGGGAAGTATACACATGAGATCGGCGATGAACTGGAAAAGTTCATATATGATTCTGTTAATAATGGTCTCAAGGAGGTTAGTATTATTCATGGCAAAGGAAGCGGAAAACTCCGGGAGGAAGTACAGAAGCAGTTAAAAAGAAATCCTGATGTAAAATCATTTCGTCTCGGCAACTGGAATGAAGGTGATTCCGGTGTCACAATTTTAGAATTATAAATAATGGGAAAAATTATTGTCTGCGGAGCCGGGATTGGT
This sequence comes from Ignavibacteriota bacterium, assembly GCA_020437545.1. Lineage (GTDB taxonomy): Bacteria > Bacteroidota > Ignavibacteria > Tepidaquicellales > Tepidaquicellaceae > JAGPCH01. Next base: position 2,267 of record JAGQWH010000263.1, read on the forward strand.
GGAATGGTAACTGCAATTTATCTTGCTCACAAAGGAAACGATGTTGAGATCCATGAAATGAACGATGCTCCGGGAGGTAAGATGAGTGAATTAACTAAAGACGGATTCAGATTTGATATGGGTCCGAGTCTTATTACGATGCCTGATGTTTTTAAAGAATTTTTCAGTGATCTTGGAAGGAATATGAATGACTATTTTGAACTGACCCCGCTTGAATGTTCTACAAAATATTTCTGGAGTGACGGTGTAGTATTTAATTCATATACAGATCCTTCCATGCTGTCAAAAGAATTAACGGAAGTTTTTGGTGAAACTGAAAGAGATAATTTTTTCAGATATCTGGATTATGGAAAACTATTTTATGATCTCTCGGAAGAAGGTTTTCTTAAGGATGAGTTCAAAATAAAAAACTTCATGACCATTGACGGTTTGAAGAATATTACAAAATTCATTTCCGGAAGATCTCTTAATGATGTTTCCAATAAATTTTTTAAGAATGATAAGCTTAAACAATTAATGGACAGGTATGCTACTTTTAATGGTTCATCTCCGTATCTTGCTCCTCAGTTGTTTTCAATAATCCCTTATGTAGAACACAGTTTCGGTGCGTTTTATGTTAAAGGCGGAATTTACGAAATTGCAAGATCACTGGAGAGATTGTGTAAAGAATTCAATATTGATATCCATTACGGAAATAAAGTTACAGGTTTTGAAACGGGAAGTAATAAAATAAGAAAAATATTTACTGAATCAAAAGATGGAAAATCCGGTGAGGTTAAGGATTTTGATACTGTAATTTCCAATTTCACAAACAGCACTGAACTTTGCGGTGAAGATTATTTTAAAAATGAGGATTGGTCCAGTTCGGCTTTTATTTTATTTCTTGGAATGGACAAAATATTCAGTGAACTTTCTCATCATAATATTTTATTTTCGAATGATTATGAAAATGAATTTTTAGATATTTTTGAAAAGAAAATTCCACCTGATGACATGACCGTTTACATTTCCATATCACAAAAAGACGAGATCACAGATGCGCCTGAAGGATGCGAAAACTGGTTTGTACTTGTAAATGTACCCGCATTAAAAGATAATGATGTCTGGAGCAATGAATTGAAAAATAATTATAAAAATAAGATCATTGATAAGATAGATACTTTTGATTTTATGACAGGCGAAAGTATAAGAGATCACATTAAGGTTTGTGAAATTTTTACGCCTGATGACTTTCTAAGCAGATACAACAGTGAGCACGGCTCGATCTATGGATTGTCTTCAAATTCAATGTATTCATTAATGCGAAGACCAAAAAATAAATCTTCAAAATATGATAATCTGTTTTTTACAGGCGGAAATACGAATCCCGGCGGAGGTGTTCCGCTGTGCTTTCTTTCTGGGAAGATTGTAGCTAAGTTGATCAGTTAAT
>JAGQWH010000264.1 GCA_020437545.1 Ignavibacteriota bacterium
ATAAACTTTCCTGTATAATTTTCCTTACAAGTATCCTTATAAAAAAGTAAAAAACAATGAAAAGCATTTTCACAAATGAAAGTGTTTTTTATGCCTTCCCCGGATCATCTGATTCCCGCAAAGCCTTATAAATTCTATGTTTGCTGAAATTGTTATGTAAAAATTGAAATTTCAAAACTCAATTTTACAGCAATTTCATTTTCACAAATCGGATTTTTTAACCTTTGACTGATTTTAAAAATATGGATAGCTTTGCCTAGTTTTTGAAATTAACAATGAAAACTGATCTTTGAAAATAAATTTTGAAATGGAACAATCAGAAAAAAATAATTTTCCACTAAGGGTAAGAATAAGGGATCCGGTCAGATACAAAACAAATTTAATTAACCTGATTTTGAAAATTAAAAATAACGGTCATGAAAAATAATATAAAAATTTTACTAACAATTATAGCATTAATAATCAGCGGCAGATCATACAGCTCAGAATATCCTGTATATACAGGCTCTGAAAAAACCTATATGCCGGTTTCAGAAATATCCGGTTATTTCGGAAAAGAGGACGGGATCCTGATAAGCTGGTTTGAGGAAAGTAATAACGGATGTATAAAGATTCAAAAACTTGATGAAAATGGTATGGCAATGTGGGCAGTGAACGGAGTTTTATGTGCAACAGATCTTGGAAATGAATTTTTGGAAGAGACAGATTATCCATATCTGTTTTCTGATAATGAAGGAGGAGCATTAATGATTTACAGAAAACGATTCTTTAACAGGGAAGATATAATGGTAAAAAGAATTTTGTTAAACGGAGTTGTCGAAAAANATCCTGTCAGATTAACATCAAATCTGCCCGGTTATAATTTCAGCCCGTCAGCAGTAAAAACATTTGATAACAGGATTGCCGTTGTCTGGGAAAATTTTTCGGAGGGAGATTTTAATATAGAAGGACAACTGTTGGATCTTCACGGAAATAAAATATGGGCGAATGGAAATCCGGTTCAGATTTGTAATTTCCGTGATGAACAGAGAAAACCTGTTGTCACATGTGATGAAAATAATAAATTATTTATCTCCTGGCTCGACACCAGAAAGCACAGCGAATATGTATTTGATGTTTATGGTAGAATACTTGATCTGACTTCGCCGGATTTTAATGAAAATCCTTACGGAACACTGATATTTAAGAATGCAATAACAGATAATTCAAGGAAGCTTACAATGTATGAACTGAATACAGTACCAATTGACAAATCTTCATTTCTAATCGCATTTGAAAATTCCTATGATAATCTGATCAATGATATAAGAGTGATCAAAGTAAACAGTGATCTTGAAAAAGACTGGGAAATTGCAGTTGATTCAGAATCAGATCAAAGACAACCATACATTACGCAAATGGATAATGACAAGGCAGGTATATTCTGGAATGACATTGGAAATGACCACAATGAGATCTATGGAATTATTGCCGGTAAAGACGGGAATATTATATGGGGTGATAAAAACGGTAAGAAAATATCATACAATGATAGTAAGGAAATAACAGAAAAGGTCATATCATATTCCGGAAACAGAAATAATTCATTATTTAAGGATGATATATTATATCAGATCTGGACAGTAAAAGATTCTGAAAAACTATTTGTTTCGAGTTTACACTTATCTGATGGATCCATTCCATTAAACAGCTCAGAAGAGATACAGGAAAAAATCAGCGAGGGGGAATATGCTTCAATTTCTGCTTTCAAAAATAATCTGATAATAGTGTATAAAGTATCAGATTATATTTACGCTGCTACAATGGATATGAACAAACAGGGTATTACAAACAAAGCTGAGATACCTGTTATGAAAAATTATCCGAATCCATTCAATCCGGCTACCAAAATAGACTTCAAAATTCCGGCTGATGGATTCGTCAGGTTAAGTGTATATGATATTTCGGGAAAACTTGTGAAAGAACTGATCAATGAATTTAAAACCAAAGGGGATTATCAGATTGGATTTAACGGAAGTAACTTATCTTCCGGTGTCTATTTCTACAAACTGGAAATTAATGGAAAAAGCTTTGTAAGTAAAATGACACTTATAAAATAAAATAGCTATGAATTATTTCTGTAAAATAAATTATATGATGAAATATAAATCAGGAAAAGTGTATATGTGCTGCTCGCATAATGTAAGGACACACGATGAACAAGCAAAGACAATATGAGACGTGAAGAATAAACCCCGGCAGGCTGGTTGAACCTGCCGGAGTTTAAAACAAAAGTAAAAGTGAATTAAAGGAAGAAGAAATATGCTGCACGCATAATGTAAGGACAGACGATGAACACTCAACGACAGAATGAGACGTGAAGAATAAACCCCGGCGGGCCGGTTGAACCTGCCGGAGTTTAAAACAAAAGTAAAAGTGAATTAAAGGAAGAACGAATATATTGCTTTCATTATGACAGGACAAACGATGAACAAGCAAGGACAGAATGAGATGTGAAGAATAAACCCCGGCAGGCTGGTTGACCCTGCCGGAGTTTTATAAAAATCATTTGAGCTTGAATGTCCGTCCGAATTTTACTATCCCGTAATCATATTTTTTTCTGATCTTATCTATTTTATTCATCAGATTTTCATTCTTATCAACATCGTTAAATAAATTTTCCTGCATTGAATTATCATCTTTTATAAGCTCGGAAAACTTTATTCCTATAAGTCTTATCTCTTTTTTTGATTCCAGCATTTTATCAAGAAGTTTTAAAGAGTCATCATAAAAATCTGATTCGAGATTGGAATACTTTGTTCCGGTAAAAGATCTCTGATTTACTTTGAAATCAAAATATTTAACTTTCACCGTAATTGTTCTGCTTTTAATGTTAATAGCCCGTAATTTTTGACAACATCTTTCCATCAGGTAATATAATTCAGATATAAGAAAATCCCTGTCGAGCGTATCTCTGAAAAAAGTGTTTTCTTTGGATAATGATTTCCTGTCTTCTGTGCCTTCGCTGACACGGTCACTGCCGATACCGTTTGCTACATTCAGAAGAAATGATGTATGCATCCCGATCTCCTTATCATAAAATGACCTGTCATACTTCAGCAGATCTCCGATCTTAAATATCCCGTATCTTCTGAGCTTTTCCTGAGAAGCTTTTCCTACACCGGGTATCTTATCGATCGTCATTTCTGACAGAAATTCCCTTTCCTTAAGAAAAGGCACAACTGTTATGCCGTTTGGCTTATTCATTTTCGAACCGATCTTAGCGCATATTTTATTGGTTGCGATTCCTATCGAACAGGTAATATCAAGCGTACTCTTGATCTCATTCTTGATCTTATTTGCCAGTTTTATATGGTCATTATCATGCAAATGCAAAACACCGGTCACATCCAGATATGCTTCGTCAATACTTACCGGCTGGATCAAAGGAGTGTATTTGCTCATGATGGCTTTGACTCTCCTGGAATAATCCGAATACAAACCTCTTGTGGAACGGATAAAATTTCCATCCGGCACAAGCACCATTGCTCTTGTCAAAGGCATAGCCGTTCTCACGCCTTTTGCTCTTGCAAGATAATTCGGACAAGAAACAATGCTTCGCGTATCCTGTCTTGTACCGCCCACTACCAGTGGCTTTGATCTCAGAGACGGATTTATCGCTTCTTCACAGGA
>JAGQWH010000265.1 GCA_020437545.1 Ignavibacteriota bacterium
TCCCCTTCCTCAGGGAAATGATCTTAATGCAGTTAAATTTATTGATGTTAATACCGGATGGGCAGTCGGTGACAAAGGAACAATTCTTAAGACAACTAACAGCGGGATTAACTGGAGAATTTTAAATTGCCCTGTAACGGAAGATTTGAATGATATATTCATTAAGTCATCACAATACATTATTGTGATTGGAGATTACGGAGTGATTTTACATTCTTCAAACGGAGGTTCAAGCTGGTCCTTTGAACTGGCAACTGATTATCCGGTCCTTGAGAAAATTATTTTTACAAATGAAACTGAAGGCTATATATGCGGTCGTAAAAATGATTACCGGGGAGGTTATATCTTTAAAACTACAAATTCCGGCATAAACTGGTTTCTGAATTTTGTAAAACCTGATGATGAATATTTTAATAAAATTTTCTTTTGGGATTCAAATACCGGAGTTACAGGAGGAAGCTGGTACACATACAAAACAACCAATGCAGGTGTTAACTGGGTAAGGCAAAACTATACTATTACCGGAACAGATATGTATTATAAGGATTCATTAACAGGTTTAATAGTAGGTCCGGGTTACGGATCATACAGCTATATCGGTAAAACAACTAACGGAGGTATTAACTTTCATCAGGTGTTTCATATTTCTGATACTTTGTTCAATTCATTATTTTTTACTGACAATGAAACCGGATATTCAACCGGCAGATACGGGAAATTACTGAAAACATCTGATTTTGGAGACAACTGGTTTTTAATGAATACAGTCACAAATGAAACGCTTAATTCTATATTTTTTTCTGATAATAATACCGGGTTTGCAGTTGGAAGTACAGGAACTCTCATAAAAACAACTGATGGCGGTAATGACTGGATAAATGGCCTGTCCGGAATAACTCACAATCTATATCACTCTCAGTTTTTAGATCAGTATACAGGATTTATCTCAGGAACATTTGGAATTATCAAAACTACAGACGGAGGAAGTAACTGGTCAAATATTTGGGACAGCACAAGCTATTCTGACTTTTTCCCGTTAATTCAGTTTGATGATTACAATAGTGGCTGGCTATTACATTTTGCCGGATATAATCCTCTGAGATTATATAAGACATCAAATTCCGGGGAAAACTGGGATATTATTAATAATATAATAATTTATAATACAAACATTTCACCTCATTCTATATTATTTATAGATAACAATACAGGTTTTATAACTGGCACGGCGCAAGAGTTGATATGGCCAAATCTACCAATATATGGGCTCGTATTGAAAACTACAAATAGTGGATTATCTTGGATTACATATGGATTTAATAATGACAATATGTCTGATATAGAATTTGTAAATTCTTCCACAGGATATTTAGCTGGTGATCAGAATAGAATTTTGAAGACAACAAATTCCGGAGAAAACTGGAATTATTTAAACACGGATATATCTAATTATGATTATTTCAAAATTTCATTTCTTAATACTGAAACCGGCTGGGTTTTGGGAAGGAACAGACCTAATCCATTCGATACAATTAATGTTATCAGCAAAACTACAAATGGCGGAATGAGCTGGATACATTTTCATATTGCTGATTATCTCTCCAATTTACAGGATATAAAGTTTTTAGATAATAATATTGGATGGGTCTGCGGAAGTAAAGGATTTGCTTATGCCACTACAAATGGAGGGATCAACTGGGTCAGGCAGGAAACATCCACAAATAGGAATCTGTATTCAGTTAATTTTATCAACCCAAATACCGGTTGGCTTATCGGTAGCAAAGGAACAATACTAAAAACAATTTCAGGAGTAATACCAGTTGGAATAGCAAATTATTCTTCAGCCCCAATCAAAAGTTTCAGTCTTTCACAAAACTATCCAAACCCGTTCAACCCCTCAACCAATCTGGAATTTGGGATTTCGGAATTGGGATTTGTTTCTTTGAAAGTTTATAACTCTTTAGGCATGGAAGTTGCTGATATAGTTAATGAAGTTCTATCTCCCGGAAGTTATAACTATCAATTCTCAACGCTTAATTTTCAGTTGCCGAGTGGTGTTTATTTTTATAGATTAGAGTCGGGTGATTTCACCGAAACGAAGCGAATGGTTTTATTAAAATGAAATTATTCAAGCACAAAATATTGTTTCTGACATTCCTGTTTATGTTATGTTCAGATATTTCAAATTCACAGTATGCCCTTGAATGGACCCGGAGATACCCCGAAAGTGGATCTGTTTCTGCTTTCTTTAAAAATATGACTTTGGATAAAAACGAAAATTTGTTTTTAATAGGCAACGGTTTAACTTTAAAATATACGAGTAACGGAAGCTTAGACTGGACTTTATACGATTCAAGTACTTTTGTCATCTATTCGAATGTATCTTCCGATTTGACTACAGATGATTCAGGAAATGTTTTTGTTACCGGTACAGCAACTAATAATCCGTTTGATTTGGATTTCCTGACAAAAAAAATAAGCACTTCAGGAATCAGATTATGGTCCAATACTTATGGTAATTCTCACGGCGCTTCAGATCGTGCTTCCGGTATTATTAATTTCAGAAATAAATTTATATTTGTCGCAGGATCGGAATCATACGGTGACTCAGCTGGAAGTTGTAATTTTAAATGGACTGTAATTAAGTATGATCTTTATGGCAATCCATTAATGAATATTCAATTCTGCGGAATATCAGATTATGTTTTAGGAGATTATGCCCCTGTACCTTCTATGGCAATAGACAGTTCGGGTAACATAATAATATCAGGCAGCGATAAAGATATTGTAACTTTCAATAATCAGTTGGTAACGATCAAATATGATTCTACAGGAAATCTATTATGGCTTAGACGTTTAGATAATGTTTATCCTGCGTATGCTGTTGCTGCAGATGCAAATTCAAATATTTTTGTAGGAATTGACGGAGGTATTTTAAAATATGATGGTGAAGGAGATTTGATATGGTCGGATTATTCACATTCCTCAGATTTTATAGCATTTGATTCTATTGGCAATTTAGTAACCTCAGGTGACAAGCAAGTAAATAATGTTTACCGGATAGTAACTTCAAAATATGATACCACCGGAAATTTAATATGGTCAAGTGAAACCAATACTGGATTCAATATCGCTTCGATGTGTCTAAATAAAAATGGTAAAACATTTATAGCCGCAAATGGTCTGGGAAATTTTTATGGAATGTATCACATGTTTGTTTATGATATAAACGGAAGTCTGATTTGGAATGGATCTTATGATGATCAGGTTGATACATTATGCATTCCGGTAAAAATTGCTGCAGATGAATATGATAATTTTTATATCACAGGAAGAAGTTACGGAATAGGAGTTTGGGCAAGGTTTCTGACATTAAAATATTCAAAGATTACAGATATCAATAGTTCTGTTTCAAATTTTCCAAACGAATTTAAATTATATGATAACTATCCAAACCCGTTCAACCCAACGACAACCATTGAATTTGGAATTTGGTCCGCCGCGGCGGATTCGGAATTGGGATTTGTTTCTTTGAAAGTGTATGATGCTCTGGGAAAGGAAGTGGCTACAATTGTAAATGAAGTACTGTCTCCCGGAAATTATAACTATCAATTCTCAACTGTCAATTATCAACT
>JAGQWH010000266.1 GCA_020437545.1 Ignavibacteriota bacterium
GTAAAAGCTTAGTTCCTACCGCCGGTGGTGCCGCTCCGTAAACCCCGTCATTATCAGTATCATTATAGGTAAAACCTAAATTCCTCATCGTATCACATCCTATCCTGTCATCAGTAGCAGTTCCAAGATCATCATCGGTCCATACTGCAAGATAAGTATTAACCCATTGTGTATTACTTCTGTTAATGATTCTGAATTCAATAAACTGAACATCCTTCAGACCTGCATTAGTATAACACCAGTTTGTCTGCAATATCTGAGCTTTTAAGGAACCTACGCTGCCGTTATTGGAAGTGTGAGGATATGCATCAGTGTAAGAGTAAAACATAGTCTGAGTTCCAAGCCAGTACGGCTGACCAAGTGAGTTGACATATGCTCCCTGATTTACGGGCCAGTTTAGATAATCAGGCTCAGTAGTATTTCCTCTGTTTATTGTATATGTCCTGTATAAAGGATCGCTTTCTCCCTGAGGATTTCCGTTATCATCCACATAACCGTTCATATAGTCATAAGAATATTCAGCAACCGCTACCAGTGTATCATTTCCGGATAAGCAACCCATCCAGACACCTGAAGCATATCTCGCATATTTTGCTGTTCCTTTTGGCCATTCAAAGCCTGCATTGCCTGTTTGCGGATCCCTGTTAAATGATCCGTTTGTCCGGTACCATGAGTTTATGTTATTGGCATTCAATTGGCTGGAAGTAATAACCTGTAAATTATTACCGTTGTTAAAGCCGTCATTCTGATGTGAATTTCCCGGTTCATCTTTCATTTGACTGAAAGCAAAAAGCATGAAACAGGTTGCTGCAATGACAAGTAAAAAATTTGTCTTTTTCATGATAAGTCTCCTTTTTAAGTTTATTATATTGTTTTTTAGAGCTTTGTTTTTGTTTAAAAATTAAAATTCTGAACAACAAACAACTAACACTGCTTTAGTTTAATAATGAATAATACACCTTTAGAAAGGTTATAAAATTCTGTACATATAAATATTATATAATAAACGTGAAGAATAAATATTGGAAAGGAGTTGGTTGAATAGTTGATTTTCCATATTGCTTCCTGATTTTCGTAAACTTAATACTTTAAATCTTTTTTTGCAAGTTTAAATTAAAAAAGCTGAAAAATTTCTCTTTCAGCTTTTTTATGATTTTTTTAAAAAAAAGTTAACTCTTATTTGATCAGAGTCATTTTCTTTGTACTTACAAAATTATCAGTTGATAATTTATAGAAATAAATTCCTGATGATAATTGTGATGCGTCAAAATTGATCTCATAAGTACCGACATTTCTGTAACCCGAAACAAGATCGGCTACTTCCCTACCCAGTCTGTCAAACACTTTTAAAGACACATTACCCTGTTCGGGCATTGTAAACTTAATAGTAGTAGAAGGATTGAAAGGATTCGGATAATTCTGTGAGAGTTCAAATGAGGATGGAACAGTTGAAATAATATTCTCATTGGTTGATGTAAGCACACTGTAATTGATAACCATTTTGAACAAACTTCCGGTCTGCATATTAAGCATATAACCTCTTTCAGGAACCATTATTCCGGCACCTGCACCGCTTAAGCCAATATTAACTTCAGCAAAATTCGCACCTCCGTTGGTTGTTAACCAGGATTTGGAACCATAACTACCGGTTAATACAACAGTTGGATCTTCACGGCAAAGATCAGAACCCCAGCCGCTTCCCGAGTTATTTGAAACTATGCTCCAGTTATCTCCACTGTTAGTTGACCTGAATACCTGAGGACTGCTCCATGTAGTAGCATAACATATCGTATTATCAAAAATTGAATTACACATTGAAGGAACCTCTGAAGATGAACCCGGTTTTACAAGTGTCCATGTTGCAGCGCCGTCAGTTGATTTCCAGATATCAGCTCCGTCATCACCCATATAGATCTCATTCGGATGATCCCATCTTATTATAAGATCACAGGGTTGATTTATTCCGCTGTTATTGTAAGGTGCGACCAGACTGAATGTTGCTCCGATATCAGTAGATTTATATACACCTAAACCTGAACCGTTGGAAGGCGCAAAATAAAAATTATGCGGATCATTCTGATCCATTTCAAGTGGCTGTCCGTATGTACTGAAATCCAGAGCAATAATATTAGTCCATGTAGCACCATAATCTGTTGATCTTACAATACAGTCAGGAGTATTATTCATAGCTGCTACCCATATATTCGTATCAATCGGACTTACATAGAATGAATGAGCTCTCGAACCAATACCAACTGTTGCAATTTGAGTCCAAGAATCGCCTTTATCTCTGCTGGCATATACTTTATTTCCATACACTACGAATGCAGAATTTCTGTCTGTAGGATGCATGCAGAGATTGTTTCCGATACCGCTTCCGCTTGGAGATTTCTGAACCCATGAAATAGATGCAGATGCGCCTGCTGTCAGTTCCCAGCTCATACCGCCGTTTGTAGTTCTGATAATTGCATTGTTAAGACTGCTGACTGCAAATCCAAGATTATCATTATAAAAATAAAGATCCACCAGATTAGCCAGCATGGGATTGATCTCAAAATTCAGGAACTCGCTGCTTCCGCTCATATTATTTCTAATGAAACCGCCTCCGCCTGCAACGTGCGCAGTTGTGTAAGATGTTCCTGATACGGCTCTTATGTCTGAATTAGTTCTTGAATTTATGGAATTCCATAAACCCGTAACATCGCTTGTGATAAGAGTACCGTATTCACCAGCAATGATTATACCTCCTGTGAAATATTTAACATCAAGAAGATTTTTATCTGTAATTGTATTAAAAGGCATCCAGGTAACACCACCGTCACTGGTAGTATAGATAGTACCATTGTTTCCGACAACAACACCTTTTGTATCATCGACAAAACTAATTCCGTTCAGATCTTCATTTGGAATACCTGTCATGGAAGGTGTCCAGTCAGCTCCGCCGTTTACAGATTTATAAATGCTTCCGCCGCTTCCGCAGACAAAGCCGGTATTTGCATCAATAAAGTAAACTGAATTTACGGTAAATGACGATCCGACATTATAGTTGGTGATAGCAGAATTTGATTTTCCGGTCTTGTAAACATTACCGTTTTGTCCGGTAAACCAAACATCATTTTCAAATGAATAAACAGATCTCAAATTCTCTGAATTATATGTATAACTAGCCCAGGTGTTACCGCCATTGGAAGATCTGAAGATCAGTCCGTTATCTCCCACGGCTATTACATAAATACCGTCCGGAGTATGAATACTGTTGAAGCCTACAGCTTTACTATCATTTGCTAAGATCAAAAAGGATAATAAGAATAGGCAAAAAACTGAAAATAGGTTTTTCATTTTTTTATCTTTAATTAGTAATTTTTTTTGGATTGTGAGTTATAAAATAACTTTTATACTGTTTAGAAACAATGATTTTTTATCTTTTAAGAGAGAAATGAGTTCAATACTGTCCAACATATTTTCAAACAAATAAAAAAGTTTTAATAATAAATCTAATCAATGTTTTTATCTTTTCAACTGTTAGAACCCGCCTGTGATAAATTGCCGAAAGAAATTCAGAGTATTGG
>JAGQWH010000267.1 GCA_020437545.1 Ignavibacteriota bacterium
AGGGACGGAATGCCGGTAGCAATATAATAAGAAGAAGAAACGTCCCGTAGGGACGGAATGTCGGTAGCAATGTAATTGGAAGAAGAAACGTCCCGGAGGGACGGAATGTCGGTAGCAATATAATAAGAAGAAGAACCGTCCCGTAGGGACGGAATGTCGGTAGCAATGTAATGGGAAGAAGAAACGTCCCGTAGGGACGACATGTTCTGTTTGCCTGTCATTTATCGCAATTGATGGTGTTATAAAATTATATAAATTCCAGGAAAGTCTTATTTTATTGAAAAATCTGTTGAATCCATTGTAAATTTGCTGACGACTCTTAATTATTAGAGATATGTTTTGATATAAAGTGTTTGTATTCATCTATATTTATTATGAATTCATTCAAATCTCGTCTGAGAATATTTGATTCGCATGTGCAGAGATTCTGAACTGAAGGTGGCTTTACTGAAACAGAGAATGCTTTACTTTGAAAACATTATGCTCTACTTGGAACAAATGATGCCCTACTTTGAAAACAAAGTGCTCTATTTGGAAAACATTATGCTCTACTTGGAACAAATGATGCTCTACTTTGAAAACAGGATACTTTACTTGGAACATAAGATACTTTACCTGGAGGGGATGATGGCTTTCTTGTGGTAATTTTTGCTTGACTTGTAGCAAGTCTTGCTTCATTGTTAAAAATTATGCTCCGACTTGTAGCAAGTCTTGCTACATTGTTAAAAATTATGCTCTGACTTGCAGCAAGTCTTGCTACATTGTTAATAATTATACTCTGACTTGCAGCAAGTCTTGCTTCATTGTTAAAAATTATGCTCTGACCTGTAGCAAGTCTTGCTATATTGTTAACCATTATGCTCTGACCTGTAGCAAGTCTTGCTTCATTGTATCTGAATATGAACTTAACGTTATAACCGTAAAGATTGATATTAAACAAGAAACCCTTACGAAAGATCCAAAAAGACATTTAAACATAGGATAGAATTTTAGTTTTAGCATTTTTTAATTCTTTTAAACCTTTTCATGCATAGCATTGTCATCTTAAGAATGCAAGACTATCCGATTTTCAAGATAAGGAATTTTTAACCATTTTAACAGATTAGCAGATGAAGTATATTACCAAAACTTTTCTAACGATAAAATTTGAATAAACCAGTACGAAACATTTCAGTAATACTTATTTTAATAGTAATTGCAGCTTTACTGATCATTCCTAAATTGCTTTCTGAAAGTAACAGCAAACAGGAAGGCAGCGGCAGAGGAGACCGTGATCAGGAAGTTTCTGCTGATGCATTTATAATCCGTCCTGCCGAACTCGAGAATGAGATACTCACCTCAGGAACCATTTACGCTAATGAAGAAGTACAGATCAGAAGCGAACTTACAAGAAAGATCACCGGTATTTATTTTAAAGAAGGCGGATTTGTACCTGCGGGAAAGGTAATGTTCAAACTCGATGATTCTGATATTCTTGCCCGTCTGAGAAAACTTGATCTTGACGAAGAGCTTAATCTTAAGCAACAGGAAAGAGAACAGACTTTACTTGACAAAGGACTTCTGACTCAGGAAGAATTTGATGTGAGACAAACCAATATTGAAAAGATAAGAGCCGATATTGAAGTACTCGAAGTCGAACTTGATAAAACGAATATTACTGCGCCTTTCTCCGGTATTGCAGGATTCAGAAATGTAAGCATTGGAAGTCTTGTAAATAATACTGTAGTTCTAACTACCATTCAGGATATCGGAAAAGTAAAAATAGATTTTTCCATTCCCGAAAAATTTATTAGCGTATTCAAACCGGGTCAGACCATTAATTATAAGGTTGATGGATATGATGAGGATTTTACCGGAACGGTTACTTCATTTGACCCGAGAATAAATGAAGCAACAAGAAGCATAGTAATCAGAGCAGTTTCCGGCAATAAGGGAAACAGACTTCTTCCGGGCTCATTTGTAAAAGTAAAACTGAATCTTGAAAATACATATGACGCAATAATGATACCTACACAGGCAGTTATCCCGAAATTAAAAGGACAAAGTGTATATTTATATGAAAACGGCATTGCGGTTTCTAAGGATGTAGAAACAGGAGTCCGTACGGATAAAGAAATTCAGATAACTTCCGGACTTAACAGCGGTGATACGATCATTACGACAAACATACTCAGACTTAAGCCCAAAAGCAAAATTAAAATCATAACCATAAACTAAGAGATGACCTTATCCTCCGTAAGTATAAAAAGACCTGTGCTGGCAATTGTACTTTCAATTGTGCTTGTTATCTTTGGCATAGTCGGATTATTAAATCTCGAAGTAAGGGAATATCCTAATATTGATGCGCCGATAATTACAGTTACGACCAACTTTCCAGGCGCAAACTCAGATGTAATAGAATCTCAGATCACAGAACCTCTCGAGCAATCTATCAATGGAATTGACGGAATTTCCATCATGTCCAGTACAAGCCGTGAACAGCGCAGTCAGATCAGCGTTGAGTTTGATCTCGATAAAGATATTGATGCCGCGGCAAATGATGTAAGAGACAGGGTTTCAAGAGTTTTGAGACAGCTCCCGCCTGATATCGAAAACCCGAGTGTTGAAAAAGCTGATGCAGATGCTACCCCTATCATAATTGTCTTTGTAAGCAGTAATACTAAAAATGTACTTGAAGTAAATAACTTTGCAGCAAATGTCATAGCAGAGAAGATACAGACCATCAAAGGCGTGAGTTCTACAAGAATATTCGGAGAAAGAAAATATTCAATGCGTCTCAGATTCAATCCGGATAAACTTAATTCATATAGTATGACACCTCTTGATGTCGAGAGGGTGCTGGCAAAAGAAAATATCGAATTGCCTTCAGGAAGGATCGAAGGAGACAACACAGAGCTTACCATCAAGACTTTCGGAAGACTTTCAACACCTGATGAATTCAACAATCTCATTATAAAAAATGTTGATGGCAGCGTAATTAGATTAAGCGATGTAGGATATGCTGAATACGGACCTGAGAATGAGCGTAATGAAGTCAGAGGATATGGTTTGCCCGGTGTTGCAGTAGCGATAATTCCTCAGCCCGGAGCTAATGTACTTCAGATATCAGATGAATTCAGCAAAAGGTTTGCTGAAATAAAAAAGGATCTTCCTGAAGGGATAGAAGCAAATGTGATCTATGATTTTACAACATTTGTCAGAAAGACAGTTTTTGAAGTAGAGGAAACAATTTTCATTGCATTCGGACTGGTTGTGCTCATTATATTTTTATTTCTAAGGGACTGGAGATCTACATTCATTCCGGTAGTAGCAATACCGGTTTCCATACTTGCTACTTTTTTTATTTTATATCTTGCAGATTATTCGATCAATGTGCTTACGCTTTTCGGAGTAATATTATCCATAGGACTGGTGTGCGATGACGCTATTGTTGTTCTTGAAAATATTTATGCAAAAATTGAACAGGGCATGTCTCCGATGCAGGCGGCTTATAAAGGATCGAGGGAAATTTTCTTTGCTGTTGTATCAACTACGATCACTCTGGCTGCGGTATTCCTG
>JAGQWH010000268.1 GCA_020437545.1 Ignavibacteriota bacterium
GAATAATCAGTCCACTATGACATTAAAATATAATTTTCTTTCAGAAGAGTTTCTTGAATTCATTAATTCACTATTTCAGGATTTCTTTGAAATTAAAATTATAAAATCAGACGGTTCATCAGTAGTGCTTTACAGAAAAACTATTGACGAGATCGCAGCGCAGTTTGGGGCAACTCAGGAAGATCCGGGGCAGCTTATATCTGTCTCACCCGGTATAGTGTTTGATCAGGGTGGTGTTTATATGACAGGCTGGGATAATTTATCATTTGATGTAACTCAGTTCCGGGGGGAAACTGTTGTACTTGTTTTATCAGCAGGTGACGTTGGTGATAGCATTTATGATACGGCAATATTGCTTGATGAAATATCAGTGCAATAAATATTATTCCTGATCCCTTGATGTAACGGATAAATTTTATGTGTTTTGAAAACTTTAATTGTATTCTTTTTAATTATGTCAGAATCTTTAATGTGCGGTAAAAATTACAATGACGGTTTTAAAATTTATCTGTATGATAAAGGGGAGAAGAAAGAAATTTTGCCGGGCAGTGCAGTACGATCTGAACTGCCCGGCATTTTATCTGAAATGTTTTTCAATGTAAACAGTGAAATGAGATTATATGTTGATACTGAAAGAACTGAGTCGATTAAAAAAGAATATAAAACAGTTGAGATAATATTCGATGAAGAAGTATCTTTTAAAACAAAAGCAAGAGGTTCTTATAAATTTAACAGACTTATGATCCCATTATCAGGTGATCTGGCTTATGATCGGAAAGAGCACAGAATAATTTTTTTAACAGGAAATCCGGAATATTCCGGATCACCTCTTGTTTCAAATTGCGATGAATTGACTATTCAAAAATTACTTAAAATAGTTGATAATTGACAGTTGACAATTGATAGTTAATAGTTAATAGTTAATAGTTGAAAATATATATTTGTATTTATAAAAATTAGAAACGGATTATCCAAAATCCAAAATCCCAAATCCCAAATCCGAAATCCCAAATCCGAAGTCCCTCAAAACCACTACCCAAAATACTCCCCAAAAAAAATATTTCAATTCTATGACATAAGTCTTTGTCAGTAAAGTTAATAATTATTAAATTTGCGGAAATAGAAGTGAAAGAAATATGATCAAAACTTAAAGTTTGTTCTTTACGGATCATACTCCGGTAAAGAATGTATAGAAGTTAATTTTAAAATTTAACTTAAATATAAAATTTATCGATAAATGAAAGGAGTAATAAAATGTTATTTTTTAAAAAATATATTCTTTCTGCTCTTCTGATTTTAATTTCACTTTTAATTTTCAATGCTTCTGCTTTTTCCTCTAATGAATACTTCAGAAGTGTCTCATCAGGTAACTGGAATTCAACTTCAACCTGGGAAATTTCCTTTAACTCAGGTGGTACCTGGTCTGCAGCTACAAGCATTCCGGCTGACACCAGCGGAATTGTTACAATTCAAAGTCCAAACACAGTATCTACACCTGCTTCATTAAATTTCATAACTAATACTTTAAATATTAATGCAGGAGGAATATTAAGTCTTGGTTCAGGTTCAAGTCTGTCAATAAAAAATTCGTTAACTTTATTTGGAACAATTACAGGAACCGGATCTGTCAAAACTCTTGGATCTCCTCAATTCAATATCAGAAACGGAAGCTCATTTATTACCCCTCTTATTCTTGATGCAGGTGACCTGAATATTTATAATACTGATGGAGGAAATACAGCTGAGCTAAGAGGAGCTATTACCATATTCCCAAACCGTACTTTAAATGTAAATGCAGGCGGCTATGGAGTAAAAGCTTATAATAATGTTACAAACAACGGGATTATTTCCGGAAACGGATCGAGTTTTACAATGCGAGGCAGTAATTTTATCAATAACGGAACTATTAATCCTACCTTTTTTAATTTTGACTCTACAACATTGCTTGACGGACCTGGTATATGGAACGGAGCCAACATTAACATTAATGCATCCGGAAATGTAACCCTTAATGATACTGTTGTATTCGGAAGCACTGCTACTGTGAATGTGAATGTAAATGGCGGGACTATAACCGGTGCCAATCAGTTTTTGCTTTTAGATGGATCTGCAGGTCAGGTGAATTTCACAGTTAATGCTAACGGAACAGTAGGTACATCCAATACAACAAA
Source organism: Ignavibacteriota bacterium (assembly GCA_020437545.1). Lineage (GTDB taxonomy): Bacteria > Bacteroidota > Ignavibacteria > Tepidaquicellales > Tepidaquicellaceae > JAGPCH01. Next base: position 2,172 of record JAGQWH010000268.1, read on the forward strand.
TGTACTTACCAGAGGTTCAGTTCTTATGAATATCCGTAACACCACATTCTTTAATGCTTCTCTAAATATAAAATCAGGAACAACTACAGTGTTTAATGACAATTCAGGAAACACTGCAGTATTTTTTGGGAACATTCTGATAGATGCTTCTACGACCCTGAATGTGAGCGGCGGAGGATATACAGTACTTGCCAGAGGGAATGTAATTAATAACGGAACCATCTCCGGAGGCGGATCTTCATTTACCACAAGAGGCACTTTCTTTACCAACAGCGGCACTATTAATCCGACTAATTTTAATTTTGATTCTACAACTTCATTATTCGGTTCCGGTATATGGTCCGGTTCGAACATTAATATCAACTCATCTGGAAACGTTTCTATTGCAAGTAATAATGTTTCTTTCGGATCTTCAAATGTTCTGGGATTTAATATAAATTCTGGAGGTACATTGAACCCGAATACCCGGACAGTTACTTTTAACGGCACTTCCAATACTGTAAACTTTACATTAAATGCCAACGGGAAAACTTTCAACTCAGGCATTATACAGACAAAGGGAACGGTAAATATGAACTTCAGAAACAGCAGTTTCTTTAACTCTCCTCTTAAAGTCAATACAGGACAGACTACTGGATTCAATGATAATACAGGAAATACAGGTATTCTTCATAATACGCTGACCATAGATGCAGGTGCTGTATTTGCAGTATCAGGAGGAGGTTATAATATTCAGGCAGACAGTAATGTTTTTAATAACGGTACTATCATAGGATCAGGATCTGCTTTTATTATGAGAGGTGATATTTTTATGAACTCAGGATCTGTATTCCCTACTAATTTTAATTTCAATGATACGTCTTCAGTTTCAGGTACCGGTATCTGGGATCCGACCTCTCTTAATTTTAACAATGCTCTAGTATCTATTCTGAATAATCTTTCGTTTGGAGGTCCGAATTCATTAACTGTAAATGTATCAAACAGCTCATTAAATGCAAATAATTTTGTTCTGACCCTTAATGGAATTCAGAATCCGGTAGGATTTAATCTGAATAATCTCGGGACTTTAATGAATTCCGGGAAATTGCAGACTCAGGGAAACGTAAGTCTTAATGTAAGGAACGGTTCGGATTTCAATGTACCACTGAAAGTAAATACCGGTACCGCAAGTATTCTCAACGATAATGCCGGAAATGAAGCTATTCTTAATAATACAATTTTGGTGGATGCAGGAGCTGTTTTAAATGTTCAGGGCGGCGGATATACTTTGCGAGCAAATGATACTTTAACCAATAACGGATCAATATCAGGAAGCGGCAGTACGTTAAGATTTTTTGGAACCGTATTAACAAATAACGGGCTG
>JAGQWH010000269.1 GCA_020437545.1 Ignavibacteriota bacterium
CAAATGCTTATTTGTAATTTAGTTTTATTATGTGTAATTTTGTAATGCTCTTTTAAATAAAAAATTCTTTAAATATGAACTGATTGAATAAATAATATTCATAAAAATTATTCAAATCAATATTTCATATTTTAAATTAATTAAATATTACGGTTCTCTTTAAAAAGGGACTAAGAGGGAATGCGGTGAAATACCGCAACTGTCCACGCAACTGTAAAAAAGAAGAACTGATCAAAAGTCCACTGCTCTTAATAAGTAAAATGATATATAGAGTGGGAAGGCGATCAGGGAAATGCTTTTAAGTCAGGAGACCTGCCGGAATATTGTTTCAAAAATCTTCGTGAGAAAAGATATATGAATTTATACAACTGAAACTCCCGGTTTCTTTTTGGATCGTCATATATTTACTTTTATGAATGATTTAAAAGAGAGTCCGGGAGTTTTTTTTATATAAATTTATTTTACAAAATTTTTTGTTCAGATCTGCTAAAATATTATTGTTGCTTTGTTTTCTTCTATCCGGTATATCTTCAGGAAAATTGCATGCTCAGATTACTGATTCAGCTTATTATAAAACTGATGAGATTAATGTGATCAGCAAAAAGATCATAATCAACAAATACGAATCACCAGTTAAAATACAACTGCTGAACAAGGAAATGATAAACAATAAAAATGGAAATACCTTGTCTGATGCACTTCAGCTTGGCAGCGGGGTTTTCATAAAGACCTATGGCGGAAATGGCGCACTGAGCACGGTCTCCATGAACGGGCTCGGAGCCGAGCATACACTCGTACTTCTTAACGGATTCAGACTAAACTCTGCACAGAATAATCAGGTGGATCTCAATACTGTCTCAAAAGATAATATAGAAAGTATAGAGATAATGAATAACGGAGCAAGTTCAATATATGGTTCGGAAGCTCTTGGTGGTGTCATTAATGTCATAACGAAGAATATTGGGGACAGAGATATGGGATTCACGGTAAGCGGACAAATGGGATCGTATGATCAGAGAAAAATTTTTTTAAAAGCAGACAAAAGATTCAGTAATTTCAGTATCAGTCTGGATTATACTTCCGAATCTTCTTTGAATAATTATGAATATTATTTTAATAACGGGTTGAATACCATTTTAAAGGAAAGAGCAAATTCCACATTCAGCTTAAGGAATTTTTCTGCGGGAATTAATTATGCGATAAATGATAATTCATCCGTCAAATATTATACAAATTATTCTGACCAGTCACGTGAGAATCCCGGTCTTGAAACCGGAAATGAACCTGCTTATAATTTACAGACTGACAAGAACTGGAATAATATTTTATCCTATTCAAATGTATTATCAGACAAGTTCACATTTAAAACAGAATTCAATTTTCAGAACTTTCTTTCAAATTATAACGGCAATAATTTAATAAACAGCTATTACAAAAACATATTCATCTCCGGACAGTCTTTGTTTTCTTATAATATTAACACTGCTGAGATTACCGGAGGAGTTGAACTTGATTATGCAACACTTGGCAGTAATGAAACTGAATCCGGAATCAACAGGTTACAGCCCGGCGTCTTTGCAGTATCCAGAATCGATATCACAGATTATCTTAAAATTTTCCCATCTGCAAGATATGACTATATCTCTGATATTGATAAAAATGTATTCTCCGGAAATTTTGGGATAAATATAAAGCCATTCAGAAAATCTGATCTCAATATTAAAGCAAGCGCCGGTAATAACTTTGCCGCTCCGACTTTTAATGAACTATACTGGAAAGACCTTGGCAATAAAGATCTTCTTCCGGAGACATCAGTTAATTTTGAGACAGGCATTATTTATGGATTCTCATTGTATTCGGAAAATTCAGTTGAATTTACTTACAGTCATATAAACGCAGAAAACAAGATAGTTTGGTCACCTGCTTCAAACGGACAATGGACTCCTCAGAACATTGGTCTCTCAGAATCAAACGTCTTTATGTTTGATATAAATTCAAAGAAAGTAATTTCTGATAATATATCCGTAATGCTTGGATTGAGCTATACTTATACACAGGCTCTGAAAACAAGCAGCGAATATGAAAATGATCCGACATACAATAAACAGATATTTTATATTCCGGAAGAAATGGCAAAGTTAAATTTTTCACTCAATTATTACAAATCAGGTTTAAATCTGTTTTATACTTTTACAGGAAGCAGGTATACAAATTTTGAGAATACGGAATCTTTAAGCCCGGTTGATCTTTTAGAGGCTAATGTTTTTCAGAATTTTTCGGTATATAATATTAACTCTCAGATAAAGTTCGAGGTAAACAATCTTCTGAATTCTGATTATCAGTTAATATCCGGATATCCAATGCCTCTGAGAAATTACAATGTTACACTCAGTTTGAATTACTGAAATTATTGACACAATTATTAAAAAGTAAAATAATTTATGACAAAATTAGAAGATGCAAAAAAGGCAGGCGGCAGCAAGTATAAGGAAAAGATCTTAAAAACTATAGAAGGGTATAAAGAACTTTCGGATGAGGAAAAAAAATGTCTTCACGTTTATTACGGGTATGGTAAGGGAAAGACAACCTGTGTGATGGGACTTATTATGAGAGCTCTTGGCGCAGGACTTAAGGTCAGACTTGTTCAGTTTGATAAAGGCTATGAAGGTAAAAATGAGCATTATGCAGAACTGGATACATTGAGAAAACTAAAGGAAGTCGGATATGATGTTGAGTTTTTTTCCACAGGCTGTGAGAGGATGAACGAGGACGGAACATTCAGATTTAAGAATTCTGATGAAGACTTCATTGAAGCAAAAAGAGGACTTGAAATTGCAAAAGATCTAATTGTAAACGGAACACAGGACCTGCTGATACTGGACGAAGCTGTAGCTGCTGTTGTATATCATCTTTTGGAAAAAGAAGACATAATGGAATTGATAGATCTTTGGGAAAAAAACAAGAGATTTGAATTTGTAATGACCGGTCATAAGATATGGGATGAACTAGAAGAGAAAGCTGACCTGATAACTGAAATGAGGAAAGTGAAACATTATTTTGATAAAGGAATTCCAATCAGGGTTGGAATTGATTTTTAATGAATACTGAAGAGACTAAATATGTTATAAGTAAATGTGTGTGTTATGATACTACTTTTCTTGAAATGAAAAAGATCATGAAAACCAATGATCTGAAAAATCTGGATGAACTAAGAAAAATAAAAGAGGTTGGTACAAATTGCAGATTATGTGTTCCTTATATTGAGAAAATGATCAGAACAGGGCAGACGGTTTTTCATGAAATTATTGGTTAATTGGTTAATTGGTTAATTGGTTAATTGGTTAATTGGTTAATTGGTTAATTGGTTAATTGGTTAATTGGTTAATTGGTTAATTGGTTAATTGGTTAATTGGTTAATTGGTTAATTGGTTAATTGGTTAATTGGTTAATTGGT
>JAGQWH010000026.1 GCA_020437545.1 Ignavibacteriota bacterium
TATTAAAAGCCGGACATTTTGTTTATGTGACGGTTCATGAGGAAGAAAGTGTTTCTGAAGTAAAAAAGAAACTTGAGGAGTATGAAGGAAATTGTCATGTTGAAAAACTGGATATAACAGTTTCAGAAGACAGGAATAAGATAAAAGAATGGGATCTTGACGTTCTTGTCAATAATGCTGCAATTGGGGATTCAGGACCTTTGGCGGAAATTGATACTGACAGGTTAAGAAAAGTTTTTGAAACAAATGTGATAGCTGCAATTGAAGTTACTCAGATAGCATTGCAGAGAATGATCAAAAACAAAAAAGGCAGGATAGTATTTATGGGATCAATGGCAGGACTATTGCCAACGCCTTTTCTGGCACCTTATGCAATGACCAAGTTCACTTTGGAAAGTGTTGTATATTCTTTAAGAACTGAACTGAAACCATTTTCGATTCCTGTGGTAATGATCAATCCGGGATCATATAAAACAGGATTTAATGAAAAAAATATAAACAAGAAATATGAATGGTTCGATCAGGACGGAATCTACAAAGATCATATAAGCGCTATTAAAAAAGCTGAAATGCAGATCCTTGGACTGGAGGTATCAGATCTGAACAGCATATCTGATAAAGTTGTGGAAGCTGTTACAGATAAACATCCTAAAAGAAGATACGAAGCACCCTGGTGGCAGTGGATATTTGTACCTCTCGGGAGAAGGCTGATGTAGATTAATTATGGTGTGAATTTTATTTTTGCTGACAAATTACAAATTACAAATTACAAATTGTAAATTACAAATTTATGTATGTTAACATAAAACTACTATAAAATTTTCTAATAAAAATTTTTTCAATCAAAAAAACTATCAATACCTAATACTTTATACCTAATACCTAATACTCAATACTCAATATTCAATACTCAATACAAGAAAAATGAAACCTTACAGAAAAATATCAGTCTAACATATTATAATTCAAAATATAAAACTAAGACATGATAAGAATTTTTCTTAAAAAGGCATCAGTGTTTCTTTTCTTAATACTATTCACATCTCAAGCTTTCACACAGGATAAATCACAGATCATAGAAGATCATATAAAAAAGTATTACGATTACGGTCAATTCAACGGAAGCATTTTGGTATCCGAAAATGGAAAAGTTATTCTTAGCAAGGGTTACGGCTTAGCGGAGATGGAATGGAAAATTCCGAATACATCTGATACAAAATTCAGGCTGGCATCTGTATCCAAACAATTTACGGCAATGCTTATAATGCAGTTAGTTGAGAAAGGTCAAATCAGTCTTGACGGAAAGATCAGTGATTATCTTCCGTATTACAGAAAAGATATTGGAGAGAAAGTTACAGTACAGCAGCTTCTGACCCATACTTCCGGTATATATAATTACACCAATGATCCAGAAGTTATGCAGAATAGAGTCAGAGATAATATGTCTGTTGAGGAGTTGGTTGTAAACCTGTGCAGCAAGGAGCTTGATTTCGAGCCGGGTACAAAATACAATTACAGTAACTCCGGTTATGTCATTCTCGGAGCTATCATAGAGGAAGTTACAGGAAAAAAATACGAAGATGTTCTGAAGGAAAATATTTTTATTCCTCTTAAGATGACAAACTCCGGTTATGATCATAATTCGGAAATTATAGAAAACAGAGCTTCGGGTTATGATAAGACAATGGAAGGATTCATTCATTCGAGATACATTGATATGTCGATACCTTTTTCAGCCGGTGCGCTTTATTCAACTGTTAATGATATGTTCTTATGGGACCAGGCATTATATACAGACAAACTCGTTTCGAAAGAAACTCTGCAGCAGATCTTTACGCCTCATCTTGAAGATTACGGATTTGGCTGGCACATAAGTGATGTTGAAATCGGTAATTTAAAGAAAAATCTTATCACACACTCGGGCGGAATTTTCGGATTCAATACGATCATCATGCGTTTTCCTGAAGACAATAGTTGTATTGTCATTTTAAATAATTATTCGAACGGAAATATCAGAAACCTCGGAAATAGCATAGCAGCTATTTTGTATGATCAGGATTATTCACAGCCTAAGAGATCACTTACCGAAGAAATGTTTAAAACATATAAAGAAAAAGGACTGACTGAAGCTATATCTGAATTCAATCAACATAAAGACAATAAAGAAGAATATTTTGTAGCAGAGGGTGAGCTAAATAATCTTGGATATAATCTGCTTGGAAATAATAAAACTGATGAAGCTATAGAAATATTTAAACTCAATGTAGTGATGTTTCCCGAATCAGCAAATGTATATGACAGTCTCGGAGAAGCATATCTTAAAAACGGTAACAATGAACAGGCAATTGCAAATTATAAAAAGTCAGTTGAACTTAATCCGGAAAATCAAAACGGTAAAAAGATATTGAGTGATTTGCAAAACAAGTAGTCTTTGAAGTTAAAAGTTAAAAGTTGAAAGTTGAAAGTTGAAAGTTAAAAGTTAAAAGTTGAAAGTTTAAAGTTTAAAGTTTAAAGCTTTTAACATTTCTATAATTTATTTTATAAATCCTGCCATCTCTCCCGGCTAAACACAATTACCTTTTGAAAGTTTAAACACTTTATGAACTTAAAATTCCAGCCTTTTGGATTTAGGACTTTAAAAATTTTACTAACTAATTAATATCTTTTCAAACTTAATATGATTATTTTGCAAAAAAATAATCATATTACAGTTTATTGGATAAAAATAATCATTACAAAGAAGAGTTAGGCGGAGATATACTTATAATTGGCGGCGCTGAGGATAAGTTAAATGAAAGACACATCTTAAGAAAATTTGCAGATCTCAGCGGCGGTATTAATGCATCAATTCTTATTGTACCCATACCTTCAGATTTTCCACTTGCAGCAGCAGCTCTTTATAAAAAGATCTTTGAAGATCTTGGAATAAAAAAAGTTAACATTCTTGAAGCCACTACCCGGAATGAAATCTTGAATATTGACGCGGAACATATTCTGAATGATGTAACCGGTGTATTTCTTACAGGCGGCGATCAGATGAGATTATCTTCTCTTCTCGGAGGAACTAAATTTCTTCAGGCTTTAAAATTAGCTTTAAAAAAGAGAGGCGTAACGTTAGCAGGCTCAAGTGCAGGAGCATCCAGTATGAGTTCGACAATGATAGTCAGAGGCGAACCTGCAGTTCAACCGTTGAAAGACTCTATCCGGTTGTGTCCGGGGCTTGGAATATTAAAGAATATTATCATAGATCAGCATTTCACGGAAAGATCAAGACTCAGCAGGTTAATTACGGCAGTATCATATAATCCGAATAATCTCGGGATAGGTATTGATGAAAACACTGCAATTCATATAAAAAAGAACGGCATACTTGAAGTGCTTGGAACAGGCACAGTCACAATAATAGACGGGTCGCATATTACATATAATACAATTGCTGAAGTTCATGAATCAGAACCCTTTTCGGTTCTTGGATTGCAGTTGAATATTCTAAGCAGTTCTGTAAGATATGATCTGTATAACAGGAAACAAATGACAACAATGGGCAAATATCCTCAAATATAAAGAAGTTACAAGTTACAAGTTTCAAGTTACGAATTTTTGTTTAGTCAATTTTTTTCCTATTCGTAATATTTATATTTCCGTAACTCGTAACTCGTAACTTGTAACTTTTTAGCCGGAAATAAATTTTTTATACTTACTAATTTTAAAAACACTATGAAGATATTAGAGATCAGAGCTTTGCGCGGCGCAAATTACTGGAGCAACAGATGGAAAAAGCTTATTACCATGAAACTGGATATCGAAGATTATGAGCAGAAGCCTTCTGATGTTATACCCGGTTTTCCTGAAAGGATAAAAGAATTGCTGCCTACTCTTTTTTCTCATACATGCAGCTACGGATACGAAGGCGGGTTTTTGCAAAGGATAGATGAAGGAACTTACGCAGGGCATGTAATAGAACATATTGCGCTTGAAATGCAGACACTTGCCGGAATGGATACAGGATTTGGCAGAACACGTGAATCTGATTCACCTGGTGTTTATAATGTTGTATTCAGTTATGTCGAAGAAGAAGCCGGTAAATATACTGCAAGAGCAGCAGTTGATATTTTTCTCGGATTGGCCGAAGGTGTGCCGATAGATGCATTAAGGATAAAGCTTAATGAAGATATACAGAAATTAAGAGAGATAAGGGAAGATGTCAGATTCGGACCGAGTACGGGCTCAATTATAGAAGAGGCAGAGAACCGTGGAATTCCCCATATCAGACTGAATGAACACTCGCTTGTACAGCTTGGGTACGGTATATATCAGAAAACAATACAGGCAACCATTACATGTAAGACAAGTATGATCGCAACGGACATAGCCAGTGATAAGGCTCTTTCCAAAAGACTTCTTGAAAGTATGGGAGTGCCGGTTCCGAAAGGTTATAAAATATATAAGGAAGAAGAAATAGAAGAGACGATCGATGCCATTGGTTATCCTGTTGCAATAAAGCCGCTTGACTCAAACCACGGAAAAGGAATTTCTGTCAACATTACAAATATAGAAGATGCTAAGAAAGCATTTCATTCCGCAAAACAATTTTCCAGAGCTATAATTATAGAAAAATCACTTGCAGGTAAGGATTTCAGAGCGCTTGTGATCAATAATAAATTAGTTGCAGTAGCTGAAAGAACTCCTGCATATATTACAGGTGATGGAAAGTCAACTATACAGGAATTGATTGACGAAGTAAACAAAGATCCGAGAAGAGGTTACGGTCACGAAAAGATACTTACGCAGATAAATGTGGATTATATGACAAACAGATTACTTGAGTTAAAAGGTTTAACTCTTGATACAGTGTTAAAGAAAAAAGATGTGTGTTATTTAAAATCCACTGCAAATATTTCAACGGGAGGAACAGCAATAGATCGGACTGATGAAGTTCATCCGGATAATATTTTTATATTCGAAAGGATAGCGCATATAATCGGTCTGGATATAGCCGGTATAGATGTAATAGCTCCGGACATTTCAACACCATTAAATCAAAACGGCGGTGCAATTGTCGAGGTCAATGCAGCTCCCGGATTCAGAATGCATATAGCTCCTTCGGAAGGTCTTCCGAGGAATGTAGCAGAGCCGGTAGTGAATATGCTTTTCCCGCCCGGTGAAAAATTCAGGATACCGATCATAGCTGTCACAGGTACAAACGGCAAAACTACTACTACAAGACTGATTGCTCATATCATGAAAAATATTGGCATGACTGCAGGATTTACAACAACGGAAGGTGTTTACATAGGAAACAGACTTATCCAGCCGGGAGATAATACCGGACCGGTTTCGGCGCAAATGGTATTGAGAGATCCGACTGTTGAAGTTGCTGTACTTGAAGTAGCAAGAGGCGGACTTCTGCGTGCAGGACTCGGGTTTGACGGTTGTGACATTGGCATTGTAATGAATGTAACTGCTGATCATCTCGGATTAAAAGACATAAATTCTCTTGAAGACATGGCAAGGGTAAAAGCCATTGTAGCGGAGAATGTTTTTCCAAGCGGTTATGCTGTTTTGAATGCTGATGATAAACTTGTTTTAAAAATGCGTGAAAGACTTGAATGCAACATTGCTCTTTTCAGTATGGATGCAGCGAATCCTGAAATTGCAAAGCATACAAAAAAAGGCGGAGTTGCTTGTGTATTTGAAAATAATTATATAACATTAATTAAAGGACAGTGGAAGTTAAGAGTTGAGAAAGTAATAAATATTCCGCTTACATATTCCGGTAAGGCGGCATTCATGATACAGAATGTGCTTGCAGCAACGCTAGCTTCATACATCTTAAGAGGAGTAAGTATTGAAGATATCAGATTCGGATTGAATTCGTTTGTTCCGTCGGTGACTCAAACACCGGGCAGACTTAATCTGATCGATGTAGGAAACTTTACAGTATTGATAGACTTTGCTCATAATCCTGCAGGAATGGAAGCTTTGTCAAAGTTCGTGGAGAAGATACCGAATAAAATCAAAACCGGAGTCATCGGTGGAACAGGTGACAGGCGGGACGAAGATATAAGAAATCTTGCCAGGATGGCTGCCAGAATGCTGACAGGAGTTATTATTCGAGAAGATGAAAGTCTAAGAGGTAGAGAAGAAGGCGTAGTTAATAAATTAATGCTTGAAGGAGTAAAAAGTGAAAAACCTGACATTCCGGTTAAGGTAATTGAAGATGAAGTTGAAGCGATTAAATTTGCGCTGAAGAATGCTAAGAAAGGTGAATTGCTTGTCATACTTCCGGATAACATTCCAAGAGCAATTGAAATAGTCAGCAGTTACAGAGATAAATTAAATTCAGTCAAGATCGAGCAGAGTGATATTCCGAATATGAACGATTCATGATCTTAGATCTTTGATTATTGATTGGACTATTTATATAAAGATTTGAAGTTGAAAATTAACTTAAATAATTTTTTAAGAATATATAAAGATAATTATATTTAAGATGTACAACAAAGTAAGTATTGAGATAATAGAAAAACTAAAAAAGATAGTTGGTGAAGAGTTTGTGATATTAGATGAAGAGAGTCTGAAGTTGTATTCAAAAGATTACACGGAGAATTTGTCTTTTAATCCTGAAGTCATTGTAAAGCCGAATACTACGGCTCAGATTTCTGAAATTTTAAAACTTGCAAATGAAGAGAAAATCCCGGTGGTTCCCAGAGGCGGAGGAACGGGTTTATCAGGCGGCGCTTTGCCGATTTATGGTGGTATTTGTCTTTCGATGGAAAAGTTTAATAAGATAATTGAGATCGATAAAGAGAATTTCCAGGCAATAGTTGAGCCCGGAGTCATCACACAGGTTCTGATGGAAGAATGTGAGAAATCAGATCTTTATTATCCTCCGGATCCGTCATCCAAGGGAAGTTCATTTCTCGGCGGGAATCTTGCTGAATGTTCGGGAGGACCGAGAGCAGTTAAATACGGAGTGACCAAGGATTATGTACTCGGACTTGAGTTTGTAACACCGACAGGTGAGATAATAAATTCCGGAGCAAGGGTTTTGAAGAATGTAACGGGTTATAATCTTACGCAGCTTCTAATAGGAAGTGAAGGGACATTGGGGATCATCACAAAGATAATATTCAGATTAATTCCATTACCGAGAAAAAGAAAACTGATGTTAGCGGCATACAACAGTATTCAGGAATGCGCAACTACGGTTGCTAAAATATTTCAGGCAGGCATTACGCCATCGGCACTTGAGCTGATGGAAAAATCTGCAATAAAAGCTGCAGAAAATCAGCTAGGTAAAAAATTTCCGAATACTGAGGCTGAAGCACAGTTGCTTATAGAAGTTGACGGAAATTATGAAGACAGCATTGACAGGGATATAGAAGCAATTGCTGAAATAGTCACAGAGCAGGGAGCGTTTGATATTATACTTGCGGAAGATAAGAATAAGATGGATGAACTATGGGCTTTGCGAAGATGTATAGGAGAAGCTGTGAAATCAATTTCGGAATATAAGGAAGAAGATACAGTTGTGCCGAGGTCAAAAATTCCCGAACTGATAAAAGGTGTAAAAGAGATTTCAGGCAAATATGGTATAACCACAATTTGTTACGGACATGCTGGCGACGGGAATGTTCATGTGAATATACTGAAAGATAAATCCGATGACAGTGTCTGGGAGAAAGATCTTGATATAGCCATCAGGGAGATATTCAAGCTGACTGTTTCACTTGGAGGAACTATCTCAGGCGAGCACGGAATCGGTTATTCACAAAAAAGTTATCTGCCAATTGCTTTAGGTGAACAGGAAATCGCCCTGATGAAAAACATTAAGAAAACAATGGATCCGAATAATATAATGAATCCGGGAAAGATTTTTTGATTTGGGATTTCGGATTTGGGATTTTTGATTTTTGATTTATACTTTTAGATTAACACAATTAACACTCCGCCTCGGCGGATAACACAATTAACCAATATTGATTGAGACTTCTACAGATATTCGTGTTTTATATGCACACACCGATAAGATGGGAGTGGTAAATAATGTCCGTTATCTTGAGTATTTTGAAGCGGGGAGAAATGATTTTCTCAGAAAGCTAGGATATCCTTATACTGAGCTTGAGAAAGAAAATATTGGTTTACCTGTGATCGAAGCATTTTTGAAATATATCTCTTCAGCTAAATATGATGATGTTGTAAAGATCAGAACAATTCTGAGAAATGTACCTTCTGTAAAGTTTAAGATCGAATATGAAATATTTTGTGACGAAAAGATAATTGTTACGGGCTACACACAGCATGCATTTGTGAATCTGGAACTGATGAAACCTGTCAGACCTCCGGCTGATTTCATAGAACTTGTGAAAAGTAAAATTTAAATATAACTTACTAGAAAAATATTGGATCTAACAGTTAAATGATAATTAATAGATAAATGACAAAAACAGATTATAACCAGGCAGTAAAGTTGATAAAATCAGCATTATCTGAAGATATTGGAAAGGGTGATATCACATCGGAATTATTAATTCCGGTAAAATCAGAATCAAATGCTGAAGTCCTGGTTAAAGAAAGCGGAATAATTTCGGGTATTGAGATTTTCAATTTAGTGTTTGCAGTTATAGACAAAAAAATCAAAACAGGATTTATAAAAAAAGACGGAGCTTCAGTAAAAAAAGGCGAGGTTATAGGCTATGTCAAAGGTAATACAAGGAATATACTTAAAGGTGAAAGAGTGGCATTGAATCTTCTTCAGAGAATGAGCGGTATTGCGACACAGACATCAGAACTTACAAGGAAACTGAATAATAAAAGCATTCAAATCATTGATACAAGAAAAACAACTCCAAATATGCGTGTTTTTGAAAAAATGGCGGTTGTAGACGGAGGGGGTGCAAATCACAGAATGGGTTTGTATGATATGATCCTCATTAAAGATAATCACATTGAAGCAAATAACAATATCAGCAACTTACTGGATGTTTTAAAAAAGAATAAAAGCAGGATAAAGAAAAAAGTAGAGCTGGAAGTAAAAGATTTTTCCGAATTTAAAATTGTAATGGCAAAAGGAAAAGGACTTGTTGACAGAATAATGCTGGACAATTTTAAAGTCAGTGATGTAAGTAAAGCAGCAGCACTTAATAATGGGGTATTTGAACTTGAAATTTCCGGAGGTGTGGATTATACCAATATTCAAAATTACCAAAACATAAATGGAGTTCGGTATATTTCGATCGGAGCAATTACACATTCCGTAAATTCGCTCGATATTGCATTAAATTTTATTACTTGAATATATTTATAGTTAGGTTTAAATTGATTTAAATTTTTTCTTAATTAAATAATAGGGGACTATGCAAAAATTTACAAAGAATTATGGTTTCATTCTAGCTCTGTTTGTAAGTATTTCATTAATTCTTGCTTGCGGAGATAAAAAGGAATCTACCAGCGAAAAGGAAACAACAAAGAAAGAAGAAACGAAATCCGAAACAAAAACAGAATCTACCACAACCACTTCGGGTGGAAATCAACTTTATTTTGTAGAGCAATATACCTCAGACGGACAAGAGGTTGGTAAAAGCACTAAATTCTTTATTAAAAAGAAAGGCGGCTATATAACAGCTATGTTAAGAACTGGTCAACCAATTGGTGTAGGATCAGTAGATGTAAGACTTGAACGAGAATCAGTCGACGGTTCTGAAATTATAGATACTCAGCCTTATGATGTTTCTCCGGATAAAAGTTATTTTTTCTTTGATAAGATCACTTTTTATAAATCAGGAGATTATAAAGTAACTGTATTTAAGAAAGACGGAACTCCAATCGCATCAGGAACCGTGGAAATAGAATTTGAATAACTATTTAATTTATTAATAAAAAAAAACCGAAAGGAGTAATTCTTAATGAAAAAAATCAAACTTTTATTACCTGTAATTGCAATTTTATTTCTTTTTGCTTTTAAATCAAGCGCTTATGCCCAGCAATATCCGGTGTTGTATTTTTGTGAAAAATACGGTTCGGACGGAGAAGTTGGAGTCAGCGACAGATTTACAACCGGCTATTTAACTGTAATGGTAAAAGCTGACGGACCTTTAGGATTAAAAGACTGTTCAATACAGCTTGATAAATATAACTGTTCAACAGGTACTTTTTCTTATTATAAAAAATTTGATTATAAGATAGAACGTGACATGAAATATGTATATTTTGAAAAAAATGAAGAAAGTGATATGAGCTTTGAAGATCCGGGTATTTACAGGGTATTTCTGCTTGACCAGAATGGCCGGACAGTTGCAAGCGGTTTAGTGGAAATTATTCCATGATCAAAAAAGTAAAATAATATGAAAACAAATAATAAATCTATAATTTCGTTTTTTACAGTTTTACTGATATTTATTTTATGCAACACATCTTATTCCCAGTCACTTCAGTTTTGTGAAGATGTAAGTAAAGATGGTGTTCCTTTAAATACCAGCACAGTATTTAATATCAGTACTGAAGGCGGTTATTTGAAATGTCTTACTACTTTGCCTTACAGGGTAGGTACAACTGAAGTTAGTTATGAGATATATAAAGTAGATTCAGATGGATATGAATCTTACGATAATACTATCTATCAGGATGTAGATGCAAGCTGGACTTGGTTTTGGAAGGAAATTACATTTTATAAGGCAGGTCGTTATAATATAAATGTCTATGATGGTGACAAAAATTTCCTGGCATCAGCGCAAATCAGAATTCAGTATTATTAATAATTATTAAAATATATCATGAAAAGGTTATTCCGTAAACCGGAATAACCTTTTTCATTTACTTCTCATAAAAGAGAATTATGCTTGAAAAAATAAAAAGTCTTTCCAAAGATACGCTTATTTACGGCACCAATACAATAGTTGGAAGATTTTTAAATTTTATACTGATTCCTTTTTATACAAATATGTTCCTTCCAGCTGAATACGGAATTGTCGCTATTCTGTATTCATATATAGCCATACTGAATGTTTTTTTCTCAATAGGTCTGGAGTCCGGGTATATGAAATTTGCATCAACAGAGGAGGTTGGAACTAAAAAGCAAAATTTCTCTAACCCCTATTTACTTGTCTTTTTTAATTCACTGATACTCTCAGGATTCATTTTCATTTTTGCTTCTGATCTTACGGGTGTATTTCAGATAAGTGAGAATTATTCTTATCTTATTAAATATTCCGCTTTAATATTATTTTTTGATACTCTGATCCTTATCCCTTTTGCTTTTCTCAGACTTAATAACAAAGCAAAATCTTTTGCCGGAATAAAAATTCTTAATATCGTCATAAACGTAGTTTTAAATCTCGTTCTTATATTAAAATTTAAATTCGGAATAGAAGCTATCTTTATAAGTAATCTTGCTGCTTCTGTAATTACTTTCATTATTCTTATCCCTCTTGTATTAAGAAATATGGATCTGACCTTTAATAAAGAACTTGTTTCTGAATTACTGAGATTTTCATTACCGTATATACCTGCCGGAATTGCTGCAAATATTGTTCAGATTATTGACCGTCCGATTTTAAAGTATCTCACTGATGATAAAACAGTCGGTATCTATCAGGCAAATTACAGACTTGGAATTTTTATGATGCTGATAGTGGCAATGTTTGAATACGCATGGAGACCATTCTTTCTGAATAATGCCAAAGAGCCAAATGCAAAAAGTATCTTTTCAAAAGTACTTACTTATTTTCTTATCGGAGGATCTCTTGTTTTTCTGATAATTACTGTATTCATTAATGATGTCGTGAAAATGGATCTTCCGTTTGGATTTCATCTGATAGGGGAGTCATACTGGGCAGGACTCAGTATTGTTCCGGTAATTTTATTTGCTTATCTGCTCAACGGATTGTATGTGAATTTCATGGCCGGAATTTATATTGAGAAAAAAACGAAATATCTTCCACTCATCACCGGACTCGGAGCGGTTTCAAATGTCATTGCCAATTTTATTCTCATTCCTGAATTTTCATACATGGGTGCAGCTATCGCTACATTGATCAGTTATCTGGTAATGATGTCCGGTTTATTCTATGTCTCAAACAAATTTTATAAAATTAATTATGAATATAAAAATATAGGACTTATTTTCCTCTCACTTTTTATTTCAACTGCATTGTATTATTTATCCTCTAATAATTTCAGCTTTCCCTGGTTTATAAACATTATCTTTCCTCTTCTTTTTGTAACATTGATATTTTCTTTCAGGATTGTCGATTTTAAATTACTGAAAAAGATCATTTAAATATTCACAATTACCATATAAATCCCCCAACAGAATTTCTTTACGGTTCTGAAATTAGTAATTGACACTATTAATTAATTATGCCATATTGATTTATGGATAAACTAACGGTCAAACAGCAAAAGATCCTTAATTTCATAGAAAAGTACAGGATCGATCAAACATTTCCTCCGACTCTGAAAGAAATTGCAGATAAGTTCGGAATCACCATCGGAACAGTTCAGGATCACATTTACGCCCTTCAGAAAAAAGGCTATCTTGAAAGAAAAAAAGATATTGCCCGCGGATTCAAAGTAATTAAAACTCCGGAAGAAAGGAATATTGCTAAGCTGAAATCTGATGTTGATATGATCCCTTTATACGGAAATGTCGCAGCAGGAGAGCCTATATTCGCCAATGACAATATTCAGGGATATGTAACAATGGAAAAAAATTCCAGAGGTCATCAGATCCATTTTGCATTAAAGGTAAAAGGTGAGAGTATGACTGATTCGGGTATTTATGACGGTGATATTGTGATTGTCAGAAAGCAGGATACTGCTGAAGACGGTGAAATTGTAATTGCTTTGCTGGATGATGAGGCAACCGTTAAGACGCTTCGCAATAAGCGGATCAATGCATATCTGGAAGCTTCAAATTCAAAATATAAAGCGATCATCAATAAGCCGTTTCAGATAATAGGGAAGGTGATTGAGCTGAGAAGAGATTACAAGGTAATGTAATTTTTTTTTATTTGTAGTTAATGGTTTTATAATCTCTGACAAGTGTTTCCAGCGGGATACCCAGCTTTTCATTTAAAGCGCGGATCATAGGCAATGTCAGTTTTCTTTTCTTATTTAATACTTCAGAAACCCGGCTGGAGTAACCTAAATATTCCGACAGATCATTCTGAACCAGTCCTAAAGATTCCATTCTGAACTTAATTGCTTCAATCGGATCAGGCGGATCTATCTTAATATTCTCTTCTTCATATTTTTCAACTAAAATCGAAAGAACTTCAAATTCATCTCCTTCATCTGAACCATTTTTTACTCCTTTTTGCATCAGATCATAAATCCTCTGCATAGCGCTTTCGTACTGTTTTTTAGTTTTAATTGGTTTTAGCATAAGAAATTAATTCAATGTTAATTTTTAAAAAAAAATGAATTAGTAACTTAATTATATTTACCAAAATGGTAAATGCTAAAAATGCGTAATTAATAAATATTCAGTTATTAACTTACTTTATCCCAACCCTCCTGAATATAAAATCAACATTCTTCCTCGACTTATCATAGTTGAAAATTTCCTTCAACTCTTTTTCGTTGAGATATTTTCTGACCTCTGAATCTTCGGAAAGGAGTTTATAAAAACTTATCTTTTCTTTCCAGCATTTCATGGCGACAGTCTGTACGATCTTATAAGCCTGCTCGCGTTTCATTTTCTTATCTATCAGTTTCAGAAGAACTGTCTGTGAGAATACAAGTCCGTGAGTGAGTTCAAGATTCTGCTTAATATTATTTTCACTAACAACAAGATTATCAATAAGTCTTGCAAACTGGTAAAGCATATAATCAATGAGTATGGTAGAATCAGGAAGTATGACTCTTTCTACAGAAGAGTGACTAATGTCTCTTTCATGCCACAGTGGAATGTTCTCATAAGCTGCAAGTGTATTTCCGCGGATGATACGAGCCATTCCCGAAAGTCTTTCACAGGTAATAGGATTTTTCTTATGCGGCATAGCTGAAGAACCTTTCTGACCTGAAGAGAAATATTCTTCCAGTTCGAGTGTCTCTGTCTTTTGAAGATGTCTGATCTCGGATGTGAATTTCTCAATAGAAGATGCTATGATAGCAAGGGCAGACATGTATTCAGCATGTCTGTCTCTCTGAAGGATCTGTGTTGAGATCTTTGTTGTTTTCAGACCAAGTTTTTTACAGACAAATTTTTCCACTTCAGGGGAAATATGTTCGTAAGTTCCGACTGCTCCGGAGATCTGCCCGACAGAAATTCCTTCAACTGCTCTTTTCCATCTTTCGATATTCCTGTTCATCTCATCATACCATAATGCAAATTTAAGCCCAAGAGTAATTGGTTCGGCATGAACACCGTGCGTCCTGCCGATCATAGTAAGATATTTGTATTTCTTTGCTTTCTTTAATAATGATTTATTTACTTCGATAAGATCTTTGGCAATTATTTCACCGGCTAGTTTCATCTGAACTGACAATGCAGTATCGATTACATCAGAACTTGTCATTCCAAGATGGATGAATCTTGAATCAAGTCCGACATTTTCACCGACATTTGTAAGAAATGCGATCACATCATGTTTGACCTCTTCTTCGATCTTCAGAATCTTTGCAACATTGAACTTTGCATTTTTCTTAATATTTTGGAATGATTTTACAGGTACAAGTTTCAGTTTAGTCTGTGCCTCTGTAGCAAGAATTTCTATATCCAGCCAGATCCTGAATTTACTTTCATCAGACCAGATGTCTGAAATTTCTTTTCTTGAATAGCGTGGTATCATTTTGATTTTAGATTTTTGATTTTAGATTTTTGATTTTTAGAGATATTATTGTATAAAAGAGCAGATTTTAATTTGATTTTGAGTAAAGGAAAATAACTTTTTGAAGGGGAAAAAATAAGTCAGGATTTTGTTACTTGTAAGGATTCTAATTCGAAATGTTGTTTTTGTCCTTCGCAGTTTTGATCTTTGTGACCACGAGCGTAATGTCGTCATTCTGCTCGGCGCTTCCTCTGAAGTGATCTACTGAATTAATTATCTCTTTCTGAATTAGTGAACAGGAGTTCTGACGGTTTAAACTGATTATATCCATAACTTTATCTGTTCCGAATTCTTCTCTGTTTCTGTTCATTGCTTCGGTAAGTCCATCCGAATAAAATACAAAAACATTATCGTCTGATATATCAAGCTCCGTTTCCTCTAAATTCTGATTAAAGAATACTTCGCTTTCCAGTCCAAGTCCCATTCCTTTGTTCTTTAGCAGATCAAATTTTCCGTTAACTGAATAAATTACAGGATTATGACCGGCTCTGCAAATCTTAACTTTCATTTTCTCAAGATCAAACAAGGCTACTACAGTTGTTATGAATGATTTTTTATCAATTTTATTGTGTATTTGTTTATTTACTTCAACCAATATGTCTTTCGGTGACTGGAATAACTTAGCAGCAAACTGTATCATCGCCTGAACTTTTGACATATACAATGCAGCAGCTATACCTTTACCCGAAACATCGGCTACTATTACGAGCATCTTGCTGTCACTTAATTTAATGACATCATAAAAATCACCTCCAATTATCTTTGCGGGATTATAGAATCCTGATACCTCTATTCCGTCAATACTGTTTATGGATTGCGGCAATAATCCCATTTGAATATTTCTTGCTATCTGAAGTTCTTCTTCCATGACCTGCTTCAGGACTTTTTCTTTCTGAAGTCTTGAATTCTCAAATGCGATCGCAGCCTGGGAAGCAAGTGTTTTGAGAAGGTCAATATCTTCGTCCGAATAAGCTTTGCCGGAAGGTTTCTCTCCGAAATTCATAGTGCCGATAAGAACATCTTTAATAAAAATCGGAATAAGCAGTGCAAATTTTTCTTTTAATATTATTTCTTTATACTCATCATTGATCTTTAACTCCTGAAGCAATACTTCATTAATAAGTCTTGGCTCTTTATTTCTTATAAATAAAGAACTAAATGCCTCATCATATAAATCGTCCTTATAAATTATTTTTTCATTTGCCGAAACTTTCTCAAATTCAGTCTGAAGGATCTCATTAAAATCCTGATCCTTAAACCATACATTAATATTATCTATCCCCATTGTCTCTTTTACTGAAGATCCGATCTTTTCAATTATCTTTCTTACATTATCAAGATAAGGAAGCTCTTCGGAAAAAAGTAAAAGTGATTTTCTGTAGTTATATCTTTCCCTGTAGAATTGTTTATCGACAAAATCCTTTGCTCTTTTATTTACATAGTCAAAACTAAAAGTAACAACGATGATCAGAGCGATTGTCAGAAGCTGTTTATTTTCAGGTAAAAACTGGCTCAGAAGTGAATTTAATACAAAGACAAGCAGTAAATAAATTCCTATTATAAAAGCAGTTATAATACCGAATACCAAACCCTTCTTTACAATAAATTCCGTGTCAAGTATCCTGTATTTGAATATAGAAAAACCTATTGAAGCCGGAATGAAAAGAACAAGTGCGGTTGGAAGAAATATCCATGGCTGAAGTAAAAAATTAGGCGTTTTTACCAGTACACTTATAATAAGAGAATATGTGAATCCAACTGCTCCAAAAAGGAATCCGATAAGAATTACTTTCATTGGTTTTTTCAGATTGCTGTCATTTAATCTGAAATATGATCTGATCAGAAAATATATACCTGAAGCAATTGATAATACTGCAAATATTGAAGCCAATGTATTCATCAAAAAAGAAAAATTGCTTCCATAAGTCAGTATTCTTAATAATACAAATGTAAATATAGAAATATAAAGGATTGCAAGAAATAATTTCCTGTATCTGTGTTCAATTTTGATTGGATATGTAATTATAAAATGAACAAACAATCCGTAAAAAAATGATCCGACTATAGCGTTGAATAAGGATAAATAATTACTGATCCCTGTATTCGTAAATCCTACCTGAACAAATAAAAGTGAGGCTGTGCATCCAAGGAAGAAAAATAACTGAGAGGTGAGCTCTTTGGGTTTGGAGTAACCAACCATGAATCCAATTAAAAGAAATCCGAATCCAAGTAGTGAAAATATCAGAAACAGGATATTGAAAAACTTTATAACTTTTATATTGAATTTAAGGATCTCATTATCCCTTATAACAGTATACTCTATGACCTCCTGATCTTCAAAACTGTTAAGGATCTCCTGTGCTTTATTTATCGATTCAAATTTTATTCCGTTAATTGCAATGAGAATATCACCATTTTTGATTCCTGCTTCATCAGTAACACCACCCGGAAGAACTTCAACAATGTATAATCCCTCATTAAGTTTTTTTCCTTCCATTTCCTGAATCCACAGACAGTCATCAGATGTCATTTTGTCAGTAAACATAGTCCGGATAAAGACAATAGAAGTTATAGTCAGACAATAAATGGCAATGAATGAGAATAACAGTCTTAGTGTTCCGTCGGTATGTTTGCTTAAAAAATTCAAAATTGATTTAATTTAACTCGTGATGTTTACGTTTTTGTTTACTCTTTAGTTTCCGTTAACATTCTGTAAGATTCTAATTTACTTTTCTTAAATGTCATATCCTATTGAAAAATAAAATACCGTAGGACCGAAGATGAAAGAATCCTGAGAAAGTCCTTTCTTTATAATAAAACTTTTACCGGAAGAGAAACTGGCTTCACCTATGGGAGTATCAAAGGCTGCCGTTATTCCTATGCCGTGGCGCAGATCTTTAAATCTAACATCTTCAGTATTTTCCCAGATATTTCCGAGATCATATCTTACACTGAAATAAGTATCGAAAAAAAGTTTATAAGGAAATAAATATCTGTATTCAAAAGAGAGTTCAAGAACCTGCCTGCCTTTAAACTCGTCATCCACCATGCCAAAAAAGGATTCCTGTCCTCCCAGTGTAAATTGTTCCGTTAAAGGTGTAGTCTTATCGCCGTATCCGAAAATAAATCTTGGTCGAAAAGTCTGTGATTGAAAAGTAGGGAAATAAAAATCATAGTTCATAAAAAACTTAGTATAACTTAAAACACCCGGCAGAGTATTCTTAGCAGTTTCATAATAAACATTTATGTATGTACCCAGAGTTGGAAAGGGAACTTTATCTTCGGTATCAAAAATTCCTCCGAATTTTAATTTAATAACTCTGAGATCCTCAGTAAGATTCTGACTGTTGGATATATTGTCAATCATCTGGTTTTCGTAAAATATCTGACCATATATTGTTCCGTAACGTTTA
This sequence comes from Ignavibacteriota bacterium, assembly GCA_020437545.1. Taxonomy (GTDB): domain Bacteria; phylum Bacteroidota; class Ignavibacteria; order Tepidaquicellales; family Tepidaquicellaceae; genus JAGPCH01. Next base: position 18,248 of record JAGQWH010000026.1, read on the forward strand.
AACTGCGTACCGAGTAAAAAGCTAAGACCATATTTAATATTATTGTATTCTCCAACCTGAAAAACATTATATTCATTGATAGTAGAGTCAACCAGCTGAATGTATCTGTAAGTATCCCTGAATTTATAGTAAAGATTAAAATTGAAAGTCAAAGGAAGTCTGAAAAACTGATCAGTCTGAACGTCAAACTGATAGATCTGATTTAATGTACCGCCTGCTGCAAGAAGTCCTGCCTCAATACCGGTTCCGAATATATTTTCATCCCTGAGATCAAAAAGTAACTGCAATCTTCTTTCATTATCAAGCTTAAGTGAAAATCTCAAAGCCTTTGAATTTTTTTCAACAAGATTAATATCAAGATCCGGAAGATATTTATCTTTACTGTAATCAAAATTGAAACTTACCTGCTGAAAAAGATTTGTGCTTATTACATTTTTTATACTTTCATCAGTATTTGTTTTTCTGAGAGCATTTTCATTATTTATAACCAGCTCTCTCATAATCACATTTTCATTTGTAACTTTATTGCCGATCAGATCTATTTTTTTAAATTTCCCTGAAGAGAATACGATCTCAAGTGTATTATTTGAATAGTCAAAATAAAATTTTTCAATGTCAATAAGTGAATACGAACTGTTTCTGAGTTTACCTAAAAGATCATCATAAAACTCATAGCATAAACCCGGATCTACAGGCTTATTCAGATTTCTATTTCGAAATCCGGATATCAAACTGTCAAGAACAAATGACTGATTTTGAACAATCATTTGTGTCATTACCGGATATTCTTCCAGTATATAATTGATCTCAGCTTCCATACCTTTTCGTGAAACTACTGCATAAACATTTTTGTATTTTCCGGTTTTATACAGCATTTTAAGATTTCTTTCGATAGAAGTATATTTTTCAAAATTTTTATCAGTCAGTATATTAAGCGTATCAAAAGTTCTGTCGGTATATTTAAAATTATAACTTTGCGAATTTACTTTCACTTCAGGATTAGTAATAAAATTGTTACTGTAAGAGGATGCGGATTCATCAAGGGAATCAATCTTATGTTTAATAAGTGCAATATTTTCCAAAGCTTCCTCTTCGCCTTTTTTTATCAGAAAATCTATATTCATATAATCCAGCGCAGAATAATTCTTAATATCGGGAGTTAAAATAATATCAGATTCTCTTAGCTGAAGATTGTTTAATCTTGTCATTGTAATGGACAGGATCTGATCGGCTGTATTCAGAGGATCATCCAGCTCTTCATTTGATCTCAGATTGCTGGTTGAGTTTACTACTATAGTAAGATCAGCGCCGAGATCTTTTGCTATGTCATTCGGGATATTGGCTGAAAGCCCTCCGTCAACAAGATTTTCTCCGTTAATTTTAATCGGAGTATAAAGAAGTGGAAAAGTCAGCGAAGCTTTAATTGATTCAGATAAATTACCTTTGTTTAATATTACCCGTTTTCCATTATCAAGATTTGTTGCTACAGCGCTGAAAGGGATCTTCAGATCGGAAAAATCATTTTTAGGATGATATCTTGAATTTAAAACATAGGAATTAATTTTTTCGCTGAGATAAAGTCCGTTTGAAAAGGAAGAGGGAAGCAATATAGGTTTAATTCCGTCCAAAGGTAAAACTAGCAGACTCCTGTCCTGAACTTTTCTCTGATCAGGGTAAAGTGAGGTCCTTTGATATTTGTTGGTCAAACTGAGAGCTTTTTCCCAGTTAAATTTTTTCAGTATATTTTCAAGTTCATTCATCTTATAACCTGATGAATACAATCCGCCTATAAGAGCTCCGATACTCGTACCGACAACCATGTCAATTCTGATACCGTTTTTTTCGAGTACATTAATTACTCCCATCTGTGCCAGTCCGCGCGCACCTCCGCCGCTTAGTACAAGACCTACTTTTTTGTATGAATATTTTTTTGGAAATACATTGAAATTATTGGTATCTAAACCGGATTTATTATATAGATTTAATTTTATCGTATCCTGAACTACGTTATCAAGGGAATCAGAAATGACAAGGGAATAGGCGTTAACATTCAGACAAAAAGTTAAAATTAATAACAGAACGATATTTCCGGTACGATTTTTTTTTTGCATTAATAAAATTTAACTGAATTAATAATCGCTTTCAGTCTTAAGGGATTTGCGGTTTGCATAACCAATTAAATATACCAGTAAACCTGCAGCCAGTCCCGGATACATTGGTTCGAGAGAGAATGGATATACAGCGACTCCTTCAACTTTGTTCATCATTCCCAAAATAAAACTTATCAGAGATACTGAAAACGAAGTGATCATGGCTGCAAATATAAATTTTGAGTGTACCTGTAGTTTGTCAAAATAACTTGTTATAACACTGATCAGCAAAGCTGGTATTATCATTGTGCCTACAGTATACCACAGATCTACTACTGAAGGTATAAAATAAGCCAGAACCAAAGCAATGAAACCACTGACAGCCATTCCTATCTTGCTGTATCTATATTCATCAGTGTCTTCATTTCTTAACTTTGAAATAATATCCTTCCCGAACGTAGTGGATGAAATAAAAATGTATGAATGCAGGGATGACATTATAGTTGCAAGCAGACCTGTGATGAATATTCCTTTTGCAATTGGAGGTAAAATACTCTGGGCTAACATCGGGATTGAATTTACCGGATCTATCTTATCATTAAGGAAAAATGCCTTCGAATATAACCCTGTTAACGTCGTCATAATATCAAAAATGAACCAGAATACCAGTGAAATAAGAATACCTCTTTTAGGAGTCTTTTTACTTTTAACGGCATAACATCGCTGATAAAAGACCGGATCGATCAAAGCCCATGAACCAATAAAAAACCATGTTATAAAATATTGCAGTGTTACATTTCCCGGAAACTGAAGATACTCCTTAGGAAGTCTTGCATTTAGATAATCAAATCCACCCAGTGTGTTGATACAGAATGGCAGTATAATTCCAAATCCGACAAACATAATAATAAACTCGAGCATGTTCACTCTTACATCAGATCTGAATCCGCCTTTGATCAGATAAATGATAGACACTAAAAGAGAAAAAAGCATTGCATATGCAAGCTTGATAGCAAACACCCATTTTATTATAATTGCCATCATGAAAAGATATGGTGCAGGCGTGGCTAAAAAGAAGATCAGTATACCTCCGAAAACACTTACCTTTTTTCCGTAAACTCTGTTGAGCTTATCGGGAATCGTATATAAATGAGTTCTTCTGATTTTGTTTGCAAGGAAAAATGCAAATACAGTTATAAAAATATAATAGGGGAGAGCGTAAAGTAACCAGCCGGATATGCCGAATCTGAAAGTAAATTCTCCTATTCCAAGTATACCTCCGTAAAAAGAAGCAACTATTGTTGCTACGAATGCAGGTAAAGTCAATGTCCTTCCTGCTATTAAATAATCTTTAACAGAATTACTGTCGCTTTTTGTTTTAAATCCTATAATTAAAACACCAATGAAATATGCAGCGATTATCAGATAATCATTTATTGTTAGGGGTATTTTGGGGAGACCTGTCATTATAAAAAATGCTTTTTAAATAATAATAAATAACCTGATTTAAATTCAATGGATACTTTTGAAGAAGTTGATTCATTTAAAGCTCCTTCCCTGACACCAAATTCCAGATCAGTATCTTTCAGTCTGTATTTTAAACCTTTGGAATTAATTTTTGAAGCTTTAGGCAAACCAAGTAATGATACTGTTTCATTCTTACGGTAAGGGAATATGATCTTTTTATCAATAAAAAAAATTTCAAATTCGTCTGAAATCAACCTGATATTAAATTTCTTATAATATCTTTTCAGAATACTGAAATTGTTTAATGTATGATCTGCTCTGTCACCTGAAAACCCGAACACAATTATATTATCTTTCTTTTCTTTTAAACAGCAAAGAAGACTCTTTTCAAAGTCGGTAGTATTCTGATCCCTGACCTTTTTTATCAAAGATCTGTTTTTGAAAAAAGCTAAAGTTCTCTTTTTGACAGAATCCAGATCGCCAATGATCAGATCAGGAATGATATTTTCAGTTTTTAAATAATCTGCTCCTCCGTCTGCAGCTATGATATAATTACTCTCTTTAAAATAATTATTAATAACTTTCCGGGAAGGAGGATCACCGTTCAAAAAAATTAAAGTATGCATTTTAACACCCGCAATATTGTTATTATTATTTAAAAATTATAGATAAATTTTATTATTCTGTGATACCTGATATTTTTTTAAATATGAAACCTCTTTGAAAAAATAAAGTAATTTGCATTTAGATAATCACATAATAAAATTATCTTTGACTTCTAATTTATTTAATAAATGACATTTTTAAATCCGGGTTTATTATTAGGTCTGTTTGCAATTGCCATTCCGATTCTTATCCATCTTTTAAATTTAAGAAAGATACGAAAAGTAGATTTCAGTACTCTCATGTTTCTGAAGGAAATTCAGAAATCAAAAATGAGAAGGATCAAACTCAAACAGCTTTTGCTTCTTCTTCTCAGAGTTCTGGCTATAATTTTTATAGTGCTTAGTTTTTCTAATCCCGTTTACGAAGGTATTGCAGGTAACGGGGAAAATGGTAATACTACTGCAATTATTGTTCTGGATGATTCTTACAGCATGACTGCAAGAGATGACAAAGGGCTTTATCTTACTCAGGCAAAGGATGCAGTCAAGAAAATTCTTGAATCACATAATGAATCAGATAATATATATTTCGTAAAGACTTCCGATCTGGATATCAAAAACACAGATCAGAAGTTTATCTTTGATAATTTCAGGGAATTGAAAGATTCACTCGAAAAGGTTAAACCTTCATATAAAACGGCTGATAATATACAGATAATGAATTACGCTTCGGGGATCTTCAAAAATTCGAATGATAAGAATAAAGAGCTTTATCTGATCTCTGATTTTCAAAAAAATAATTTTAATAATTCAGATCAGAAATATTTTGAAGACATGGCGGATTTTCCTGTAAATGTTTTCCTGATAAAGACAGGCAGCCGGATTCCAAATAACTTATCGCTTGACAGTTTCAGTATCGAAACCAAGATACTCGAGAAAGACAAAGATACCAAAGTGAAAATATTTCTGAATAATCATTCACAATACAATGTCAGAAATAAAACTGTTAATCTTTATATTGATAATGTTTTAGTCAGCGAAAAGGCAGCAGATGCCGCTTCTTTTGAGAAAAAGGAATTGGAATTCAATTTTAAACCCGGCAGATCAGAGTATCTTAGCGGAATGATCGAACTCGTACAGAGTGAATTCGGAGAAGATGAACTTTCCCAGGACAATAAATATTATTTCACCCTTTTTATTCCCGGAAAATTTAAAATCGGAATACTCGAAGATCCTTCACGCGATCACAAATATATTGAACTTGCTATCAGGTCGGCTTCTCAGATACTGTCGGATTCTATCAACAGAAGCAGTGAACTTTTCGAAATCAATTTATTCAGTTCGGTCAATAACAGTATTTTCGGAAATGAAATAATTTTCATATCGGGAAAGAACAGGTTTACTGAAGATGAATCAGTTCTGTTAAATGATTATATATCCAAAGGAGGAGGCGTTTTTATGTTTCCCGGAAATGATGCCGATATAAATAATTATAATAATGTCCTTTTCAGTAAAATAAATTCGGTAAAGTTTGGCAATATTAATAATGATGAAAACATTAACAGTTCTCTGAAATTTGAAAGAATAAATTTTGAGAATCCACTGTTAGCAGAGGTATTTTCTAATAAGGATCTTAATGAAACTTCTGACAGATTTAATATCGAATCTCCTGTCATTAGATCTTATTATGATCTTTTCGGAAATGAAAATTCAAATTCTATAATTACATTTTCAAATGACAGACCATTCCTGATTGAGTCAAATATATCCGCAGGTAAAATTATTGTTTCATCTTTGCCCCTGTCTCCGGAATTTTCTGATCTTGTCTCAAAGAGCATATTTCTTCCGCTGATTATAAGAAGTATTTATTATCTGAGCAATAATTTTTCATATCAGACTGAATACATTGTCGGAAGATCAAATTTGTTAACATTGAATAAACCTGTGAATGTCACGGGAATTATTACTCCGGATAATTTAAGGCTTGATTTAAGTAAGGAAACGGATCTGACATCCGATGGGAAAGTAAAAACCAATTATTTCTTTTTACCATATTTAAAAGAGACTAAAGAGACAGGCATTTATGAACTTACTGATTCTTCCGAAAGCAAATATTTGTTTGCTCTGAATGGAGATCCCCGGGAAAGTAATCCGGATATTTATAATGAAGATGAGATACTTGAATTTTTTAATAGCCCGGGCATAAGATCGGTAAGATTTATTGATGATAATGATAACATTACTTCAGAAATTGTAACCGCTGAATCAGGTCTATCATTATGGAAATATTTTCTGATATGTGCCGTTTTATTTATTCTGGCTGAAATGTTTCTTTCAAAGAAAATTGAAAACAGCTGATGGGTTTTGTTTATTGTGTTAATTATGTTAATTATGTTAATTATGTTAATTCTGTTAATTTTGTTAATTATGTATTGTCCGTAAGAAAAGTTTAGAATTGTGTAAAATCTCATAACTCATATCTTATATCTCATATCTCATATCTCATATCTCATATCTCATAACTCATATCTCATATCTCATATCTCATAACTCATAACTCATAACTCATAACTCATATATCATAACTCAAAAATCATAACTTAAAAAATCAAAAATCAAAAATCAAAAATCCAATCGTTTCTCCAAGTCGAATTCCATTTAAAACTATATTTCCGAATAATTCCCAATACTCAACTTTAAAGCATTTCTTTTAACATTAGCTCCTTCTCCGATAATAGATTCAGTAAGAGTTATATTTTCTATGGATGAATATTTGTCAAGGATACTATCCTGAACAATGCTGTTCTTAATGACACAGTTATCATTGATAGTTGCGTAAGGTCCTATGATACTGTTTTCTATCTTAACATTCTTTCCTATATAAACAGGTTCAATGATCTTTGAATTTTTATATTTTGCCGAATGAGATTTTTCAGCAGATGATTTTTTCGATCTTTTCTGAAGAAGGTATCTGTTTGTTTCAAGAAGAGTTTCGGGTTTTCCGCAGTCAAGCCATCCTTCCACATTAAAAGTAGTCATCTTCTCTTTATTATTTATCATATTTTCAAGAGCATCGGTAAGCTGAAATTCTCCCTTTACAGTAATGTTATTATTCATCACATACTCAAGAGACTCAAAAAGTTTTTTGGAATTCTTGAGATAATACAAACCGACTATAGCTTCATTGGAAGGGGAGACTTCAGCGCTGGCAGGTTTTTCGACAAATCTTGTAATTAAATTCTGATCATCTTTCTCAACGACTCCGAATCTTCTGGGGTCATCTACAACTTTTACGCCTATTACTGAATTTTCATTTCGTATCATTTTTTTCAGATCTACATCAAATAACGTATCACCCAGTATGATAAGCGTTTCATCATTCTTATTCTTAAAAACGCTCTTGGCGCAATATACTGCATGTCCGAGACCTTTTGCTTCTGCCTGTTCCACATAGTCAAAATCAAAATCAAAAGTACTGTTGAGATATTCCTTGATTTTATCTCCGAGAAATCCCGTAACGAGTATGATTGAACTTGCAATTTTATCTTTGATAAGCTGATCAATAATGTAATGTATCATGGGTTTTCCACCTACATTCAGAAGCACTTTAGGGTTATGTAATGTATGAGGTCTGAGCCTGGTTCCAAATCCTGCTACGGGAATTATTACTTTCATTTGATATATTTAAATAATTATTTAATTCTTTTATTTCTTTAATTCAGTTTTAATGTTTTCAGTAAACTTAATCAAAGCTTCATCAAGACCGGAAATATCTTTAGCACCTGCAGTTGCAAGGTGTGGCTTTCCGCCTCCGCCGCCTCCTAGTTCTCTGGAAAGCGAAGAGATAAGTTTGCCTGCATTAAAACCTTTATCTTTTATCAGGTCATCACTTACAGAACAGACTAAATTGATTTTGTCATTATTTACCGAAGCAATCAGTCCGACTCCTCTGTTAATTCTTTTTCTTAACTCTTCGCCTATTTCTTTGAATTCATCAGGGCTTGAGGAATCAAGTTTTGATACGACAACTGAATAACCATTCTCAATTATTGCATTTGAAGTCAGTTCATCAAGTTTCAGATATAACTGTGCAAGTTTTTGTTTAAGTAATTCTTTTTCAGTTTGTTTCTTTTCTTCAAGATACCTTTCTCTTGATTCGTATAAAGCGCCGATAGTATTATCCTGAGTTGTGATAAGTGCTTTCATCAGTTCGATATTTCTGAAATCCGCTTTTGAAATATCATAGCTGAGATTATTCAACGCAGCGGAAATATCGGAATAATATTTTTCCGGAAGTTCACTGATGATCTTTTCAGAATCTGCAATCCTTTCATTTAAAAAAGAAATGATCCCTTCACCGGTTCTTCCGAATATTCTCCTTGTTCCTGAAGCGATGCTTTCTTCTTTGATGATCTTGAACAATCCGATATCAGAAGTATTTGCAACGTGAGTACCTCCGCAGAATTCTATACTGAATTTATCATCTATATGAACGACTCTGACTTTATCTCCGTATTTATCTCCAAAGATCTTTTTTACATTCGGGATCTTATTTGCTTCTTCGATAGAAATATCGACATCAGTTATTACGTCAATCTGCTCTTTAATTTTAGAATTTACCATGGCTTCAATTTCAAGGATCTCATTTCCGGTAAGTTTATGGAAATGCGGAAAGTCAAACCTGAGGTATTCATTGTGCACAAGGGAACCAAGCTGCTTGACGTGACTTCCAAGAACTCTTCTCAATGCTTCATGAACAAGATGAGTAGCAGAGTGATTTCGTTCGATTGATCTTCTTCTCTGATGATCAAGAATTATCTTACCTTTGAGTGGCAACAAACCATTCTCTTCTATACTGCCTGAAACAGTTTTCTCTTTATCATCAAGAATAAGAAAATATTTTTGAGAATCCAGAATCGTGATTTCTTTTTCATTATCAATTACGATCTTACCAGTATCACTAATCTGACCGCCTGATTCTGAAAAGAATGGATTATTATCAAGTACTGCAATTAGTTTACCATCCTCCGTTTTACCTACTGCAAAAACTTTCTCTTCAGAAAATTCACCTTTGATGTATGGGTCATAGTTGACTTGTTCAGTTAAATTCTCATTCAGAAAATCAAATATGCCTATGCCTGTCTCAAGATCAAGTTTATCTTTTCTTGCATCTCTTCCTCTTTCTTTCTGCTTAGCCATTTCCTCGTCAAATTTCAGCATGTCAACTTTAAGTCCTTTTTCATTAGCCATGACCTGTGTAAGGTCTATTGGGAAACCAAATGTATCATAAAGTTTAAATGCTTCTTCACCCGGAAATATTTTTGTACCTTCCAGAGAATCAGTAACTTCATTGAATAATTTCAGACCTCTGTCAAGTGTAACATTAAAGCTTTCCTCTTCAGCCTGAATAACTTCTTTTGTGAAATCCTTTTTTTCAATAAGTTCAGGAAATGCTTCGCCAAAATGTTCGGTGACAGTATCTACAAGCTGAAATAAAACAGGTTCATGATACTCAAGCTTCCTTGCAAGACGGGAAGCTCTTCTTAATATCCTTCTGAGAACATAACCTCTTCCTTCATTTGACGGAAGTGCACCGTCGCAGATTGCAAAAGTAAGCGCTCTGATATGATCAGCTATAGCATTGATAGAAGATATATTTTCTCCTTCATATTTTTTGCCGGTAATTTCAGAAATTTTATTTACTATCGGAAGAAATACATCAGTTTCATAGTTTGATCTTTTATTCTGCAAAACTCTGACAATCCTTTCAAAACCCATTCCCGTATCAATGTGTTTTTTGGGAAGCGGTACAAGCTCTCTGTCTTTTTTTCTGTCATATTGAATAAAAACAAGATTCCATATTTCAATCACATCTTCAAGTCCGGCATTTACATCTTCCGGTTTACATCCGTTTCCGGTAAAATCATAATGTATCTCGGAGCAGGGACCGCAGGGTCCGGTATCACCCATTTCCCAGAAATTATCTTTTTCACCGAATCTTAGAATATGTGAAGGATCTATATCAGTTTCATTTTTCCATATATCAAACGCTTCATCATCGGTCTCAAAAACTGTAACCCACAATTTATCTTTAGGGAGCTTCCAGACATCAGTCAGTAATTCCCATGCCCATTTTATAGCTTCTTTTTTATAATAGTCTCCGAAAGACCAGTTGCCGAGCATCTCAAAGAATGTATGGTGATAACCATCCATCCCAACCTCTTCAAGATCGTTATGTTTTCCTCCGGCACGGATACATTTCTGTGTATCGGCAGCCCGGGTATATTCTCTTGTTCCGGTAGAAAGAAAAACATCCTTGAATTGATTCATTCCGGCATTTGTAAAAAGAAGTGTCGGGTCGTTAAATGGAACAACCGGCGAAGATGGTACGATACTATGATCTTTTTCCCTGAAAAAATCTAAAAATGATTTACGTATTTCTTTTGAATTCAACTTTTGCTTTTAAAAAATTAGTAAGTAATAAAAATAGGATTAATGTTTGTTAAATTAAATGGAATTCTTGATTAGGGTGATGGTTTTTTTTCAACTTTGTCCAAAACAATTTCACATAAGTAAAAAAGTTTTATTAATAAATGCTAATCTATATTTTTATTTGTTTAAATTTTTGAACCCGCCTGTGATAAATTGCCGAAAGAAATTCAGAGTATTGGCGAACAGCAAAAATTTCCTGTCTGAGCCGACCGT
>JAGQWH010000270.1 GCA_020437545.1 Ignavibacteriota bacterium
AGGAAAACAGGATAATCGGATATTATGTACCGGAGCCTGAATATGTGAAGACGAAGGAGCATGAACTTTACCAGAGGCAGATCGCAGGATGGAAAGAGCTATATGACACTGAATATTCACAGACCGAGGATGTGGAGATCGAAGATGTTGAGTTTAACATAATCGGCTGGAATGACAGTTTCACAGGCGGTATTATCGAACCTGAAGAAATGCGGGCATGGAGAGATGACGTCGTAGATGTGATATTATCAGAGAAACCAGTGAACGTTCTTGAGATCGGATCGGGTACAGGACTTATCTATTATGAATTAGCGGAGAAGGTAAAAAAGTATATTGGTACAGACTTTTCAAGATCTTCAATGGATCAGATCAGAAAACAGATCGGTAAGGGATTCAGAAATTATTGCGAGACTGATCTGAGAATTGTTTCCGCTCATGAGATCGAGATCAGTGAGGAAGAGAATATAGATACTGTAATACTTAACTCGATAGTTCAGTACTTCCCGGGTGAAGATTACATGGATCAGGTTGTAGGTAAAGGAATTTCAGTATTAAAAGGAAATGGCAGGATAATTATCGGTGATGTGCGTGATAACAGATTACTTGAATATTTCAAAGGACGTCTTCACATCAACAGATTAAATCATTCAGCTTCGGTGAAGGAATTCAAATGGGCGATCGAGCAGGATGTCATAAAAGAAGAAGAGCTTTGTTTTGATCCTGAATATTTTGTTAAATTGAAATCGCTTTATCCTGAGATCACAAACATTGAGATCAAATGGAAACAGGCTTCTTATATTAATGAATTATCATTATACAGATATACTGCTGTTATACATGTAGGCGATGATCACGGAAAAGAAATTATAGATCCCAAATGGCAGGACTGGAAAGATTTAACGGATACAAAATCTGTTATAGAAGATATTAAAAACGGAAAGAGATTAATCGCCGTTATGAATGTTCCTAATCCAAGACTCGTTAAGGAACGCCTTATAAATAAAGCATTAAACAATAAGGATGTAAATAATGTAGGTGACATCCTTGAAGTAATGAGCAGTGAAGATACGAAAAGTAAGAAGGCAAAAGAGATCATAGACTTTGCAATTTCGAATGGTTATACATACAGATTTTTACTGAATGAAGATCCTTTGCTGATCGATCTTGTACTTGAGTCGGATCCTTCAGTTTTGGATGGAAAATTTTTAAAGCAACCATTTGTCGAGAAGAAAAGAACCGGTAAATCGACTTATACCAATATTCCTTTGATGAATGATATCAGTCTGATGCTTAAAAAAGATATTAAGAATATGCTTCAGGAGAGTCTTCCTGATTATATGATTCCGTCAGAATTAATTGTTTTGAATCAGTTGCCGCTGACCAATAATGGTAAAGTTGACCGCAAGTTTTTAAGTCAGAGAGAAGATGTTATAGAAATTGATAAGCTGAATTACATAGCCCCGGAAACCGATACCGAGAAGAAGCTAACAGAGATCTGGCAGGACCTGCTTGGTATTGAAAAAATCGGTGTTCACGATAATTTCTTCGAACTCGGCGGACATTCTCTGCTGGGAATGCGGGTGATATCAGCTATCAGAAAGAAACTGGATTCGGAGATTGCGATAAAAGACCTGTTTGTATATCCTACTGTTTCAGAACTTTCGAGATACCTGGATACTTTAAGCAAAGGTCTGATACTTCCCCCTGTCACTGCAGAGCAGAGACCTGAAAAGATCCCTTTATCATACAGTCAGGAAAGACTATGGTTCATTGATCAGCTTGAAGGAAGCGTTCAGTATCATGTACCTGCTGTTTTAAGATTAAAAGGTAAGCTTAATATTGAAGCATTAACAAGATCACTGCAGACAATTATTAACCGTCATGAAGTTTTACGTTCGGTAATCTTGCAGGAAGACGGAGCGGGTTATCAGGTGGTTCAGGATAAGGACAACTGGGATCTCGAGATCATTGACGGAGGAAAGTTTAAAGATTCGCCGGAAGAATTACAAAGTAATATCCTTAAGCTGATCGGCAAACCATTTGATCTGTCTAAAGATCATATGATGAGAATTCATCTGATCAGATTAAGTGAAGATGAAAACATACTTGTTATTACGATGCATCATATTGCATCAGACGGCTGGTCGGTTTCAGTAATTGTAAATGAGCTGGCAGAACTTTATGAAGCGTTTGATAAAAATACAGATCCAAAACTTCCTGCTCTTGAAGTACAATACGCTGACTTTGCAATATGGCAGAGAAAGAATTTGCAGGGAGAGATGCTCAATAAGAAACTTGATTACTGGAGAAATAAGCTTGCTAATGTTGAGCCGATACAACTACCGATCGATTTTGAGAGACCGGCTGTACAGAGTATAAAAGGTGCTAATGTTAATTTTGAAATTGGTAAAGATTTATCAGATTCTTTGCAGACAATATCAAAGCAGAACGGCGCTACTTTGTTTATGACACTTCTTGCGGCATTTAATGTATTACTCAACAGATACAGTGGTCAGGAAAATATCAGTGTCGGTACGCCTATTGCCGGCAGACAGCAGGAAGAAGTCGAGAAGCTGATAGGATTTTTTGTGAATACGCTTACACTCAGAAATGAAATAGATAATAACGCTTCATTTTTGGAACTGCTGAAGCAGGTCAGATCAACTACACTTGAAGCATATGATTATCAGGATGTGCCATTTGAGAAGATAGTTGATACTGTTGCAAAGCAAAGGGACATGACTAGAAGTCCATTGTTCCAGATCATTTTTGCATTGCAGAATACACCGGATGTACCTGAACTGAATCTTGGTGATGTAAAATTATCAAATGAAGTTTTCCCGAATGTAAATTCGAAATTTGATCTGACATTCTTTACTGTAGAAACTCCGGAAGGAATAATGGGATCGGTCGAATACTGCACCGATCTGTTCAAAGAGGAAACGATCAATAATATGATCGCTCATTTTAAAAACCTTTTGAGTTCAGTTGTGAATGATCCTGAGCAGATGACGGGTTCTTTGCAGATGCTTTCAAAAGAAGAAGAGGAGAAGGTTGTAAAAGAGTTCAATGAAACTGCTTCAGAGTATCCTTCGGAAAAATCGATTGTTGATCTTTTTGAAGAGCAGGTAACTTTATCACCTGATGCACCTGCAGTTTTATTTGAGAATGAAAAGTTAACATATAAAGAGCTTGATGAAAGATCGAATCAGGTAGCTCATTATCTCAGAAGCAAGGGAGTAGAACAGGGGGCTCTTGTTCCGCTTTGCATTGAGAGAAGTGCAGCTCTGATGGTCGGAATAATTGGTGTTTTGAAAGCAGGATGCGCTTATGTACCGATCGATCCTGAATATCCTGAAGAACGGATTCGTTTCATGCTGAAAGATACGGGAAGTAATATAATTATAAGCAGTCGTGAATGCGTTGAGAAGTTACCTGCAT
>JAGQWH010000271.1 GCA_020437545.1 Ignavibacteriota bacterium
CAATACACAATACACAATACACAATACACAATACTCAATACTCAATACTCAATACTCAATACTCAATACTCAATACTTAATACTTAATACTTAATACTAAATGTCTGACTTTAAATTAGAAGCGGTTAAATGTAAACAGTGCGGCAGCGGGCTTGTAGTGGAAGTAAATGACAATATAGTTTATTGCACAAGCTGCGGCAGCGGGTTTGAAATTATTAACGGTGAGATGACGCCAATTGAAATTAATTTTGCTTCTGCTGCAATAAGAGAAGATGGCGAATTAATATACAAACCCTTCTGGCTTTTGAAAACAAACATAAGTATTCTTGAAAGAAAGGCTTCCGGTAATTTTCTTAAGAATATTTTCGGAGGGAGTAATGACAATACAAGCGGAGAGATCATTTTCTATATTCCGGCATTCTATTGTTCTCTTGAAGTAATGAAAAATCTTGCTACACAATTCACAATCAAAAACCCAGTTGCGTCTCCTCAAAAATACAATGTGAAACTTACGGGTTTTGCATATGGAAAGGAAGACGCAAAAAAACTGGCTGAGTTTATACTTATTTCTATGGAAGCTGAAAAAAGTGATGTAATGAAGAATTTCAATTACAAGCTTGATTTTACTTCACTTGAAATAGTGGGTATACCATTTTACGATAAAGGAAACGGGCAAATGAAAGATGCACTCCTGGGAATTACTGTCTGATCAAAACTCCACAACATCAGCTTTTATTGATCTTCTTTTTATTATATTCTTCGGAGCCACCTTTTGGTATAGAGAGACTTTTCCAGTCAGCATTTACAAGATGTTTTGCTATAAAGACTATCTGCCCGGTATGATAACTATAATGAGTTAACTGTCTGTTGATAGCTTCTAAAACAGTATGCGGCTCCGAGCGGATGGTTATTTCTTTCATCAGATCTTCTTCTTTCAGTGAATTTAGAGCGTCGAATAAACACTTCCAGCCTGATTCCCATCTGGAAATAATATCATCTTTATCAGTGTAGAAGATCCTTTCAAACTCTTCATCTCTGTTACGGTTAGGCTTTTCACCGTCAGTCGTGAGAAAGTCTGTCCAGCGTGAGAGCATGTTGCCGCTGAAATGTCTGACAATAATTGCAATGCTGTTGGAGTCTTCATCGGGTGACCAGAAAAAATCCTCATCTTTGATCTGTGAGAATGTTTTGTCTCCGAGTTTTTTTATTTTTTTGAATTCTGAAATTGAATTTTCAATGTAATGTTTGCCCAGATTCTTTTCCATTTTATAATTTTTAATTGTAAATCATTCCTGTTTGTATAAAAAAATTTTACTTTATGATAACTAATTCAGTTGAAACAAATTATCTTCTGACAGGCTTATCTTCCCTGAGATCAAAACCCGGAAGAGTCAGACCTGTTGAATTCAGAATCTGTTCAGGGACATATTCTCCGGTTGGATTTGTATCAACTTTGATCTTGGAGACTTTTTCATCCTCTCCAAAATAAATATAAAGATCCTTTCCTTCAACTTTATTCAGACCATTTGCTTTTTTGTCATCATACAGAAAGTATATGCTGCTGGAATTATTTTTTACTTCAATCATATCAATTTTGTCTTCTTTAAATCTTATCTCAATATCATCTCCGCTGATCTGATCATATCTGTCGGAAAAATATTCATCTTTGTTTCCGGATATTACAAAAGATGTTAGCGAATTATCACCGGGTATTTTTTTTACAAATATTGTCTGAAGCCTGTTATCAGGAAGTTCCGCATAGATTGAATCTCCTGTCATCTGCAGAAGATCCTGCCATACAATCGGCTTCAGGGAAAGTGAGACAGTCTCATTGTTCTTATAATAAATGCCCTCTCCGCATTTTGCCGAAAATTCACTTCTTAAGATCTCCACATTACTTCTTGCAATATATTTATCCGGGATACTTCTGAATGCTTCCATTGTATCGCTGTATATGAACAAGGTATCTTTATTTATATCAGCTGAATCTGTTTCTATCTGAACAAGTCTTGCATTGCCTTTTAGTATTGTATAATTTTCCAGCTCAAAATTCTCGATATTATTTCCGTAAATGACAGTGTTGTTATTCATACTTGTAATTTTAACATTGCCTGAGGCAACAGATCTTTTTTCCTTAGAATAATTTGTAGATGTATCAGCTGTAATTATTGTAGAGTCACTTTCAATGCTTACATTACCCAGTGCGTATGTCTTACCCTGGGATTTGTAAAAATCTATATTGTCAGCTTTGATCACAGCAGAGTCCGATGTTACAATTACGTTACCTTTTGCAAAAGAATCTTCAGTATTCCTTAAATATGTCAGCTCCTGTGAAGTGATCCTGTAACCTTCGTTTACAATTATTACATCTCCTTTGAATATTGCTTTTGCTTCAGAAAAAAAATAAATGCCGTTGTCTGCCCTAATTGTTGCATTAGGATCTTTCAAAGTTACACCATTTTCACAAATAGCTTTTTTATCATCACCAAAATATGTTGCCTGAGATGTCAGAAGAGTCAGTGTATCCTGATAGATCCTGACATTACCGCGGAGCTCTATCCGGTTTGCTTCAATATACTGTGTCGCAGAATTACAGAATACTTTCACATTTCCCTGTATGAATTCAACATTGCCTTTTGCTTCCCTTACATTCTGCCCGTCTATGACTTTACCCGTAAGCTCTTCTGCATTTTTTAATTCAACCTTCTCCTGAGCAATTAACATATTGCCGGTAAGATTTAGTAAAATAACAATATATAATATTTTAAAAATTAATTTCAGACCGGGTTTTTGGTTAATTGGTTAATTGGTTTCCGCCACGGCGGATGGTTAATTAGTTAATTGGTTAATTAGTTAATTGGTTAATTGGTTAATTAGTTAATTGGTTAATTGGTTAATTGGTTAATTAGTTAATTGGTTAATTGGTTAATTAGTTAATTGGTTAATTGGTTTCCGCCACGGTGGATGGTTAATTGGTTAATTGGTTAATTAGTTAATTGGTTAATTGGTTAATTCATTTTTTGAAAATTATGAATTCAATTTCCGGTAGCAAACTTTACAAACTAAAAGGTCCCGCTTACTTTAAATATTTTATAATTTTTCAGATTCTGATCTGATTCAAATCCTATACCTTCAATAGTTTCGTTAGGCGTTTTTATACTTACAAACAGATCTGATGAAACTCTCTGTGTCAGATTGGTCCATAGTAATTTCTGAGTTTTCAATTCACTTCCGTCTTTACTTATAACATGCACACTGTCGTATATCTCAATATCTTTCGTCTTATCATTTATCTTTCCTTTTTCTCCTGAAAGAGTTGAGGCTATCTCACCATCTTTATAAAAATCCACAACGGCTCCGCTGTCAATAAGCGTGAATCCTTTTTTTGAATAAACCAGTAT
>JAGQWH010000272.1 GCA_020437545.1 Ignavibacteriota bacterium
TGTATGGAGTGAGTGGAGTGTATGGAGTGTATAGAGTGTGTGGAGTGTATGGAGTGTGTTGAGTGTATGGAGTGTGTGGAGTATATGGAGTGTGTGGAGTGTATGGAGTTAATCCGGAAATCTTTTTGATATTAAACTTAGTATGGAAATTAAAAGTGATTTTCTCTAGGTTTGCTAATGGAATCAAACCGGAAAAAATATATAGAAACCAATCCAAAAGTAATGTTCGGAAAACAGGTGTTAATTGGAACGAGAATTCCGGTAGATCTTATACTTGAGAAATTATCTTTAGGTGAAACTCCCGAACAACTCTTATTGTCTTACCCATCTTTAAACAAAGAATCAATTTTTGCCTGCCTGGCTTTTGCTTCTGAATCCGTCAGAAATAAAATGTAACGCAAACTAAAAATTTAAATGGTTATATCTCCGGAATTATTAACACATACACAGTCTTAAATTATTTATTTATCCTGTACACTTTAACGGATTTTTCTTTTCCTTTTAAATGAAAATCACCAAGCTTGAAAAAAGAAAAATTATCCTTTGCCAGTTCATAAGTGTTTCCCCCGACCAAAAGTTGTGTGCCGTATTGTTTATTCAGCTGTTCCAGCCGTGCGGCAATATTTACATCATCACCAACAACGCTGTATTTCAACCTATCCTCTGCGCCGACATTTCCGGCCACTACTAAACCCGTATTAATTCCTATCCGGGTTGACAACTTCCGGCCATTGCCAAATGTCCGGATATTGGTTATCTCTTCAATTTTCAACCCGGCTTTTATAGCATGGATGGCATGATCCGGGTCATCCAGCGGAACATTAAACATTGAGAAGACCGAATCTCCTACAAATTCATTTACTACACCTTTGTATTTATTTATAATACCAACCAACTCTGTAAAATATTCATTCAGCATTTTTACAATTTCATTCGGAGATGAAGCCTCAGTAATGGTTGTGTAATTTGCAATGTCTGTAACCAGTATTGTGCATATTCTTTCTTCACCTGCAGTATTTATTTTCTTATCAAGAATTACATTGGCAACGTCTTTGGTAACATATTTCCCAAATGTGTCCCTGATAATTTCTCTTTCCTTGAGACCTTTCACCATTGTGTTAAATTCATTGGTAAGCTTTCCGATTTCATCTTCAGTAATAACGGGAATGAATGTTGAGTAATCGCCTTCTTTAACTTTTTCAATGCCCTTCAATAATGAATAGACAGGTTTAGTGAATGAACGGGCAATGAAGATCACTGCTATGACAATTCCCGTGAATACTGCAATCCTGTCAGGAAGAAGTCCTTCAAGCGGTGTCATGTCAGAAAACTGACCGTATTTATTTCCTGCGCCGGAAGCAATTATTTCCAAAGTAACCAGTATTGAAGGAAGAAATCCAAGAATGACAAAGGTTATCAATAAAGTAAGTCCGTATTTTTTATTTCCGGGCGGATAGACCAGATTGAATTTTGACAACATTCGGGTCTTGAGATCAAGACAGTAATCATTTATTAAAAACCAGGTAATGAATGCAGGCAGAATGGCATATATATAGATCATAGATGGAATTGCAGTAAGCCATATTGAAGCCGGCATTTCTTCTAATGTTACATTTCCTGTATCTACAGGAAAAAAGAAGAACATTACCAGCATGAGTATGAAATAGGCTAAACCTAAAATGAAAATCCAGATCGATGAATACCATGGCAGACGGCTGATACGATGTATTACTTCCGCATTAAGTCTGTTTTCTTTAAAAGCATTATCAATAGGTCTGTACAGAAAATGCGCGCCTGAAAAGTTAAGAGGGACAAACAATACTAAATGAAGCAGTCCCAAAATCAGAAAAATTGTTATTGTTTTGTGGGCAGGAATATAGAGGGCATCAAAAAAAAGTATCAGCAGAAACAAACTCAACATGGAAATGTAGTACCTTTTTTTCATCTTAAACTAATTTTGTATTAAATATTAAGATACAAAAAAATTTATTTTTTCAAAACAGTGCGGATTCTGTTTGGGAATTAAAAACCGGTATCTAAGAAATATTTTTAAAACCGGAAACACCTCAGCAATCTGAATTCTCCTCTCAGAAGAAATATTCAAACGGAATAAAACTTTAAAAAAGTTATAAAACAATTAAAACATTCCCCGTCTTTTCTCCCGTCATCACATATCTGAATGCCTCTGCGGTTTTATCCAAAGTATATTCTCTGTCAATTACAGGTGAGAACTTTCCTTCTTCTAAAAGTTTCTTTATATATAAAACACTTTCGAGCCGGTTCAGCGGCATTGGAAATTTTACTTTTTTCTTTCCGAAAAAAGGCGTGAACAGTGAATAAAATACATTCTGCGCGTTTGGACCTAACTCGGATGAAATATAAATACCGCCGTCCTTTAATATTGGTTTGCACTTTCCAAACGTACTCTTACCGACAGTATCAAATACAAAATCAAATTTTTCATCTGATTTTGTGAAATCCTCTTTTTCATAATCTATGACTTTTTCCGCGCCGAGAGAAGATATAAGTTCTTTGTTTTTTGTGTTGCATACTGCAGTTATATCTGCGCCGGAGATTTTCAGAAGCTGAACTGCAGCCGAACCAATTGCTCCTGAAGCTCCGTTGACCAGTACTTTCTGACCTGCCTTTATATTTACTTTATTCAAAAAATTATAAGCATAATGAGCGCCTTCTATGCTCGCCGCTGCCTGTTCAAATGAGATATCTTCGGGAATAACTGAGATTGCATTGTTCCCGGAAATCGTCATATACTCTGCATGAGAGCCTAAACCATTATCATCAAACCCAAAGACTCTGTCACCCGTTTTAAACTTTGAAACATTTTTGCCGGCAAATTCTACCACACCTGCAAAATCAGTTCCGGAAATTGATTTCTTTGGTTTTGTCAGTCCTGTCAAAAATCTCATAAACCAGGGATCAGCAGTAAGCATAGCGCAGTCTGTCCTGTTCACTGTTGCTGCATGAACTCTTACCAGTAATTCATTGTCTGCAGGAACAGGTTTATCCACATCTCTGATCTGAATTACATCAGAAGAACCGTATTGATAATGTACAGCCGCTTTCATATCAGTTTGTTGTTTAAAATTTTATCATTTTTTAAAACTATTTAAAAAAACCCCGGTATTTATTAACCTCTCCAAAACCCTCCCCTTTTTAAAGGGGAGGGCAGGGTGGGGTTAAAGTAAACAGTTTATATTTTGTCACAAATTATATTTTAAATAAATAAAAATATTAAAATACATTTTTGACAATATTGATTAAATAAGTCTTAGTGTCTTTGTGCCTTAGTGGCAAAACTTTTCTTGTTCAGAGATATTCTATATACCTAAGGAGATTAAAGATCTTTCTCAAAACTGAAAATCCCGAG
>JAGQWH010000273.1 GCA_020437545.1 Ignavibacteriota bacterium
GGAGTGGGTGGGATCGTATTGAGAGTGTAGAGTGGGTGGAGTGGGTAGAGTGGGTAGAGTGGGTAGAGTGGGTAGAGTGAGTAGAGTGAGTAGAGTGAGTAGAGTGAGTAGAGTGAGTAGAGTGAGTAGAGTGGATTTGAGTAAAAAGGAGATAACAAAGGAATTTTTCTTATAGTCATTTAAAAGTATATTTACCAAAATAATTAAATTATGAAAATAGGTATTACCTGTTACCCGACATACGGAGGAAGCGGAGTAGTCGCTACCGAACTGGGTAAAGCACTTGCATTAAGAGGACACGAAGTTCATTTTATTTCCTATGCCATGCCGACAAGACTTAACGGATATGTTGATAATATCTTTTATCACGAGGTCGAGATCAATAACTACCCTCTGTTTGAATTTCCACTTTACAGTATTGCTTTATCGAGTAAAATGGTAGAAGTAACAAAGTTCTATGATCTCGATATTCTTCACGCACATTACGCAATTCCTCATGCTACAAGCGCTTATCTTGCCAGGGAGATATTAAAATCAGATACTAATAATGTAAAAGACATTAAATTCATTACAACACTTCACGGCACTGACATAACTCTTACGGGACTCGAACCGAGTTTTCTTCCAACCATGAAATTCAGTATTGAAAAATCTGACGGGGTTACTGCGGTATCCAAATTTTTAAAAGACAAAACCCAGCAGCAGTATAAGATCGATAAGGAAATTGAAGTTATCCATAACTTCATCGACATAGAAAAATACAAGCGGCAGGATGATGAAAAGACAAAGTGTTTTAAGAAAAACTTTGCGCCTAACGGGGAAAAAATACTTGTACACACTTCTAATTTCCGGGCACTTAAGCGTGTTCAGGATGTCATTAAGATCTATAATGAAGTAAGGGAAACCGTAGACTCCAAACTGATCCTTATCGGTGACGGACCCGAAAGAAGTGACTGCGAAAGACTGGGCCGCGAACTCGGGATTTCAGAGGACATAAAATTCATGGGTAAACAGGATGCACTTGTAGAACTTCTGTCCATAGCTGATCTATTTATTATACCTTCACAATCCGAGAGTTTTGGATTGTCTGCACTTGAGGCTATGAGCTGCAGTGTTCCGGTAATATCATCAAGTGTTGGAGGATTGCCTGAGCTTAATCATCACGGCGAAACAGGATATATTGCCGAGATAGGAGATGTCGAAAGAATGGCTAAATACGCAATCGAAATTCTAACCAATGAAAAGAGATACGGGATACTTTCTAAAAACGCAAGAAAGAGAGCAGAGGAATTCAGCGAAGAAATAATCGTTCCGCAATATGAAGCCTTTTATGAAAAAATTATTGCCGGGTAACTGTAAATGAAAAATCCGGAAATAAGAACCAAACGCACGATCCTCAGGAAATACAGGGATGCCGATAAAGAAAAATTCGTTTATCTTTTTACTGATAAGGATATAAATCATTTCATGGGAGGTCAGCACTGCCAGACAAAAGAAGACGCCGAAGCTCTTTTTCTTAAAGGTTTTGAAGTTTATAATGGTTTGTTTCCCGGCAGACATTTTGAAATATGGGCAATTGAAATTGATGGAGAACTTGCCGGACACTTCGAACTCAAACAGACTCAACATACAAATGAAAATGAACTTGAGATCGTATATATGCTTGATAAAAAATACTGGGGACAGGGACTTATGCCTGAGATAATTAAAGAAATAAATTTTTATTCATCCGGATTTGATAAACAACTTATAGCTACCATAAATCCGGATAACTTAAAAACAGTTAAAGCATTAAACAAAGTGGGGATAGAAAAGGAAGAATGGACAGAAGATGAAGACGGAAAAGTTTTTAAGGTTTGGCTAAAGGAATTCTGATTAAATAAATAATATATCCGGATGCGGGTTTAATTTCTTAAGACCTCTTCAAGTCTGTCAAAAAGCCATTTCTTATTTGTAATATCATTTGTTTTATCAAGTGTATCTTTCAGCACCTGAATTTCTGATATCTCGATTTTAACGGGATCTGATTTTAATTTAAAAAGTTTACTCAGGAATAAGATAAAATTATTATTGTAAATCCTGTCATCATTTCTGAGTTCTTTATTTCTTTTGAGGAAATGTCTGAAACTATCAACAAGCGAGAAAAATGCATCAGCCTCATTTTTAGAAAAATAAATTTTCAAAAGAGAATTGTTGATGTATAATTTAAACCGAATATCAAGAGTTTCTACTTTCGACAAATACTCCAATGCATCATCAAATTTTCCGGTTTCAATACAAATCACTGATTTGCAGTAGTTATAGGATGATTCCCTGAAATCCGAATGCACCATTTTTTTATACCTGTTTACAAATTTTTCAGCCCAATGTATTTTACCGGAATTTAGTGCATTCATCGCGATACTTATGTAAATATAATGAGCCATAAAATCATTTCCTTCAAGGTATGCTTTGTTTTTCAGCATTTCGAGGTTCAGATCAAAAAGTTCACCGAGAAATTCAAAGTTACCTGACCTTATCTCAGAATTGCAGTGATTACTGAGAGCAATGTACATGTTTTTTCTGTCTGTCAGAGATAATTTGAGATAATGCTTTTTAACAAGTAATTTCATTTCATCAAAGAATTTCTTCTCTCCTGTTTTAAATAACATTACACAATTATAAAATATAACAATGTAAGGTATCTTATCATATAAATTTAGATTTTCTTCGATATATTTTCGGATAAGCTCAAACAAAGTCAGATCAAATTTATGATCATAAGTAAACTTACTCTGATTGAGAAGTATCGCATAAAGTTTAATATTTGCAACAATGAATTCCAGATTGTGTGTGAATGCCTGCTTATCCATATTATCATCTTTAAATAAAATTCTGCTTGAATTGACCACTATATTTCTCCTGTGTTCATCTTCCAGCAGAAAACTATTCCTGTAATAAAGTTCATCTGTGATCCCCGTACTCCTTAATATTTTTTCAGCTTTCTTAAAATTCATTTTATATAATTTCTGCTGCTTTCTGTTTGTAAGTTCTTTCAGAAGCATATACTGTTCATAAAACGGATCTTTCCTCATGTGAATTATTTTCAAATATTCTTCGGCAAGCTTTACCATATCGGAGACTGTATTTCTCAGCAGCGCGTCATTATATTTTTTACCCGGAAATAGTTTTGCGTATATTTTTCTTTTTTCTGAATTTATTTCTTTAAATCCGGGATAATATTTTTTTAATATTTCTGAAAATCTTTTCAGAACTTTTTCCCGGTTAAAAAAAGGCGAATTTACCAATAGAAAAAAATCCTTGAATTCATCCGGAGAAAATGACCTCAGAAGTTTTATCAGAATGCTTTCCTGCATAAATTATTTTTTTATAAATTAAATA
>JAGQWH010000274.1 GCA_020437545.1 Ignavibacteriota bacterium
AAGTCAGTGATACCATAACGGTTCAGCTAAGAAATTCATCTTCACCTTTTGCTATAGCAGATCAGACAAAAGCCGTACTTGCATCAGACGGAACGGCTCAGCTTATTTTCGGAAACGCTTCAAGCGGTAATTACTATATCTCTGTTTACCACAGAAACAGCATAGAGACATGGAGCGCTTCGCCAATCACTGTGACCTCAGGCGGTTCGGTGAGTTACAATTTTTCTTCGGCTAATACGCAGGCTTTTGGAAATAACATGAAACAGATAGATGCATTGCCTCTCAGGTTCGGTGTCTACAGCGGTGATCAGAATCAGAACGGCATAGTTGATCTTACGGATATTGTGAATGTTTCCAATGCGGCAAGTTTGTTTACAAACGGATATGTAAGCACTGACATGAACGGGGATAATATTAGTGATCTGACGGATGTTGTGATCACTTCGAATAATGCAAGCGCGTTTATTTCGAAAATCACCCCTTGAATTAGTTAAAAGTTACGAATTTCAGATTACGATTAACTCACACCTTCCCAATCCGCCGTGGCGAACAAGTTTGGGAAGGTTCATTTTCACGGGTAAGACTCGAGATCATTGGTCTCCGCTGATTGAATCTGTATCAGAAGAAAATTATAGCGTCCAGATAAATCGCCGGAAAATCTTCCTTGGATATATAAATAATTGTTTTAAACATAAAATTTTACAAACAACTCACATCAAAATCTCATTAAACTTTTCAGTAAGCCATAATTTGTTTCCGATGATTCTTGTCTTTATAAGAGTGTTAAGATGAAACGAAAGATCGATCTTTTTTTTGCCGGCGGTTTTATGTTTTAGCAGTACTGAATAATATTTTATAAAATTCAGATTGGAGCGGCGGTTAAGATCGGATACTTTATTGTTTTTATTCAGAAAATGTTTGTAAGTATCAATTGTGGACAGAGCTTCTTCATAATAACCGAGTTCGTAGTATATCCTAAGCTGCATATTTTTTACATCATTTTTAAACAGGAAATAATCGAGTTTCATTCTGCTTATGAAATTCAGTGATGTTTCAAAATCTCCTTTCTCAATTTTAAGTCTTGCCATACCGTAATTATACAAATTTTCTATCTGACCCGGCGGAAGAAAGTTCTTATATTTTCTGATAAATTTTTCAGTCCATTTAAACTCTCTAAGCTTCATGCCTGTGATGACAATATTCCTGAATATGT
Source organism: Ignavibacteriota bacterium (assembly GCA_020437545.1). Lineage (GTDB taxonomy): Bacteria > Bacteroidota > Ignavibacteria > Tepidaquicellales > Tepidaquicellaceae > JAGPCH01. Next base: position 1,214 of record JAGQWH010000274.1, read on the forward strand.
CTGCTCCGATGTGATCATCATCATTCATTACAAACAAATTTTCCTTGAGTATCCTTTTATACAGATTGAATACTTCTTCTATGAATTTATCATTTCCGTTTATGATCTTTCTTGTACAGCAGTTTTCCAGAAACAAAGAAATATTGTATTTTTCGTGTTTACTGAATGATCTGTATCTGCTGAAAAAAAGGTCTCTTCCTTTATAGTAATGTTTGTCATTTTCAAAATCACTGTAGGCAAGATAAATATAATAATACACTTCGGGAATCTTTGAATCCTTGTCTTTTGCTGTTTTCAGGTTTTCAATAATTTTTTTGAAATCAAGATTTGCTATAAGATTTTCGATATGATCAAATTCAAATTCAGCATTGTAGAGATTCCTATTAACCTGCATATCCTGCGCTATACTGAGTATTCTTATCAGAAAGTAATAAATAAGATATTTCCCCTGATGGTTTACATTGGAAACAATTGAAAGCTGATCGCCTTTACCAAGTTTGAAATTAATCAAACTCAGCTCCATCTGTGCTTTGTATAAAAAATAATCCCTGTCTTTTTCTTCCAGTTCGTTGAAGTACTTTGTAAGCTCTTTATACCTGAGGTAAAAAAGTTTGTCGAGTTTCCGTCTGCCGAATTCATTCATGATCTCTATCTGAACCAAAGGCATTCTCTCAGTAATTTTTACTCTTAGAAAATCCTCCGCCATTTTATATAGTCCGGAAAGTATTTTTCTAAGAACGCTTCCGTTATACTTTTTACCGGGATATAATTTTTTATGAATGTTTTTGTAATTAAGATCTTCAGCTTTAAAATCCGGATAAAATATCTTTACAATTAAAAAGAGTTGTTTTACATCGGCTCTCTTCAAAAAGTATGCTGAACTTACGAATTTTTCAAAATCTTTGAATTCTTCCTTTGTAAATGTTTTTAACAGTTGAAACAGTTTTGAGTCTTTCAAATATGAATCAGAGATTTAGATTATTTAAATTTATTTACAAACCGGTTTTAGGTAAAAAAGATAATTTTGTCAAAAAATAATTATAACAAAAAAGCACATTTCCCAAATACTGTTTTTCACAATATTTGCAATGCATACAGTCTATTCACATATCCCGTTGTGTTTCGCTCATCAGATTAAGGAAATTATGTGTGGCACATTTATTTAATAAAGTTAAAAGCTCTGAATAACAGATAAGAAATTCAATTAACATGTACACTTTCAATAATCAAAATGTGCCACACATATATCTAAAAGCTTATAACTGAATAACCTCGATCCTGTCCCTAAAACCGTCTCGCCACGGCGAGAAAATGGACCGGGCGGTGCCGCTCCGGAGAATTAAAAAAAAATTTTCTTTGATTTAAATTATTTGTCGCAAACTGAAAAATTTTTCTTTGAGAAAACAAACTGCTATTTCTAAATTACCCATTCAATGGAAAATTTTACTGTCAATATCGTCTCTATAGAATGTTAAAAAGTATTCAACAAATAGGAGATAATTTTTTCTTATTTAAATTCTCAAACTTTAGTTAAAAATCAAATTTAATGAAAACTATCTTACATGTTTTAACTTTTACATTTACCATTATCTGCATTGTAATGGTAAGTGAAACTGTATCAGCAAATTGGGTAAAAAACGAAGATCCTGATATTCAGACAGCTTATGAAACAATTTCCGGTTCCGGAATGAAAGATTCTCTTCCCGATGGGATCAGTAAGGACTGGCTTAATAATCTTACAGATGAAAATGGCAAAAAGATCATTCCCGAAAAAGATAACAGAAATAATTCACGTCAGATCCCTGAAGATCCTGAAGGTGATGCTATACAGAGAAAAGTATTCAACGGACTTTCTGTAAATTCATCTTTCGGAATGTCGGTAAGTTCTGCGGGAGATGTGAACGGAGACGGATATGATGATATAATAGTTTCAGCGCCGGAATATTCTTCGGGAACAGGCAGGGCATATATCTTTTACGGAGGACAATTTATGAATACAATAGCGGATGTTACGCTGACAGGTGAGACAACATTTAACTATTTCGGAAGATCAGTTTCATCAGCCGGCGATGTAAACGGTGA
>JAGQWH010000275.1 GCA_020437545.1 Ignavibacteriota bacterium
ATTTAAATCAATTTCAGATTACTTTGAATCAGATGTGTTAGAAATTTTTGAAAAATAATTCTTTAATTCATTTCTGGATCTTTCTCTTGAAGCATCATTCTGAGACGGAGCAGATTCAGGAGTGTTCTTTGAAACAAAGTTAGATGCATTATTATAGACAATAAGAAGATCAGTAAGATCAACCAGTCTGTCACCTGTAAGATCTGTCAGCACATAACCGAGTGCAAAATTAGCTCCGTCATTATATATCTGAAGAAGATCAGAAAGTTCAATTAATCCGTCCCTGTTTATGTCACCGCCATAAAGACAATATTTCCCGCTGATCAGAATTAAATTATTACCGTAACCCTGAGATGCGGAAGTAGTAAAGTCATAATTACCTGTAACACCCGCGGAAATTGATTCTCCACCGGATTTACTCCATGTCTCAAGAGAATTTCTGTGAGAAATTTGCAAATAATATGTTCCTGTTGTTACATTCCTGAAAACCAGTCCAGCATTATTTGTAACAGAATCAATAACTGCAGTTGCAGAATCTGCTACTGCAAAAGGACTTACGGTATTTCTCAGATAAACCTTTACAGTATCAGACATATTCTGAGTAGTTCCGTTGTAATAACCTTCAGGAGAAAGTTTTACATTATACAAAGTGAAAACTCTAAAGGTTGAAATGTTTACGTTATCAACATACAAATTATTTCCGTAACCGCTTCTTGCTCTGAATTTGATCTTGTTGGTTCCGACAGGTAAAGCAATACTTTTTGGAAGCCATTGATTTGCCTGTGAAGGAGTATATGAATTCCCCGATGCAGTTGTTGTGACCATAGAATTTTGTTCACCTATTACATCAGTATTTTTTCCTCTGAATCTTGCAAGTTCAGAATAACTGGATCCTCCATCAGTTGAATATTCTATAATTAATGAATCTACAGCACCTCCTGTATAAGGCGAATAAGAATAATCATATTTCAATGAGTCTCCTGAAACTGAAGCAGGAAAATCAGGTGTAAGTAAAGATTGATTGGTTCCGTTATTTGCATTCCAGAAATCAAACTTAGAACTTCCTGTGCCTATATTATATGCACTCACACTGTTATAAACCCAGCGTATTGTACCGGTATAATCAAAAGTCCAGTTTTTAGGCGGATATGAACCGTTAAAATCTTGATTGACTCTTGTGATCCCTTCACCAAGATATGGAGTAATGGTTCCGCTGATCACATCATTACCCGGATTTATATCATCAGTTATATAAACTGAATCTTTCACCGTATAAGTAACTCCCGGTGAAAATGTCCATGGATCAAATGTAACTGAAGTCTCTCCGTTAGCTAGAAGATTCGCAACATTTTTAGTACTTATATAGCCACCCGGTGAGATTTTCCTTGTTACATTAAAAGTAGCACTTGCGGCACCATTATTGTTTTTAACTGTTCCTGTTGGATTAATAATTATATTATTAAAGAACTGATCTCCCGTACCGTTAAGTGACAATGCCTGAACGTCAATAGACGCTACTACAGGATTATCAGTATATGTTATATTCAGTTTGTAAACATTACTTCCCTGCTGAGCTAAAATCAGACCTCTTTCTGCAATTAAAATTCCTCCTCCGTGACCACTTAATCCGGTATTTATATTTGTCCAGTTAGCTCCGCCGTTTGTTGTAATTGTTGCTGCCGCACCCCAGCTTCCGGTTATAACAACATTAGGATCCTCTCTGCAGACATCAGAACCCCATCCGGAGAATCCGGTGCTTCTGTGAATAGTATAAGAACTACCCATATCTGTCGACTTATAAATGTTGCTTCCGCTCCATTCAGTACACCATATGATATTTTTATCGAAAACTGTATTACACATTGAAGGTGTTTCACTTGATTCAGTAGAATCAATATTTATCCAGTCTACTCCGCCGTTAGTTGATTTGAACATTCTTGCAGAATTGCTGCTGCTTGTTACTCCGTCTCCGAGTATGATCACATTTGGATTATCCCATGTTACTAAAATTTCACAAGGACTTCTGAATGGATAATTACCGCTGATCTCAGTGAATGAAGCACCGCTGTTTGTTGATTTCCAGAATCCTCCGCCGTCAGGTGCAAAATAAAACACACTTGGATTGTTCTGATCGATCTCAAGGGGCTGACCGTAATTACTGAAATTCTTAGTAAGAACGGTAGTCCAAGTAGAACCGTAATTAGTTGATCTTGCAACAATATCTGTTGAAGATTGATTAGCAACCAGCCATATATTCGTATCAAGAGGACTCACAAAAAATGAATGAGGAGTGCCCGAACCGGGATAATTATTTCCTACAGAAGACCAGCTCTCTCCACGGTTTCTGCTGACATAAACTGTATTACCGAATGCTACAAAAAATGTATTATTATCATAAGGATGAGCGCAAAGATTATTTCCGAGGAAACTTCCGCTTGCTCCCGGTTTTGAAACCCAGTTATATGAAACTGATGATCCGGTCGGCATGCTCCAGGTTGCACCGCCATTTGTAGTATAAATAATTACCCTGTTAAGACTGCTTACTGCCCATCCTTTATTATTGTCATAATAAAATATGTCTTTAAGATCGGCGAGCATCGGATTCATTTCAAAGTTGAAAAAATTATTGCTGCTGTTTTTATTGTTTCTGATAAAACCACCACCACCGCAGACGTGAACATCATTGATAGCAGAACCTGTAAGACCTGTAACATTTTTATTTGTTCTGCTCACGACATCTGTCCAGCCGCTTCCTGTGTTTTTTAAAATTACACCGTACTCACCGGTGATGACTCTGTCAGTTCCGAAATATTTGATCTTTAAAAGGTTGGTTCCAACTCCTGAACTTTCAACAAGCCATGTTGAACCTGCATTAGTTGTATAATATACACTTCCGCTTGCTCCGACTACCGTTCCGTTATTTCCATTAAAATCTATTGAACTTAAATTTTCTCCTGATATTCCGGAGTTACTGTTAAACCAGTTTATTCCGCCATTGCTGGTTTTCAATAAAAGTCCGCCGTCCCCGCACACATATCCTGTATTTGCATTTATGAATTTTACGGATTTCAGATCTGCACCGCTGCCAACATTATATATATTTATTGGAGAAGACGTTATCATAGTTTTATATACGTTTCCTGAAGCTCCGGCTATCCATACATCGGTTCCGAATGATGATAAAGAATTCAGATTAGGAGTTCCCGCCACAGTAGTGCTTGTATAAGTTACTCCGCCGTTTCCTGACCGGTACATCTTACCTGCATTTCCAACGGCTAATACATTTATTCCGT
>JAGQWH010000276.1 GCA_020437545.1 Ignavibacteriota bacterium
TAAAAGTTGAAAGTTAAAAGTTGAAAGTTAAAAGTTAAAAGTTAAAAGTTAAAAGTTAAAAAATCAAAAATCAAAAATCAAAAATCAAAAAAATCCCAAATCCCAAGTCAGCAGAATCCCAAATCTAATACATTGAGATACGTTGTCAATATTAGTAAATTGAGTTAAACATACAATAAATTTCTTAACTCCGCTTCAGCGGACAATAAACTCTAACCAATATTAAATGAAAGAATTTGATGTAGTCGTGATCGGCAGCGGTCCGGGCGGATATACGACGGCAATACGCGCTTCACAACTTGGATTTAAAACAGCAATAATTGAAAGAGACCGACTCGGTGGTGTATGTCTTAACTGGGGTTGCATTCCGACAAAAGCTCTTCTGAAAAATGCTGAACTAATGAACGGGGTAAAACATCTCGGCAATTACGGAATATCTGTTGAAAATGTAAAATTTGATTTTGAAAAAATTATAGCCAGATCTCGGGGAGTTGCAGATACTTCAGAAAAAGGTGTCAAATATCTTATGAAGAAAAATAAGATCGAAGTCTTTGAGGGAGCAGGATATATCAATAAAGATAAATCCATAACAGTTACAGATAAAGATGGCAAGGAAATTGAAAAAATAATTTCCAAACATACAATTATAGCAACCGGTGCAAAAGCAAGATCACTTGGTAATCTGAAGTTTGATGAGAAGAAAGTTCTTTCAGCAACCGGCGCTATGATCCTTAAAGACCTTCCGAAAAAAATGACTATAGTAGGAAGCGGCGCTATTGGAGTTGAGTTTGCTTATTTTTATAACGCATTCGGAACAGAAGTTACGATCATAGAAATGATGCCTAATATTATGCCGATTGAAGACAAGGATATTTCAGATGTTGTTACCCGTGAATTTAAGAAAAGCGGAATAAAAATACTTACAGATACAAAGACTGAGAGTGTGGAAGTCAAAGGAGGAGTGGTCACTACAAAAGTATCAGGGAAAACCAATGAAGATATAGTATCGGATGTAGTGCTTATAGCAATTGGAGTTACGGGAAATGTAGAAAATCTCGGTCTCGAAGAGCTCGGTATTAATATTGATAAGTCCAGTATTAAAGTTGATAAGGATTACAGGACAAATGTCGAAGGCATTTATGCCATCGGCGATGTTATCGGACCGCCGTGGCTTGCTCATGTTGCTTCATCCGAAGGCATCAATTGCATTGAAAAGATCAAAGGAATGCATACGCCTGACATAGATTATAACACAATACCCGGATGTACATATTGTCAGCCGCAGGTCGCATCGGTAGGATTAACAGAAAAGAAGGCAATTGAAGAAGGATATGAAGTAAACATTGGTAAATTCCCGTTTTCAGCGAATGGAAAATCCAGAGCTATCGGTGAAACGGCAGGTATGGTAAAAGTCATTTTTGATAAAAAATATGATGAACTGATCGGAGCGCACATTGTCGGAGCTGAAGCTACCGAACTCATAATGGAATTTGTTCTGGCAAAATCACTTGAAGCTACTCACGAACAAATAATCAAAACAGTTCATGCTCACCCGACTCTGACAGAATCAAATCTTGAAGCTGTAGGAGTAGCTTACGGAGAAGCAATAAATATTTAATTTGCATTATATAATAATTTAGTATATTTTAATAACATACATTTAAAAATAAAACAACAGGAGAATAACAATGGACGAAAATAAAACAGCAAAAGGATTATTACTCGGATTGATAACCGGGGGATTAGTTGGAGCAGCAATAGCACTGCTTTACGCGCCAAAAAGCGGCAGAGAGTTAAGAAGTGATATCAGATTAAAAAAAGATGAACTTCTTGATGATACATCCGAATATCTTCAAATTGCCAAAACAAAGGCAAGTGATATGATCAATGAAGGCAAAAGAAAATCTGAAGAACTTATTACAGATGCCAGAAAAAAAGCAAATTCATTAATAGGGGATGCTAATTCAATATTAAATGATGCTAAAGAAAAAGCTACAAATACACTCGGAGAGACAAAAGAAAAATTAACTCACGAAACTGAAAGAGTTAAGGATGCTTTCAAAGCAGGAATGGATGCATTCAATCAGGAAAAAACCAAAAAATCATAATTAGAAAATATTGGAAACCGCACTTCAGATAACACAGTTGCTGACAAATATTGTTGTAATTCTTCTCTTCGGAGGAATTTTACTGGTTTTAATCAATCTGATAAAAAACTTGAAGAAACTTAATAAGAAAGTTGAATCATTTTCTAAGGATTTTTCAGATGTAAAACCTAAACTGGTAGATACTATTGAAAAGGTAAATTATCTTGCTGATAACTTATCAGTAGTAGTAAGAAACGTTAATGATAATATTGAAGTGCTTGGAACAGTAGTAGATAAGGTCAAAGATACTGCAGACAACATAATAGAGTTTGAACAGAAGATACAGAATACGATCGAACCGCCTGTTATGGATACTTTAAATACAATAACTGCAGTTTCTGTAGGTGTTAAAACTTTTTTTGATGCTTTAAAAAGAAGTAAATCCGATAAATTGATCGAACAGGAAAATAATTATGATGAGAATTTTTCGTCATTCGACGATTCGGATGAGGATAAAGATCACATCCCTGATGAAGAATCAATCAAAGAGGATACTGAGAATTAAATTTAAGTCATTGAAAAATGACGTATACAAATAATAAAACGCAAAGTTTTACGATCAGCATCAGGCAGATTAAATAAATTTAATCTGCTTTTTTTATTTGGTATAGAAAATGAACTTAAAATTACTGTCAATACTAAGTATATAAAGGTATCCGGGTTTATTTAAAAGAAAATTCCGGATCAAAAAAATAAGCAAATAAGAGTAATAATTATAAATTAAACTGATAAAGCAAATTGGAAATCAGAAAACTTGAAGCATTGACGGAATATCAGATTGATTCAGTTGTAAGCAAAACTATAATAGGTAAGAAAACGGGTACAATAACAATGTTTGCGTTTGATAAAGGTCAGGGTTTAAGCGAACATACAGCACCTTTTGATGCTATGGTATATATTGCAGACGGAGAAGCAAGAGTCACTTTGGAAGGAAATGAAATGGATATAAAAAAGGGCGAATTTGTGATATTACCTGCAAACATACCTCATGCCCTGTTTGCAAAAGAAAAATTTAAAATGATGCTTATAATGGTTAAAGGAGTTGAGTGAGACTATTGTTAAGTGTG
>JAGQWH010000277.1 GCA_020437545.1 Ignavibacteriota bacterium
CTAACAGTGTTGCTTTCATAACGACTGTAGAATTTGTAAATGACACTGTGGGTTGGTATGTATGCGGAGCTGGAAGGATTTATAAGACCGTTACGGGAGGTGAATTACTTACAAATATAAATAGTGAATTTCATCAAACTCCGATAACCTTTCAATTATATCAAAATTATCCAAATCCATTTAACAATGAAACTAATATAGAATTTGTCATTAATGAAGCTAGCATATACAGGCTTGAAATCTTCAATATGCTTGGACAAAAAGTTGATGAAATTTTTAATAAAAAACTCTTACCGGGAGAGCATAAAGTTTCTTACAATACGGGAGATCTACCTTCCGGAAATTATATATACAGAATATCATCGAATGAATATTCTATTGTAAAAAGGTTTGTTTTACTAAAGTAATTTTTTTAAAATAAAATGCTTTAATTTGGAGTTTGAAATGTATATCCGACCTCCATAAAGAACAAAGGGCTGAGCTCTTCTTAAAATTCGCGCCAACGAGAAATTAAGAAATTCCTAAAACTTAAATTAGGAGCGCTCGCCCTTATTTGTTTTTAATTCATCAAAAATAGTAATTTAAAAATATTTTTAAAACTTTAAATTTTGAGAGAAATGAAAACCATAATAATAATTTTAACTAGTATAATGTTGTTCTCTGAGCAAAAATGTTTTTCACAGTTCCCTGACTTTGACTGTCATTTTGTTGCTGATACGAATGTTGCAACTGGAAGTTCTTTTAGAGGATCATTTAAACCAAACCGAACCGATTCTAGTGGTACAGCTGCTGCTCCATCTGATTCATATTTCCCGGTATTAGTTGTGTTTGTCCAATTTAAAGATGAAGCGTCTGACCCTAGAAGTACATGGCCACAAAATCTTGCACCTACATATTTGAAAAATGTTATTGCAACAGAAAAGAATACAACAGGTAACTGGTGGGATTGGTATGACCCTGATGAAGAAGTGCTTTCTTCTCAATGGATGGAAATTAGCAGAGGAGTTTTTCATGTAATTAGTCCCGTTCCCTCCCCCAGAGATACAGGAGCGTTTTCTGTAGTGCTTCCTTACAATGCAAGCCATTATGACTCCTTAGGTTATCCAGGTGGTGAATTAGCAATTAATGAGGATATTTGGAAAAGTATAAGATCACAGGGCATTACGGATTGGAGAAAATATGACAGATGGAAGTATAATTCAAGCGATGGATTATATTATTTTTCTGAAATAGGACAAGGCGACGGTTATGTAGATATGATTTACAAAATACATAAGTCTCGAGGTGTTGGTGGGTTAGTTAATTATGCAGGATATAATGTGTTATCCTGGTATAGCCCATCAACGCAATATTTAATTGATACAACAAATAATATAAAAATAAGTTATGGAAATGGATTTCAAGGATCTGGAATTACAGTTTCATTTCGTGGACAATTAGCTCAATACATTGGAACTGTCGGTCACGAACATGGTCATCAATTGTTTTCACCATATGGTCATTCGACTTACAGCAGAGTTAGTTACGGATTCGGATTCGATTTTTTTTATAGTCCGTTTGACATGGTATTAAATAAATATATGACACCTACAAATGCCAATATGAATTCGGTTAATTACCTTAAAGATTTTTCTTCTAGAATTTCCGGAGACGGCAATTTACTTAAAGTTCCTATTCAGGGTAATGAATATTTTCTACTTGCAAGCAGAAACAAATATTCAAAATGGGACAGAGTGATGACAGGAGACACAGCACAGATTAATCCGTATGGAGATAATTCAGAATATGGCAAAGGGTTATATATTTACCATGTTCCAAATGGAATAAATTTTCCTTTTGGAGATATATCTCAGCAGGATATGGAATGTGCAGACGGTTTTTTTGAATGGGAATATGCCGGTCAGTCTGCTCAACAGGTCATACATGATTGTTTTATTTCAGGACCAACAGTTTGGCCATATTATAATAAAAAAAGTGTCCTATATGAAAATGATCCATCAACGCTTGGTAATTCAAACGGAAAAGGGGATGGTATCAGTTTAAGAAATTATCGAAACAATACTTATGATGTTAAATGGTGGGGAGTTGGTGAGCAACCGACTAGCAGCTGTGACATTGGAACGGACAGATTGTTTACTAATGATGAAGATATTTATACTAGATTTGATATAGGCGGAGACAGGGAAGATGCTTGGAAACCTGGATATAATGAAGTGTTCTCTCCTTATTCATCTCCAAATACAAATACATGGTCAAATCAGAATTCAGGAATTTTTATCTGGTATTATTCTTACTCCGGAAGTGGACCCGGAGATGCTGCATATATAAAAATTTATAAAGCAGGGGTAGGGGAGCCGATTTCATTAGACTCTGCTCTTCATCTTACACCGCCTTCCCGTCCAATGGGGTTAAGAGTATTACCCTGTGATTCATTACCTGAATCATCTGGTTATAAATTGGTAAAAATCAAATGGAATCATAATCGGGAACCTGATATGGTAAGAATTGATGAATCAGACACATTAAAGAGATATAAGGTATACAGAAGTTTAGCAAGCAGTTTAAGTGAAGTTCCTGATGATGCATTGGCATATTCAGAAAATCATTACGAATATATAGCAACAGTTGATATTATGACAAATTCACTGCCGGAATTTACTGATACACTTAAATCAATATGTACAACGCCGCCAACTTTCGGTCAACCCTGGATTCCTTTTCCTGTAAGATACAGAGTACAGGCTATTGATAAATATGATGATGAATCTGTTTTATCCGACTTTGCAAATACACAAGCCTGGAAAATTACAAATTATGAAGGTGGATACGAAGAAGAAGGTAGAATTGCTTTATCTGAAGATCCTTTAATACCTGAAGAATTTGATTTAAGGCAAAACTATCCGAATCCCTTCAATCCCAGTACAAACATTCGGTACGATCTGCCTAAAGATAATATAGTTACTATTAAGATCTTTGATATAACAGGCAGAGAGATAAAAACACTGGTGAATGAATTCAAACCGGCCGGAAGGTATTTAATTTCATTTAATGCTGCTAATCTATCAAGCGGTATCTATTATTACAAGATAGAAGCCGGAGAATATTCTCAAGTAAAAAAGATGATCCTTATCAAGTAGAATGAGAGAACAAATTAATAAATGAAGGGTTTGAACTCTATCAAACCCTTCATTTATAACTATAGAATATA
>JAGQWH010000278.1 GCA_020437545.1 Ignavibacteriota bacterium
AAGAAAACAATATAGAAAGCCAGCGATTTCTTCAGTTTCTTCATGGTACAAATGAATTAAAATCAAACAAATATGTAGGAGTAATTCATTTTCAGGGCAACAGAATCAATCTCCTTCCGAAAATATTCTATAATTCAAATAAGCAATACACAGATCCGGAAATAACTCAGATACAGAACCATATCTTATGGTGGCTGAGTTATTGCAGAAAAGTTAAATTTCCAAACTTTCTTTCATCATTAGATAATGTAAAGGCAGATTTCTTTGAGGTCTTAATTTATTTATTCTCAAAATATACCAGAGAATTATTAAACAACTCTATTTACCAGCAATATCAGGAAATTTCGGGGGAATTGACCTTTGTAAAAGGCAGATTAAATGTAAATGAATATATTAGCGAAAACATTAGTAAAGGGAAGTGGCACAAATTAAATTGCACATATGAATTATTTAACATGGATAACAAATTTAACCGGATTATTAAATATGTTACAAATCTTTTATTCAATGTTACGACACTTCAGGATAACAAAAAAAATTTACGTGAGATATTATTCATTTTAGATGAAGTAGAAGATGAGGAAGCAACAGCAGCACAATGTTCATCAATAAAATTTAATCCTATGTTTGGTGAGTTTGAAACTGTAAGGGATTACTGTCATTTATTCCTGTCAAATAGTGTTACATTTGCATACAAAAACGACCTGAAGCTTTTCGCTTTTTTACTTCCGATGGAATATATTTTCGAAGATTTTGTTTTTGGATTTATTGATAAAGAAATTCCGGATATTAAAGCAAAATCTCAAACTAGTAGTATATTCCTGGATGAAGACGAAATATTCAATTTAAATCCAGACTTGTTTATTGAAACTGATTTCAAATCTTTGATAGCAGATACAAAATATAAAATTGTTTATTCGGATGAAAAAGATCCGAAAAAAGGAATATCTCAGAGTGATCTTTATCAAATGATGGCTTACGCAGTAAGGTTTGACGTAGATGAAGTAATGCTATTTTATCCAAATACAGTTAATATTATGAATAACGAATGTACTGAATTAAGCATTATTGATGAGCTTGCCGGAGGCAGGAAAATAAATATCAAAGCTTTTCAATTGCCGGTTTTAAACAAAGAAGTCCTTAATCAGGAATTAGAAAAAAATATTGACCTTAGTAATATGTTTGAAATAACAAAGAATGAATTGAAAGATAAAATTAAAGAAATAATCCCAAACCTAATATGATACTCCTCACCTGTAATCTAAACGGTCGTGTAAAAAAAATCAACGAACAACTGGATGGAATATCCGGGCACAATGCAGATGTACTTGCATTTCAGGAAGTTACGAAAGGTTCAAAGGATATATTAAAAGAACATTTGAAAAGCAGGGGATATGAATACGTGTTGGATAGTTTCAGTCTGTCGAAAGAACCGGAAGAACTTATTGGTAAAAGAAAGTACGGACAGATGATCGCTTCAAAGTATAAACTTTTGCCCCGGGATCCTGAGGAGTTTGATGTTCCGAGGAAAGAGAGAATACTTTCCGCTGATATAATCACACAAAAAGGAAAGATCGAACTTCATACAACACATATTCCGCCGGGTGCATCTAACGGCTGGATAAAAATTGAAATGTTCGAAGGGATCTATAAAAAATTGAATGTCAGAACCAATAAGCTTAGAATATTATGCGGTGATTTTAACTCACCTCAGGCTGAATTAAATGACGGGACTGTTTTTACCTGGGCTCAGCGCCTGAAAAATAGTGATGATAATATTTTAAAAGTAAATTTAAAGAAATCCCGGGGCAGCAGATGGGATGACGGTGAAAGGAATGTAATTGAAAAGCTTAAGTATAATGATATGGCAGATGTATACAGGAAAGTTCACGGATACAGAAAACAGGACTACAGCTGGCATGTAAATCACGGAAATAAAGCAGGGAGAAGATTCGATCATATATTTGCGTCGGCTGAATTGAAACCCCGTTTATGCTTTTATGATCATGAGGTTAGAAGCAGGGGATTGAGTGATCATAGTGCTATGGTGGCGGTGTTTGAACTATGATTTGGAATGATTTGGAATGATGACTATGATCAAGGACTTCAAGTTGATAGGATTATTGAAATGATTGAAGTGTAGCTGAAATTAAATTCATAATCCGCTTCGGCGGATTGGGAACGAGTGAAAAAAGCCCTCCTCAGGGTTGGGTGGGGTTGTTGATATTTACTTCAAGCCATTTATCATGGATCCCCGACAGTAGCATTCGGGGATGACAATTTTTTTGAAGCACAGCTTCAATTTCAAGTGCGTTCCCAAACTGGAGTTTGGGAACGAGCAATAAAAGTCCTCCTTGAAAAGGGGAGGGTTGGGAGGGATTGTTAATGAACATTACAGGTTATTCGGCTTAGATCCCCGACAGGAGCATTCGGGGATGACATTCCTTTGAAATGGAATTTCAATTGAAAGCATGTTCCTAAACTGTTCGCCGCAGCGGATTGGGTACGAGGAGTGAAGAAGTTCATTTCCTTCATTAAAGAGAGAGTAATGGAGGTTGAAATCAAAGATAAATTAGATTAAATTTACTGTGAGTTGATGTTTAATTTATTGAAAAATGAGTAAGATTGAAAAGCTGATAGATAAATTATTGAAAGGCAAAGGAGACGATAACTTTGATTTTGAGGATCTGAAAAAAATTTTAGATCACTTTGGATTTAAGTACAGAAATTAGGGATCAAGTCATTTTGTATTCAGTAAACAGGGTATTTATGAAAGAATAAATATTCAAAAACAAAAAAATAAATCTCAGGCAAAGTCTTATCAGGTAAAGCAGGTAAGGGAAATCATTAACAAATATATTAAGAGAGATGAAAACAAAATATGAATACACAATAAATATTGAATACTCAGAACCGGATAAATGCTACATAGCAAGAGTGCCGGAACTGGGAGAATACATCTCAGCATTCGGGGAAACTTACGAAGACGCATTAAAGGAAATTCAGGATGTAATAGAACTCACTTTACAGTCCTATTCAAATGATGGATTAAAACCTCCGAAACCAAAGGCAATAAAAAAAGCTATGTGATCTTCAGTTACTGAAAATAATCTGCTCAGATCAAATTAATATACAAATCATAAACCACTTTCTTTTAATCTCAAACAATAAATAAAAATATTTTTCAAATAAT
>JAGQWH010000279.1 GCA_020437545.1 Ignavibacteriota bacterium
ATCTGAGAATTTTTCAATTATTTCAAAAAAAATGGAAACAAACTATTCTCTTACTTAAGCAGTACTGCAATCTAATATTAATCTACCTTTATTTTACACTGAAGTATCTCAAAACTATTTATACTGCAATTAAATCAATCACCGTCATCTTCTTCATCAGAAAGCAACTCACTGTCAGATAATTCCGGCAGAATATTTTTAGTATCGGTTTCACTCAGAGCTTCGACGTTCTTTAGCTTCCTCTGTATTGCCCGGGTTCTCTTTCCCATTACATCGTCCAGCTGTCCCAGACCGGTTTGAATATTGTTATGAGCTTTATCAAGCATACCGCCGAAATTTTCAAACTCCTTTTTAACTGCTCCGAGTACCTGCCAGACTTCACTGCTTCTTTTCTGAATTGCCAGTGTCTTAAATCCCATCTGAAGACTGTTTAATATAGCAGCAAGTGTGGTTGGTCCTGTAACAATAATTTTAAAATTCTTCTGCAGATCCTCAAGCAGCGCCGCTTTCCTGACTACCTCAGCATATATTCCTTCAAAGGGTAAAAACATAATTCCGAAATCTGTTGTATTCGGCGGATCGATATATTTCTCGCTGATATCCTTTGCCATTTTCTTGATTGTATTATCCAGATTTTTCTGTGTTGATTGAATTTCACCCGGCTCTCCTTTTTCATATGCATCCACAAGTTGTTCGTAAATATCTTTCGGAAATTTTGCATCGATCGGCAGCCAGACATTCGTTCCCTTGTCATCCTTACCCGGAAGTTTTACTGCAAATTCCACAAGATCAGTACTGCCGGACTTTGTTTTAACATTTGCTTCGTACTGATCCGGAGCGAGTATTTGTTCAAGCAGCATCGAAAGCTGTATCTCTCCGATCCCGCCGCGCATTTTTACATTACTCAGAACTTTCTTTAACCCGCCTACATCCGTTGCAAGATTTTTCATTTCTCCCAGTCCTTCCTGCACTGCCTGAAGCTGCTTTCCGACTGTTTCAAATGACTGACTGAGTCTTTCATTCAACGTCTTTTGCAGTTTCTCATCTACGGTCTTTCTCATTTCATCCAGTTGCTTTGTATTATCTTCTCTGATCGACTTCAGTTGATTTTCTACAGACTGTTTTACTTCTTTTACATTATCGGTTGTCTGTTTATTGATTTCATTTTGCTGAGTTGAGAAATCATTGAATTTTTGCCTTAGCAGTTCATTCAGTTGCTTTATATTTTCCGTGAATTTTGTTTCAAATGAATTCAGATTCTTTGCTAACTCTTCACGATTTGTTTTAGTACCGTCCGTGATCTGTTTATTAAATTCCGTTTGCTGCAAATGCATTTCCCCGTATTTAGTATTCAAGAGTTCGTTTAATCCCTTCACATTTCTTTCAAACTGATTGCCGAATGAATCAAGTGTCTTTGCCAGTTCTTCACGGTTTGTTTTAATACCATCCGTGATTTGTTTATTAAACTCCGATTGCTGTGTCCGCATTTCGTCATACTTTCCGCTCAGGAGAATATTAAGCTCTTTTACATTTTTCTCAAATTGATTACTGAAAGACTCAAGTGATTTTGATAATTCCTCCCTGTTGGTTTTCGTGATCTCGTTTGTTTCCGTCCTGTTTCTCTGAAACTCATCTTTTATGGATTTTTCATTTCTTTCAAGTGCCGAATCAATCCTGATCATAGAGTCTTCGATCTCTTTCAATTGAGGCTTGATATCTAAATTTACCTTCTTTAAAATCAGCATCAGCAGGTTTATTACTGCAAGTGCAATTACAACTATCAATAATATTTCTGTCATTTTTAGAATTTAAAATTTAAAATGATTTAGTGATATGCGTTAGCGATACTTAAGAAATTACCGGGATTTTATATTCTGCCGGCATATTGTCAAAGAGTTTAAAAGTTATTTGCCGGGATAATAATTTATTCTTCCTGAAAATCTTACCTTCCGAGATTACATTCCTGTATGATTAAATTTTTAATTATTTACTTAAAGAAAATACAATTCACTTTTTATATAAGTTTAAATCATTAATAATTTCCAAAGGAAAATTTCTGAAATTAATTACTCTTATAAAAAATCATCTTCATCTTCTTCATCACTTCCTAATCTGTCAAATATATAATCCAGTACTATGAGTGAGTCAGATTCACTTAATTCCTGACTTAACAGACCCATTATTTTTATAAACGATAATTCTTTTTGTTCTTCATTTTCAATTTTAGTGAACTCAATTACATTGGTTCCTAATTCATATGCCCACTTGAGAATGTGAGTTTCTTTTCCATCAGGATATTCAGTCTGAGCAATAAAGTTGTTTAACTTTTCCTCTGAGATCCCGGAATACTCCAAAGCAGGAATGACAAGCGAAATTATCAGCAATCCATCATCCGGAAGATATGGAAAAACATTTCGCATATGACTCTTAATTTCATCGCCGAATTCCGGTAATTCATTTTCGTCAATGGGTTTGCTTAAATCTATTTCAACATCCTCATAAAAATCGACTCTCTCGTCTTCAGTCATATTTTCTAATTCTTGAAATCGCGGAACAATTTCTTTTATAAATGCTTCATCAATATGACCTCTGAAATTTTCCTCTTCTTTTTTTGATTTAAAACCTGTTCTGCCTTTTGCATCAAAAAACAAACACTCCTGATAATATGAAAAATCCGAAAATACTTCATCTGCAAAATTTTCATCATTCTCATCATCTTCATTTATATCCGTCAGCTTTAAATTGTTTTTTATCATCTTGTTAGCAGGATCAATAACTAAACCTTCCTTCCATATTTTTTCAGCCTCTTCTTCTTTACCTGATTCAGCTAATAATGCGCCAATTTCATTATAACAATTTGCTCTGGCTTTTTTATTTTCAAGTGGTGTTGCTTCGAATGATTTGAAATAATATTTTATGGCTTTTGTAATTTCTGAATCATATTCATAAGCTTTTCCCAACTGGAATAAGATTTCAAAATTATCAGGAAACCGTTTTTCAGCTTTTTGTAAAAAAGCAAGACCTTCATCTATGCGCTCTGATTCTAAATATGCAATTGCAATACATAAATACAGAAAAGCAGTATCCGGAAACTCATTTATCAATTGTTTACCTTCCTTTATCACAGACTCAAACTTTTTTTTCTGTAAATTTAAAACCAAAGTTTCAAAATGCTTAAGTTCTTCTTCAG
>JAGQWH010000027.1 GCA_020437545.1 Ignavibacteriota bacterium
ATGTTAATAAAAATAGCTTAATTATAAAATATTAACAATTGATGTTAAAGGTGCCTATAATTTATAATGTTTTTGTCAGTAACAATTACTTACTGATAAGATATTAGAGGGTTACTGACATTCCGATGAAAATGAACAGTGTTGCTTAAAGTCTAAAATATATTACAAATAAAAAAGGTTTGCATTTACGGCAAACCTTTTAAAAATAAAACTTTATATTTTTTTATCAGAGATTCTTGATCAGTTCTTTTATTTCCAGTATCTGATCCGAAACTTTTTTATCTTTTTTAATGAGAGCGGAAATTGAATTAAATGAATATAAAACCGTTGCGTGATCCTTTCCGCCAAAGTTGAGCCCGATCGTCTCTAAGGTCAGTGATGTAAGTTCCTTTGCAAGATACATTGCAACCTGTCTTGCAAATGCTATCTCTTTGGTTCTCTTTCTTGAGAGTATCTGATTTTCCGAAATGTTATAATATTCAGCTACGGTAAAAATAATATTTTCAATTGAGATGTTCTTAGCTTTTCTAATATTTCCCACAACTCTTCCTATTACATTCTCGGCAATTTCAAGATTAACCTCACCGCCGTATCTGAGCACGCTGTCGGCAATTATACCAACTATACAGCCTTCGATGGTTCTGATGCTGTCTTTTACATTAGTTGCAATAAAATGAATGACCTCTTCAGGAGCGTCTATGTTTGTTTCTTCAAATTTTTTCTGAATAATAGCAACGCGCATTTCCCAGTTGGGAGGCTGCATATCAACCGTTATTCCCCACTGGAATCTTGAAATGAGTCTCTCTTCAATTCCTTTGATCTGACTGATGGGTTTATCACTCGAAAAAATTATGTGCTTCTTTTCATTATAAAGAGTATTGAAGATCTGATACATAAAATCCTGAGTCTTTTCTTTTCCGCTGAGATACTGGATATCGTCAAGTATAAGAACGTCCAGGGATTTATAAAAGGAATCAAGTTTTTTGGTGCCGTTCCTGTTTGATGAGAAATCTATCCTGCTCTGAGCAATGTTGGTAGTAAACTGAGTAGTAAAGTCAGGAGCTGTGGTATAGTAAATTTTTTTCTCAGGAAATTTTTTCTGTATCTCATTGCCGATCGCCTGAACGAGGTGAGTCTTTCCAAGTCCGACACCTCCATATACAAAAAACGGATTATATATCTTACCCGGGTTATTTGTAATTGCATAGGCTGCTGCAACAGCGAGCTCGTTGCTTTCGCCTTTTATAAAATTATCAAAAATATGTTTCTGATTAAGATTGGAATTGAATTCTTCTTCAGGGTCAGACTCGGTTAATTTTATATTTTCTATGAACTTATTGTCATCTGAAATATTTATAAGTGAAGTATTTTTACCTGTCTGCTGAGCGGGATGTTCTTTTTGTTCTGTTGTGTCATTGTTGCTGAACAAACCCATCTGACTTATCTCGTAATTAAGCTTACCTTCAGGACCAAGCAGTGTTTCAACTATTTTAGAAATAATTTTATTGTAACGGCTTTCAATAAGACTGTAATAATCCTCACTCGGAACGGTAATCGTAAGTACATTATTTTCGAGATGTTTTGGGGCTATTACTGAAAACCAGGTGTTAACTTCGTTGGTCTTTAAGTTATCAGAAAGCAGCTCTATAAACTTACTCCACACCGAAACAGCATTAATCCGGGATTCGGAATTCCCTTCATTTTCACCGCTGTTGTTTTTGTTTAAATCCGAACTATCATCAAAAGAAGCAGAAAGATTATTTATCACGCTAAGAGTTTTAAAAAATTATTAACAAATGAAAGTTAGTTAATATTTTACTTTAAATCCGATTAAAATTTTTATTAAAAATATTAACAAAAAAGCCTTTTTTTAAACAAACAGCCTTTTTGTTAAGTGCTATATATATCTATCTGTTAATGGGTGAATTAATAGTTATTAACAATCATTGTTAATAATAATAGTTTGTTTATATAAAGCAACCATAATTAAAAGAGCAAAGTAAAAACTATGAACAAGTTACTAACAAAATTTCCTGTGTAATTTGAACCTAATAATATTACTTAAACTGATTCAGATAGTCAAGTTTGATTTTAAAAACTTTCAAAAAATTTATAAAAATCAGATAAATATTTAAATATTTTTTAGTATTCAGATTTTTTACTTTTGAAAATGAGTTTAAGAAAAAATACGATCGGAAAAAGTAATAAACCCCTTCCCGATACATATGCAGAAATAAATCTAAGCGCTTTAAAAAATAATTTTGAAGTTATAAAAAGTGCCGTTAACAGTAAAAAAAACGGTAAAGTAAAAATTTGCTCGGTAGTAAAAGCTGACGGATATGGTCACGGTATGAACGAGGTCGGTAAATATTTATCCGAAGCCGGAACTGATTATCTGGCGACTGCAGACTATTATGAATCCATAGTTCTGTCTGATCATTTAAAAAAGTATTCGAAAAAAAATACGCCTGTTCTGTGCATGGGAATACTGAATGATGAGAAGATAGCAGTTAAAGTTCTGAAGAGAAATATAGAAGTTTCTATAGCAGATATTAACAGCGCTGTGATGTTAAATGACCTTGCCGGGAAAATGAATTTAAAGGTAAATATACAGGCGCAGATAGATACAGGTATAAACAGGACAGGATTCAAATCAGCCGATGCCTATGAAGCAATAAAAATGATCGCAGGTTTAAAAAATCTGAACTTAAAAGGTATATATTCTCATTTTGCAACAAGCGAGATCCCGAATAACAGTTATTCAAAAAAGCAGCTGGCAGATTTTAAAAAACTGATCAGCGAAACCGAGCACAACATTGTAAAATTCGATCTGAAACACATTTGTAATACCGGTGGTATACTGAACTTTTGTGATCCGTATTTTAACATGGTCAGACCCGGAATTTCTTTGTACGGTTATTATCCAGACAGAAAAAAGATCGTGAAAGATATCGGAATAACTCCGGTAATGGAATTGAAGAGTAAAGTGAAATTCATAAAAACACTTGATAAAAATCAGAGTATATCATATGACAGAACTTATTTTACAAAACAGAAAACACAGGTGATCTCAATTCCGGTTGGATACGGAGACGGCTATTCAAGACAATTATCAAATAAGGCAAAAGTGTTGATAAACGGAAAATTTAAAACAGTTACGGGAAAGGTTTGCATGGACTGGATAATGGCTGACGTTGGACCGGATTCGGGTATCATTGAAAACGATGAAGTGATATTATTCGGAAATGAGTATCCTGCATACAAGCTTTCGGATATAATGAATACCATTCCTTATGAGGTTATTTGCGGTATAACAAAAAGAGTAAAAAGAATTTACACGGAAAATTAACTGACGTTGAAAGCAAAATTGAAATTAAAAAAGGATTATCTTAATTATTTATTTTTCAGGACTAAGAAAAATCTGACACGCTATCAGATCAGCGCAGAAGATTCGGAACTGATAAAAAACATATTCAGAAAAATAATTAATTCGGAAAACCCTCACGCTTCTTTATTCATTCTTTATAATATAAAAGAATTTAAGAATCTGAGTAAGTATATGATCTTCATATTAAAAAAACTTGAAGATGACGTGATCAATTTTGAAAATCTTTTATTTAATCTTGAAAATGATTCTGAATTTATTCAGAATGAAATTCTGTCATATCTTTCAAACCCCGAAAGAAAGGTAGTAAACGAAATTAAGTTTCCGGCTGAAACATCAAACAACGAAAACAGCTATAGTGCAAAACAATCTTTTGGATCACATAAATCAGAACAATATACAGAACAAGATACTGATGCAGGTACAGAAACAGACGAAGCAGAAAATTTTTCAGATATAAACACTGCCACAAATGATACAAATGATACCAATGATACAAAAACCGAAGAATCAGAAACAGAAGAAACAGAATTCAGAAAAAATTATCTTGAACTGATACAAACAGAAGAGAGCGATACCGGAATTGTATATGAACTGCCGGGAATGGAAAGCAATGATACACCTGAGACGGAGTTTAACAGTCCGGAGCTTGATCTTCCTGATGAGAACTTTTCGTTGAATGCAGATGATAAGAATAGTCAGGATACTATCTCAGAAGAATCAAACTCTGAAATTTCTGAAAACAAGGAAATAAAAAACGATGCCGGAGAATTTACGGAATCTGAAGATGCCGATGTAAAACTTTCAATTGATGAAGATCAGAAAGAAACTGAAATAAAAGAGCAGAACGAAGAGGTAAACGTATCGGGATTTATATCGGAAGAAGAACTAATCATTGATCAGGAAAAGGTAATTCAAAGGAATGAAGATGAATCGGAGAATCAGCCAGTAGCAGATGATATCGGAGATACTATACCGGCTGATAAAATACAGTTAAGCGAAGAAATACAGGAAGAGCTTGATATGTTTGATGAGTCGGGCGGAGAAGAAGATGAAGATGAAAATGAAAATCCTGAACAATCTGATAAAAGGTTTTTACAGGATCTCGAAGAGATTGAACCCGAGCCTGCAAACACTCTGTTTGTTGAATATGAAAGTGAAGTCAGGGACAGGAACAGGTATCTCAGCAGAGAATTTGACAATATGATAAAGCTTCTGACAGAAAAAAGTAAAGATGAAGAAGAGAGAACAAAGATAATTTCAAGTATAATAGAAACATCAGGACATCTTGAAGAACTCTCGAGAAAAATGTCACTTGAGGTAATTTCAAATATCTATCAGACCATCACGCTTTCATTTGAAAAAATATCCGATGCAAAATATGATATCACCGAAAGCACTCTTAATTTATTCAAAAAAGGTTTAACACTTGTAATAAGTCTTATCAACGGGGATAATTATTTCGGATACAAGGACATACTGAAATCGATTGAGAATATAAGAAACACCCTGATTGAGGAGAAGCAAAAAAGAGAGACATATCTGAAGCGTCTTCAGGAGAAGCTGGAGATGGAGAAAAATCTCGATAAAAGATTCCCGGATGAGACAGCTAAAAATAAGATCGCACTTCTTAAAAAATATATCAGGGACACGGAAAGTAATTTTCATTCACTTCAAAATATTTCGGGTGAATATCAGATATATGAAGCTTTGAGAAGTCTTTCCGGAAGTCTGAATAATTTTAAGGATATAGTAAAAGTTTCCAAAGAACTGAAAATGATGAAGCTGGTGCAGCTTGCAGAGGCAGGATATATATTCGTAAAGTTTCTTCAGAATTACAGAATAAACCCTGTTACAGATGAAACAAAGGAAATTTTCGGATACATTGTACATAACCTTAAGCTTATAACAATGGGCAGGGACTCAGGGGATGTTGATCTTTTTATTTCTTATCTTAATGATCCTGTCAAAATATTTTCAAATACGGACAAGAAAAAAAATTAACAATTTTATATCACATTAAAAATAATACATGAATAATTATGCAGTAATTATGGCCGGCGGAGTCGGAACGAGGTTCTGGCCAAAAGGTTCGACAAAACTCCCGAAACAATTTTTAAAGATCGCCGATGACAGCGATACTCTGATCCAGCAGGCATATAAAAGGCTGGACGGTTTGTTCATAGATTCAAAGATCTTCGTTGTAACAAACATAAATTATAAGAACGAGGTCAGGAAACAGCTTCCGAGAATCCCGGAAGATAATATAATCTGTGAGCCGATCGGAAGGAATACCGCGCCATGCATAGGACTTGCATGTCTGTTCATAAATCAGTTCAATCAGAAAGCTAATGTACTGGTACTTGCCGCGGATCATCTGATCAACGACAATGAAGAGTTCCACAGGGTCATTAAAAGCGGATTGAAATTTGTATCTGAGAAAGGAGGAATTGTAACTCTCGGAATACATCCTACTCAGCCGGAGACAGGATACGGATATATACAGTATGATTCGGACACAGTAACCGAGGTTGAAATAGAAAAAGAAGGTGAAAGCCGTTTTGAAAAAATATATAAAGTAAAAACCTTTGCTGAAAAACCCAATCTTGAGGTTGCAAAAGTATTTCTTGAAAGCGGTGATTTTTTATGGAACAGCGGAATGTTCATTTTCAGGACTGATACTATGATAGAAGAGATACAAAATTATATTCCGGAACTTCATGATTCACTCGGAAGATTATCACACACAATTTTTTCAAAAGATTTTCCCAAACATCTTGAAGATGAATTCTCCAAACTTAAAAGTATCTCAATAGATTATGGTGTGATGGAGAAATCACAAAATGTTTATATTATAAGGAGTCATTTCGGCTGGAATGATGTCGGAGCCTGGGATGAAGTTTATAATATCAAAGAAAAAAACAGTGACGGTAATGTGGTACAGGGAAGATCCGTTGCAATTGATACAGAAAATTGTCTGATAGTTAATGATCAGAGAATAGTCGCAACAATCGGCGTAAAAGATCTGATCATAATAGATACTGATAACGGACTGCTGATATGCAAAAGAGGAGAGTCTCAAAAAGTCAAGGAAGTCGTTGATTATCTCAGGAGAAAAGGGCTGGAGCAGTATCTTTAAGTGTGTAGAGTGTGTGGAGTGTGTAGAGTGTGTGGAGTTTGTGGAGTTTGTGGAGTGTGTAGAGTGAGTGGAGTGTGTGGAGTGTGTGGAGTGTGTGGAGTGTGTAGAGTGTGTGGAGTGTGTAGAGTGAGTGGAGTGTGTAGAGTGTGTGGAGTGAGTGGAGTGAGTAGAGTTTGTGGAGTGTATGGAATGCGAGGAGTGTGTGGAGTGTGGAGTATATAGAAACAGTTTAGAACTTAATTAATCAAATAACAACAATTAACTACAAATAACTACAATGAATCTTGCACATATAGGAATAGCGGTAAAGTCACTGGATGAATCAGTTCCTGTGTTTGAAAAAATATTCAATGTCAAAGCGGGTGAAAAGGAGTTTGTGGAGGGGCAGAAGGTAAATGTAAGAAAGATCAGACTGGACAATTGTGATATCGAACTGCTTGAAGGTACCGATCCCGAATCACCGATAAGTAAATTCATAGAAAAAAAAGGAGAAGGCATACACCATGTGTCATTTGGGGTTAAGGATATTCAGGGAAATCTTGACAGAATTGGTGATAGCGGTATCAAACTCATAAATGAAAAAGCCGTGATCGGAGCTGATGAGATGCTTGTTGCGTTTCTGCATCCGAAGTCAACGAATAGTGTTTTGATGGAACTGACCGAGCCTCAGACTAAATAGTCACTTTCGATTTACAGCTTTTAACCACATAGGAACATAGGGCACATAGAAGAGCTATAGATTGATGATTTTAGATTGATGATTTTAGATTGATGATTATAGATTGATGATTTTAGATTGATGATATTGAATTTTTATTTGCAATTTGTAATTAATTAATTGTTCCGGTTTTTATTTTTAAATTGATACTATAAAATCATTTTTTATTGTCATTAATATTATTTGAACATAAAAACAGAATTTCTGCATGTCCGAAACAATAGAAAATACAGATTCAAATAATCCGGTTAATGAACCTGCCAGTCTCGAGCAGAAATTAAAAAATCTTCCTTCCGGTCCCGGAGTTTATCAGTTTAAGGATGTTAACGGAAAACTGCTTTATGTTGGCAAAGCAAAGGTTCTGAAAAACAGGGTAAGGCAATATTTTCAGAATAAACCTGTTTCGGGAATGCTGGGAATAATGATAAGCAAGATCTCTGATCTTGAGGTGATCACTACTGATAACGAAATTGAAGCGCTTATACTGGAGAACAATCTGATAAAATCTCTCAAGCCGAGATATAACATAAATCTGAAAGATGACAAATCCTATCCTTACATTGTAATAACAAACGAACAATTTCCGAGAGTATTTCCGACTAGACAAAAGCGTTCGGATGGTTCAAGATATTTCGGACCTTATACTGATGTAAAGAACATGCGTTATGCATTGAAGACAATAAGGGATATTTTCATGATCCGTTCTTGCAGTCTTCATCTAACCGAAGAAACAATTGTGCAGAATAAATTCAATGTCTGTCTTGATTATCATATCCATAAATGCGAAGCGCCCTGCGTTGGTTATGTATTAAAAAAAGAAT
This sequence comes from Ignavibacteriota bacterium, assembly GCA_020437545.1. Classification (GTDB taxonomy): domain Bacteria; phylum Bacteroidota; class Ignavibacteria; order Tepidaquicellales; family Tepidaquicellaceae; genus JAGPCH01. Next base: position 8,064 of record JAGQWH010000027.1, read on the forward strand.
ACAATGATATGATAGATGAGGTTGCAAAATTGCTGAACGGAAAGACAAAGACACTGATAAAAGAGCTCACGGAAAAGATGAATAAATATTCCGAAGAAATGCAGTTTGAGAAAGCAGCCGGTCTGAGGGACAGACTGAATGCCATAGAAGTTTATTCTTCAAAGCAGAAGATGGTGGATGATGAGATCATAGACCGTGACATTTTTGCATTTGAAAAATCGGAAAATGACGGCTGCGGTATGATACTAAAGATCAGGGACGGGAAAGTTACAGGCAAGACACATTATTTTCTTAGTAATGTAGAAGAGAAGACCGACAGTGAGATACTTGAGAATTTAATTACCAATCATTATACAAAGACAGATTTTATACCTGATGAACTTTTTCTCATGAGTGAAATTGAAAATGAACTTACTCTGAAAAAATGGCTGGAAGAAAAGAAGCTTGGCAAAATAGATTTTGTAATCCCTAAGATAGGCGACAAGTATAAACTTGTATTTATGGTAAAGAAGAATGCAAGACTTTTGCTTGACGAACTCATACTTACAAAGATGAAACGTGAGTTTATTCCGCCTTCGGTGGATTCGCTTAAGAAAGATCTTCGGTTAACAAAGCTGCCGAGAAGGATCGAATGTTTTGATATTTCGCATATACAGGGAACTGACACAGTAGCTTCAATGGTAGTGTTCGTAGACGGAAAGCCAAAGAAGTCAGATTACAGAAAATTCAAGATAACACACGTCATGGATGAAACAGGAATGCCTGATGATTTTATGTCGATGAGGGAAGTTATTTACAGGAGATATAAAAGGATTGCCGAAGGTGTAATTCCCGGAGAATTGTCCAAAGAAGAAGATGAAAGCTTTAATGCAAAACCGGATCTTATAATTGTAGATGGCGGTAAGGGGCAATTGTCATCGGCGGTGAAAGTACTGGATGATCTAAATATAAAGGATCAGAACATTATCGGACTTGCGAAACGGCTGGAGGAAGTTTATCTGCCGCATGAATCCATTCCTCATAACATTCCAAAAACATCAAGCGGACTCAGACTTTTGCAGAGAGTCAGAGATGAAGCTCACAGATTTGCGGTAACATATCACAGAAGCATCCGGAATAAAAGAACTCTGACTACAGAGCTTACAGAGATAGAAGGTATTGGTGACAAGACAGCGCAGAAACTATTGATCGAATTCGGCTCGGTAGAAAATCTGAAAGAGGTATTGAAGAATAACATTAATATAGTAGAGAGATCTGCCGGCAGGAAAGTTGCTGAGAAACTGAAGGAATGGTTTGAGGGTTGAGAGGGACTAACTTTTTTCAAATGGATAAAAGGAATTTGTTTTAGAAAAAGTATTGATTAATTTTAATTTGAAAATAAAATAATATTATTATGAAAGAATCAGAGTTAAAAATTAAGATTTTTCGTCATGTTGATTCATTGGATAGAAATAAACTGACTGAATTATATGGCCTTATGTTAAATTACTTAAAGGCAAATGAAAATATTGAAGAATGGAACAAATTAACTATTGAAGAAAGAATGGGAATAGAAGATGCTATAAATGAAATTGATTCAGATAAATTTATTTTACACGAGAAAGTTTTGAAAAAATTCAGGAAAAAATATTCTAATGCCTAAACAAATAAGATGGTCTTTGCTATCAGAGTTGGATTTTTCAAATATACTTGAATATTTAGAAATTGAATGGGGAAAAGCTGTTGTAAATAAATATATAGACAGAATGGAAGATTCATTAAACCAGATTAGAAATAATCCCAGACAATATCCTTTAATAAATAAAAAAAAGAAAATCCGAAAATGTGTAATTACAAAACATAATAGCCTTTACTACAGAACTAATAAAGATTATATAGATTTGCTCCGCATTTATAGTAATTTTAAAGATCCTAAAAAGTTAAAACTTTAAATTTTCAAACACTTTTTTATGAATGGCAAAACTATTGTTTTTCCGGTAGAAGGCGGTTTTTTAGGAAAAAGAGTTGCAAATTTTTTTAAAGAGAAAGGATTTAAGATAGTAATTTTGACAAGAGGTAAAGCAAAGATTGAAAATGTAATGGAGTATATAAACAGGAAGGAACTGTATTCCCAAAAGGTTAAGAGAAGAAGGATTTGAATTTGAATACTCTGATCTTGAATTAACATTAAATGAACTAGTTAAAAATAAATAATGTGAAAATTAATTAAGAGTACTAATTGCATCTTTTTCAAAACTATCCGTCTTGGTTATTATGACAACAGAAAACAAAAACTTAGAATCGATCTGGAAAAACTTTAACCGCGAGCTGTATAATTTTATATTAAGCAAAGTTAAGGACAGAGATACGGCAAAGGACATACTTCAGGAGACTTTTATAAAAATTCAGAAGAATATTCATACTTTAAAAGATGATAAGAGTCTGAAATACTGGATCTACAGGATCACTTATAATTCAATAATTGATTACTTCAGAGTAAACAATAATTTAAACGAATTTGATAAGAATTGTGAAAATACGCCTCAGCCTGAAACTGAGGAGTTAAATGAAAACAATACAAAACTTGCTGAATGTGTAATTCCTTTCATAAATAAACTTCCTTCGATATACAAAGAAGCATTAACGCTGACTGAGTTTGAGAATTATACCCAGCTCGAACTCGCAGATCATCTGGGAATTTCTTATTCAGGCGCAAAGTCCCGCGTGCAAAGAGCAAAAGTAAAACTCAAGGAACTCTTCGAAGATTGCTGTAATATCTCGTATGATAAATACGGGAATATTATTGAATATCATTCGAGAAATTCAGGGAAAAATTGTTAATTGGTTAATTGTGTTAATTAGTTAATTATGTTAATTAGTAACTATTTCTACTATACATTTTATAAAATCAACCAATCAACCAATCAACCATTTAACACAATTAACTAAACTGCGTCTTTTTCAAAAATCCCCGTCTTATATATGAATTCAAAAATTTTAAAAACTATTAAAACAATAAAATGGAAAGTACATTAATAAAAGAATCAGTAAAGAAAGCTTACACAGAGGTACTGGAAGAAAGAGGTTCGGGTTGCTGCGGAACGGACTGCTGCAGTTCGGGAGACACAATGGCAGAAGATTATTCAGCACAGGAAGGATATGTAAAAGAAGCTGATTATGCGCTTGGCTGCGGTATACCTACAAAGTTTGCGGATATAAAAGAAGGTGATACGGTTCTTGATCTCGGATCTGGTGCGGGTAACGATGTGTTTATAGCTTCGAAGATCACGGGTGACAAAGGTAAAGTGATCGGGCTGGATATGACCGAAGCAATGATAAACAAAGCAAATCAGAATAAAGAAAAACTGGGAATAGAAAATGTAGAATTCAGACCCGGTGACATTGAAGACATGCCGGTTGATGATAACAGCATAGATGTTGTACTAAGCAACTGTGTAATGAATCTTGTTCCGGATAAAAAAAGAGCATTCAGTGAAATGTACAGAGTGATCAGACCGGGCGGACATTTTACTATCTCGGATATAGTGATTACCGGAGAACTGCCGGACAAGGTAAGACATGCAGCCGAGATGTATGCAGCATGCGTTTCAGGCGCTGTACAGAAAGAGGAATACATCAATATTATCAGAGATTGCGGATTCACAAACGTCAATATTCTGAAAGAGAAAATAATTGATATTTCGGATGATACAATGCTTGATCTGATCAGTGAAGATGAATTGAAAGATCATAAAAAAAGCGGAACCAAAATTCTCAGTATTACTGTGAGCGGTATTAAATAAAATTTTCATTTAAATTCCGTAATAAATCTTTACAATAAACCATTAGGTATATTTGAAATTACTTAATGGTTTTTTTATTAGGATTTATATTCAGTTTGAAGGTGCAATCTTCAGATTACGATTTCCTGAGAAACCACCGGCTAAAGCCGGACACTCGGATACCTGTTTAACTTTTAACTTTTAACTTTTTAAATAATGACTTTGAGACAAGATCTGAAGGATGTGGATTTGGAGAATTGTAAATGTTTAAGTTGATGATTAAAGTGAGATTAATTATTTTAGCAATATTATATAAAAATGGAAATTATAATTCTATCTACTATAACATGTCCGGAATGCGGACATTCAAAAGAAGAGACCATGTCTTTGAATTCATGTCAGTGGTATTACGAATGTGAAAACTGCAGAACTCTTTTGAAACCGAAACCGGGTGACTGCTGCGTTTTCTGCAGCTATGGCTCGGTCAAATGCCCTCCCGTGCAGAAGGGAAAAGCCTGTTGTGAATAATTAAATTCAGCATTTATTAATAATGGAACATTCAATTGTTATCAGAAAATTAAATGATAATTTAAATACATTTAAGAGTTTACTTTCAGATACTTCTGAGAATGAATATTTATTCAGACCGGCTGAAAATAAATGGTGTCTGCTGGAAATAGTCTGTCATCTCTGTGATGAAGAGCAGTCAGACTTCAGAGCAAGGGTGAAACACACGCTTGAGAAAACCGAAGGTGATCCGCCGAAGATAGATCCGGAGGGCTGGGTAAAAAGTAAAAAATATATCGAATGGGATTATTACAAAACACTTGAAAAATTTATAGATGAAAGAAAGAAATCTGTCGAATGGCTGTATTCACTTAAAGATCCTGCATGGAAGAATGAATATATTCATCCTAAATTCGGAGGAATGTCAGCTGAATTTTTTTTGTCAAACTGGCTTGCGCATGATTATCTTCATTTCAGACAGATAATTTATACAAAATATAATTATCTGAAACACTCAGGCAGCATTGATCTGATCTATGCAGGTGAATGGTGATCAATAAAATAATAATTTTAAAATAAATCACTTACTTATATGGCAACTTCATACTGTGAGGCAGTTGAGTTAATGGATTCCGCAAACGTTCACAGGGTCTATCACGATACCGCTTACGGATTTCCAATAGATGACGACAACGAATTATTTGAAAGACTGGTACTCGAAATCAATCAGGCCGGGCTTAGCTGGACGACAATTCTAAACAAGCAGAAAAATTTTAAGAAGGCTTATCATAATTTCAGAATAAAAAAAGTAGCAGGTTATGATGAAAAGGAAAGGCGGAGACTTCTTTCTGATGCGGGTATCATTCGCAACAGGCTGAAAGTAAATGCTGCAATAGAAAATGCCAAGATTATTCTCGGGTTGCAGAAAGAATACGGTTCGTTTAAAAACTGGCTCGATGAAAATCATTTAACTTTAAATTCCAAAGAGGAATGGACAAAACTTTTCAAGAAGACTTTTCTTTTTACCGGTGGTGAGATAGTAAATGAATTTCTGATGAGTACAGGATATCTTCCGGGAGCTCATATAGATAGCTGCCGTATTTATAAAAAAGTATTAAAAACAAAACCGGCCTGGAGTAAAAAGGCAAAGAGAAATAATAAAAAGTAATTTAATATTTCCGGTAATACTCAAATATGATTCGCTTTTAACCTATAATAATTTTAATTTATATACTTAATACTCCGCCTTAGCGGAATACTTAATAACAGATTTCAGAATTAATCCACTAAATGTTCAGATATATTTTTATCGTTCTTATATTATTATCTGCCTGCAAAGATAAACCGGAGGAGAAAGTTCCTGAAATGACAGATTCAGTTTCGGAAACAGATTCTTTATCAGAAAGTGAAAATGTCCGGTCAGGAGATATAACTTCAGACTCTGCAAAAACTGATTCAACTCTTTCGGATAAATCCAATTCTGAAATTTTCGAAGGAATTTTCATCACTAATCTGAATACAAAAACATTCAGAGACTGCAGATATCCGGATTCAGTTTACTGGGTTTCAGATGATACCAAAAAACTGGAAGGACAGTATTCAAAATTTTTTGAAGAGAAAAGCGTATATAACTCTGTATATGTTAAAGTCAAAGGTGAAATTGAAAACACCGAGAATACAGGTATCAGTGAGAATTATCCCAGAACACTCAGGGTATCGGAAGTTATAAACATGGAACGGAAAAACCAGAACAACAACTGCGTACCATATGACTTCTGGGGAATCGGAACAGGCAACAGCTGGACTCTTCTTATTTCAAGATATGAAAATCTGATCGAACTTATTGTTCCCGGCGAAAAAAAGACATATTATTTTTTCTATAATGATCCAACCGAAGAAGACGGTTTGATAATTTACAAGAGCCATAATCTTGTTCAGAGATATAACATCGAGATAAGATTAAGAAAAGAAACCTGCACTGATGCAAAATCGGGTAAGCAGTATGATTATGCGATCTATGCAAATGTAAACGGAGATCAGGTTTATTACGGATGTGCCGTGAAGGGGAAGCAGAAGTAGTCGAAAATGATTTAGAAACTACCGGCAGTACTGAATTAAGTAGTAATTGAAAATCAGAAAAAATGAATGATCGGAAATCAGATGATTTAAGATATGTAACTATTCTCTATCCGCAGTACAAAACTTCTATTATAAAAATTTTTAAAAAATCATAAAACTTATTTTATTTTTAAATCATGATAGAAAAAGACAAAGATATCAGATTAATTATAACCGATGTTTCATTTGGTATTATCAGTGAAATAGCTCCTGAAGAGTCGGATTTCTTTTACGATATTTCAGATGCTTATTATACCAATCCCGGATTGTTAAAAAATGATAAATCCAGGGAGGATCCTGTTGGTTTTGGCATTGAGGGAGTTATAGAAATGATGTCCCCTGCGACAATAGGTATAGTTACAACAGTTATTACATATATTGCCACCGAGTTATTCGGGGTTGCAAAAGGTGCTGTCACGGATGAACTTAAAGTAAAAATAAAATCACTTTTTAATAAGAATAAAGATAAATCTAAAAGCGATAGTACTGAAAATAAAAGTTCTCCGATCCTCACACCCGAACAGTTAAAGAATATTCATGAAAAAGCTTTTAATGAGGGATTAGCTTTAAATATGAGCAGGGAGAAGGCTACAGAACTCGCAAATGCACTGATAGCATCCATAGTTATAAACTGATTGTTTTTTAAACATAATCCGGGTTATGGAAAATAGCAGTAACAAAAAACTTCTGAACCCTTTTGCACTTCCTTCCGAGACAGACGCCAGATTCAGACTTTTGATAGTGGCGGTGATCGTCACTTCCCTGATACTCGGAAATTATATACCGGTATACTTTCTGCCTGATGATCTTACAAAAGATCTTTTATCTCCCGATGTGAACTTTACTGAAAAAAATTTAGATTCTCCTGATTATCTGAAAGAATCCGGGATGAATATGATCTACAATTCGCTTGAATATTTTCCTTCAATTATAGTAATGTTTTTTATTCTTTTCCTCACAACTGTTTGCATTGTGATCATATACAGAAGACATCCCGGGAATATCAAATCAAAACAAAATCTGATAAGCGCAGACAAAGATGAAACCGGTAAATATCTCAGACTTAAAGAAGAGATCAAAAATCTGTCGGACCGTTGCGGAATAGATCCGCCCGAAATATTTATTGCGCCGCAGTTCACAACCGGCTCGCAGGCATTCGGTGTCAGTGAACATAAATCCATAAGAATCGATAACGGACTGAGACTGATGTTAATTAAGAATCGTGAAAAATTCCGGTCAGTTATTCTTCATGAACTTGGTCATTTTGCAAACCGTGATGTTACAAAGACTTATATCTCGCAATCAGTATGGAAAGCGGTCTTATATGTATTTGCAATACCGACCTTTATACTTGCGGTATTCACATTGCTCAATAATGTAATCAGAAAATTATCAGGCGGACTTGAATCAGGTGACATTAAAGATATATTTTTTCAAAGTATTCCCGCTTTTATTATTCTGATCCTTTCACTTACAGGAGTATTTCTGACAATTCATTTATTGCTGAAAAGTATTTTACGGACAAGGGAATTTTATGCTGACCGGAGAGCGGCAAATGAAGGCGTTAAGGAAAGTCTGATCTCGTATTTCGGTGAAAATTTAAACAAGGAAAAAATTTCATCCGGGATAAAGGGATTCTTCAGATGGCATCCGTCTTTAAAGGAGAGAATTGATTGTCTGAAAGATCCTTCAGTTTTGTTTGTTATGAGATATGACCTGTGCTTTTTTGTCGGTCTGCTCATACCTTTCAGTATCTTATCCATACTTACACTGGGTAAAGTAGCTATTTCACTGACAGGTATAATTTCAGGAGCCGGGCAGGTGGTCTCACAGAATCCCGGATTCAATTTTCTTACAATACTGATAAGCATACTGTTGTTTATCTTGTTATGCTTTGTTCCTTTTATTATAACATCTTATCTGATCTCTTCCTCACTTGGAAATCAGATTCAGCGAAGTGTAATTTTTTCATTAAGCAGCGGGGATAAGAAGATTCCGGGATTTAAAAAATTATTTCTTATATCATTAATTCTGACAATTGGTATGGCAGCGGGTTGTCTGATACTTCCTTACTTTTCAGTTCTGAATATTTTTATCACTTCCGGGGTTAAAGAAATATTGACAGAAAAATTGCCGTTTATGATTTTGACAATTATATCGGCATTTACTGTTAATTTTCTCTGGGTTTATTTTGTTGAACATTTTTCCGAAAGTTTATTCTGCAGATACAACAAGTCTGAAAAACCCGGGAAAAGAAATTTCATATTCAATATAATTTCTTCATTGCTTCTGTCGGTCATGATCCTTCCTGTTGCTGTTTTTTATTTCAAAATTTATTCTTCAGAAATAGAGTTGCTGAATGAACTTTTAATTTATTTACTGATTGCGGTCCCTGTAATTTATATAATGGTATTTATCCTCACCGGTCTTATTCTTGGAATAGTTAATTCAAAAAAAATTGCCTGCAACAATTGCGGAAAGCAATTGCCACAAGGCAATCTTATTGGTAAAAACTGTGACAACTGTAATTCTGTAATAAGCCGCTGGCTGTATTTATAAGGAATTCAAAAGCCAGTCTTTTAAAATTAAATTACAAACTCACCCATTTTAATGATCTCAATCTCTTTACCGTCCTGTGTAACAGCCGTTACATTTATCTCATCCGATCCGATCATGAAGTCAGTATGCACAAGGGAATAATTACAACCGTTCTTCATCATTTCTTCAGGAGAGATCAGCCCATCTTTATTTGTCAGGCAGGTTGGAATTCCTCTGCCAAGCGCAATATGGCAGGCAGCGTTTTCATCATAGAGAATGCTGTTGAATATCAGACCGCTTTTATGAACTTCGGAATGCTTATCGACAAGCGCTGCTTCGCCGAGATATTTTGCGCCTTCATCGGTTGCAAAGAATTTTTCGAGGAGATCCCTTTTTGAATCAGCTCCGAAATCAACTATCTTACCATCTTTAAATTCAAACCAGATCCCGGTAAGTAAATTTTCAAGAACTTTTACCGGTTTTGTTACTCTTACTTTTCCGTTGGTTCGTTTATAATCGGGAGTTGTGAAAACTTCTTCAGTTGGAATGTTAGCAATGAAAGCCCTTCCGTTCTGAGCTTTTGTGAATCCTGCTTTCCATATACTGGTTTTATTTAATCCGATCTCAAGATCAGTGCCCGGTCCTTTATAAACAAGCTTGTCAATTTTCATTGCATCGAGTTTGTCGCTTCTGTCTTTTAATTTTTTTCCAAGCAGTCTCCACTCTTCGACCGGATCATCTTTGTCGAGTCTTAAAACTTTTACAAGACTTTCTGATAGTTTGTTTGTAAGCTCTTCGGAAGGCTCATCATTAAAAACTTTTGCTGCCCATTTAGGTCCGGGAGCTGCGACAATGCACCAGCAGATCTTTCCGGTAGAAACAGCATTTGACATCGGAGCATTCAGCTCCTGTTCCTTTTTCATGATAATACCGAGTTTTTCAGTGTCAGCGCTTTTCAGTTCATCAATCTCCTCAAGATTATCAATTCTTATGAATGCCCAGTCAGAAGCTATTGCCTCATGCATACGGTTTATATAAAATGCGGGTATAAATTCAAGATCACCTGAATTGACAGTATGATCAATTTTACTTTTTTTAAGTTTGTTGCTTATATAAAGTAACTCAACATGTTTTGCTCCGGCTTTGTATGCAGTGTCAGCCAACTCCAGTGCGAAGTCAGAATTCTGTACGCTGCTGCCGATCATTAAACTCTGACCTTTGTAAAGATTAACTCCTACCTTAATGATCAGTTCGCAGTATTTTTTAATGTACTCTTCGTTCATAATAATATTGGTTTTTTTAAAATTTAAAATTTAAAATTTAAAATAGATTCAAAGTTAGTTATTTTAGATAAGAATTTTTAGGCAGGAATAAACAACTTTCACCACGAAGGCACAAAGACACAAAGAAAAAAATCATGAATAACTTTGCATCAAACAACGAAGTTTATACATTAATTAATAATAATTTTTCAGTGAAATCAATTAGAGTTAAAGTTAAGATAAAACTATAAAAAACCTTAGTGTCTTTGTGTCTTCGTGGTAAAAATCAAATTCACACAGGTACATTTTGAAAATAAAAAAGATCACAGACAAAAACATCCTCGAGACACATTTCAGAAAGAACACTCCGCTGAATATTTATCTGCTCGGAGATCTTGATGATTTCTTTTTTGAATATACGGAATGGTTCGGGTTATTTGAATCCGAAGGCGGCGAACTTATACAGGTTGCTCTGTTATATAAGGGCTCTGAACTTCCTGTGCTGCTGGCATTTTGCGGAAATGAAATTGAATCCGAACAGATGAAATATTTAATTGAGAATATCAAAGCTGATCTGCCGGATGAATTTTATGCACACTTATCGCCCGGGCTGAAAGATGTGTTAAAGGCAGATCACGAATATGAACCCGGCGGGAGATATCTGAAGATGTATTTACCGGAGAAAAATAAAGATAAGTTGTTAAAGATTGACGGTGACAGCAATATCAGAAGACTGAAAGTTTCTGAACTTGATGACATACAGGAGTTTTATAAAAAGAGTTATCCGGACAACTGGTTTGACAAACGGATGCTTGAGACGGGAAAGTATTTCGGATATTTTGATGAAGAAATTTTAGTGGGAATTTCCGGGATACATGTTTATTCAAAAGAATATAAAGTTGCAGCTCTGGGAAATATCACAACTGACTCTCAATACAGGGGAAGGTCTATCTGCACAAAGGTCACTTCCGTTCTTTGCACCGATCTTTTTGAAACTGTTGATGTCATTGGATTAAATGTAAGTGAAAGTAATGCAGCTGCGATCAGGTGTTATGAAAAGATTGGGTTTAAGGTGTATGCGGAATTTGAGGAGTGCATGTTCCGTCGCCTCTAAGCCTCAAAGATTTTTAACCACTAAGGCACTAAGACACAAAGAAAAGCAGAAAAAGTGAGCAGAGTAAGTTGAGTCTGTCGAGTAAGTCAAATTATCTTGTAGTTTTCTCTCTATCCCAAATCATGTTTAGCTTATCATAAAAATTTCTTAGTGTCTTAGTGCCTTAGTGGTAAATGTAGTCAGTCAACAATACAAATTAAAGTGAGTCGATCACTTTTTTCATTTTGTCTCTCACCTCACCGGCGATGGTTCCAAGGTTTGGGTTATCTACCGATGACATCGAAGCTTCCGGATCAACTGCTGAGACCTCTATATCTCCGTTTGCAGTTTCCTGTACGACCACATTACACGGCAGAAACGCACCGATCCTGCTTTCTGTTTCAATTGCCTTATGTGCGAAACCGGGATTGCAAGCTCCGAGGATCTTATATTTTCTGAATTCCAGATCCAGTTTCTTTTTGAATGTTTCTTTAACGTCTATCTCTGTGATAATTCCGAAGCCTTCTTTTTTAAGTTCGTCGGTTACTTTTACCAGTGCGTCTTCATATGAAATTCCTTTGAGTGTTTTGTTGAATGTGTATTCCATTTTTGTATGTATTTAGTTTAATAATAAATTCATACAAAAATAATCATTGCATAACTGTATCTCTATTTACATTTCAATACCTATGTTTTATACTTTCCTGCGTCCGGGTCTGCTCACTTCGGAGATTTAAGGATTTTTAAATTATCTTTTCAAAACTTTGAAAGCAATATCCCTTCCGTGTTTCTGAACTATGGCAAGATTTATCCAGCTCATTGCAAACTGCTCAAGGAGATCAACTTTATCATCTCCGCCAAAATCATAACAGTTTTCAAAACCAAGATCTTCAGAAAGTTTTACTGCAATCTTTTTTGCTTCCTCACTGGAACCTGCTGCAAACATATCTAATCTTAAATTTCCGTAAACAGGATCTGACATATTTTCGAAACCGGTAGAGTTGAAGCACTTAACTACTTTTTCACATTTTGTAATATCCTTTACAGCTTCAAAGCAATTATTATAAGGATCGGGTTTTCCGAATACGGAATTGGTTGCATCAATGATGATCTTTTCCTTTACATTACCGATTTCTTTCAGTACACTTACTGTTGCACTGACCGGCAAAGATATAAGTATTACATCAGCTTCAGCAGAAGCTTCAGCAGTAGTCTTTGCGGTAATGTTTTCTTTTAAAAGTGAACTGGTCTTTTCATTTTGAGGATCCTTTAAACCGAGAATTATTGAATGACCGGCTTTTGCCCATCCATTGGCTAAAGCCATACCGACATTTCCGGCGCCTAATATTGCTATTTTCATATTTGATTGATTTTTTATTTTTACAAAAAAACTATTTATAGTATTGAATTACTTTCCAAGTGCTTCGATTACAAGTCTTGCTGTTTCAGTTCCGCTGAAGTTCTGCTGACCCGTGATAAGATTCCCGTCCCTTACGGCAAAACCTTTCCACATTCCTGCCTGAATGTAATTTGCTCCAATGGCTTTCATCTCATCTTCAATTCTCCATGGCATAATGTGTTTGTCTTTTGGTAAAATACCCATTTCCCAAACAGCATTATCTGCAAAATCCTCTTCGCAGTTTGCAAAGCCGGTTAAGGTTTTTCCTTTGGCTATAAATTCGCCGTTCTTAAGTTTTGCATATTTAAGCACTGCTACACCATGACACAAAGCGCATGTGATCTTTCCTGCTTCGTAAAACTCGGCAAATTTCTTATGAAGGTCCGTCGCTTTTTCAAATGTAAACATTGGCGCCTGTCCGCCTGCAACTATGACAGCGTCAAATTTTCCCGGATCAATTTCTGTTACTTTTTTAGTATTATTTATCAGTTCCATTAACACCGGAGTGTTGATAAATCCTCTGCTTATAAGATCGGATGAAGAATATCCGCTTGCATCGTCAGGATCACTCATGTTATCAGCAACACAATTTCCCCCGTCCGGACTGAAAATTTCAATTTCATAACCGGCTTCAGAAAATTCATAGTAAGGGTGTGTCAGTTCACTCCACCAGAATCCGACCGGCCATCCCGTAGTATCCGAAACAGCAGGATTTGAAATGACAATGGCTATTCGTTTTTTACTTTCCGGATTGACAGGGTTAATATTTTTTAAACTCATGATTTTTTATTTTAAATTTTAACTATTACAAAAATATATTATATGTTAAATTTGAACAAGTATGCACCTGAAGGTAACATACTTACTTCACGGTAAGATTTGTGATATATTGATTTTACAGTATTAATTTTTTTAAAAATAATTTTTATTTTTTATGCCGGGATTCGAATATAACGGGAAAAAATACAATAATCCTGTAGAGCTGGCTCTTGATGTGATAGGTGGTAAATGGAAAATGCCTATTTTATGGAGACTGAACAGGAATGTATGGCGGTATGGTGAACTCAGGAAAGATCTTGGAATAATAACACACAAGATGCTTACTGAACAATTAAAAGAACTCGAAAAAGAAGGGCTTATAGAAAGGAAAGCTTATCCCGTCGTACCTCCCAAAGTTGAATACAGGATCACAAAGAAAGGTAAAACCATAATTCCCATTATTGAAAGTCTGAGAGAATGGGGAGATAAATTTAAAAATGAAACACTCATCAAAAAAACAATAAAAAAAAATCAAATTAAAAAATGAAACTATCAGACAACAAAATTTTAATTACAGGCGGAGCAAGCGGAATAGGGCTGGGACTTACCAAAAGATTTATTGAAGAGAACAATACAGTTATAATCTGCGGCAGACGGGAAGAAGTATTAAAAGAGGCTACGGAAAAATTTCCTTCAGTAATTTCCAGAGTATGCGACTTAACAAATGAGCAAGACAGGATCGATCTATTTAACTGGATTTCGGATAATCATCCGGATCTGAATGTGCTGGTTAATAATGCGGGTATTCAGAATTGGATGAATATCTCCGAAAGTGATTTTTATACTAAATCTGTTAATGAAATAAATACAAATATCCTGGCTCCGATTCATCTGACAACTTTATTTCTGAATTTAAAATCGCCGGATACAATTATCAACGTGACTTCAGGTCTGGCGTTTGTTCAGCTTTCAAAAGTTCCGGTATACTGTGCCACCAAAGCTTTTTTAAGATCATTTACACTTTCGTTGAGACACATATTGAAATCAAGGAACATAGAAGTAATAGAAATGATACCTCCTGCTTTGGATACAGATCTTGGCGGAAAAGGTATTCATGACGGACAACCGCCCGTAAGTGATTTTGTAGAAGCAGTATTCAGTCAGATGAAAGAAGGTAAATCAGAATTGACTTTTGGTTTCAGTGAAATAATGCATAAAGCTGATCCTGAAGTAATACGTTCAACTTTTGAAAAAATGAATCCTTAATAATAGTATTTAGATTCATTTCAAATTTAAATTCAATTCATTCTATGACAATATATTTTCATTAATAAATCACAATAAAATGAAATTCGAATTCAGTCCTCACATTGCCTTTCAGGTAAAGGACTATAAAAACGCGAAGGAGTTTTATGAGAAGACTCTCGGGATGGAAGTGATCTCGTCTTCGGATACTGAAACACATTTCAAAAAAGGCGGCTTGAATTTTTATATGGAATCTGCTGATTCGGGATTAACTTTTTTTGAATTTAAAACCGAAGATGTAGATGCCGCTAAAGAAGAACTTGAAAAAGCCGGCTGTAAAGTAACACAGGTCTACAGCGAGAAAAGCATAATGTTTGCCGATCCTTACGGGATGAGGTTTCATGTGTGGAGTGATTGAGTTATGGGTATTGAGTATTGAGTATTGAGTATTGAGTATTGAGTATTGTGTATTGAGTATTGTGTATTGTGTATTGAGTATTGTGTATTGGGTATTGAGTATTGTGTATTCATTAACTGAAATTTCAGTCGATAGATATTCTGCCAAAGTTGAGATTAAGAAGTTTTTTTTTCGTTTTTACTTAATACCTAATACCTAATACTTAATACCTAATACTTAATACCTGATACCAAAAAACTTTGAAGTGAAAGTTAAAAATTAAATACATAATTCGGTCTTCTGTATAATTCGGTATAGCCTGATTTAATCATATTCCTGTATGAAGGCGCTCTGTATTCGGGAGTAGGTTCAGCAGTTTCAACGAAAAGGTATTTGCAGTTATTCTTAACGGCAAAGAGTTCCCGCGATTTAATAAGGGCTGACTGTATACCATGACCTCTGGCAGATTCAGCAGTTGCAGCTGCTCCGAGTTCGGCAAGTTCTCCCTTAATGTAAACCGAAGCGCTGCCTGAAATTTTATCATTTAAAAAACCCGTAAATGTTGTCCAGCCTTCCGAATTCAGTAATGCAAGGCACATTACAGACATTTCCGGCGGAAAGCCAAACGATCCGGTAAGTATTTCCGATAATACTTTAAAGTCTTTTTCATCTGATTTTCTGATTTTCACTTCATTTGTTTCAATAACTGACTCAGTATTTACATCTTCAGCAGACTTAACAAACTTAGCCCAGTTGCCTTTGTGTATAAATTTATTTTCTTCTAAAACAGCTTTTGATTTTTCATTTAATACCAGGGGGCTGGTTTGTATCATAAATTTAGGGCGGCCGGCTTTTTTGTAAATTGAGATGAATTCTTTTAGCAAATCACCGGTGATTGGAGAGTCCAGACCGGCACCCAGGATCCTGTTGCCGAGCAGAATGTTTGAAGCCGATAAAACTATCAGACATTCAGGTGAAAATTCATAATAATAGATATTACCGTCAGAAGGCAGATCGCCTTTATAAGGTTTACAGAAATTTTTAACGGCATCCATTTCAATGCACTCTGCGCTGATTTTGATCTGATCGTCCGGGAAAGACATATAGTATTAGGTATTAGGTATTAGGTATTAAGTATTAAGTAATAGGTATTAAGTATATAAAAATTGGTTGATTTAACAGATGTTAAATTTGCCTAAAATAGATTAAAATTTCATAAAAAAAAACGTGGAATATAAAATCTATTTCTGTTAATTTATATACCTTAGTCCCCAACCTAAAGAAAGTTTCCTTAATAAGTTATTTTTAGAATTTTAAACTATTTATTATGCACAATTCAGGTTACAAAAGATTCCCGACCATTCATGAAAACAAAGTTGCATTTATCAGTGAAGATGACATCTGGGAAGTGCCGTCGGAAGGCGGAGTTGCAAGAAGACTTACATCAAACATGGGCGAAGTTTCCAGTCCTTATTATTCACCGGACGGAAAGTATATAGCTTTTTCCGGTAAGGAAGAAGGCGAGAAGGATGTCTACATAATACCGTCTGAAGGCGGAGCTAACAAGAGACTTACTTTCATTGGAAAGAACACAAAAGTAGTGGGATGGACACCCGACAGTGAAAATGTAATTTTCACATCAGATGCATCGCAGCCGTTTGTAGGCAGAAGCGAACTTTATAAGATCTCTGTAAACGGTGGTTTACCGGAAAAGCTGAATCTGGGTATTGCAAATAATATTTCATTCGGACCAAACGGACAACTTCTTTTAGGAAGAAATACAATGGATCCGGCAAGATGGAAAAGATATAAAGGCGGAACTGCAGGGGTATTCTGGATCAAAAAGAAAGCCAATGGCAAGTTTGAAAAATTTCTCGAAAAGGTCAAAGGTAATTTTGCCAGTCCTATGTGGATAGGAGAAAAGATCTATTTCATATCCGATCACGAAGGACTAGGAAAATTATACTCTTGCACAATTGACGGAAAAAATATTAAGAGCCATTCACAAAATAAAGAATATTATGTTAGGAATGCCTCTACTGACGGTAAGAGAATTGTTTATCACGCCGGCGCTGAAATATTCATATTTGATCCTGAGACCAATGAGGAAAAGAAAATTAACATAGAATATCACAGTCCGCAGATCCAGAGACAGAGAAAATTTGTAGAGACAGATAAGTATCTGGAAGATTACAATATTAATCCGGACGGAAATTCAGTTATTATAACTTCAAGAGGCAAGTCATATAAATTCTCAAACTGGGAAGGTCCGGTGCTTCAGATCGGTAAAACACATGGGGTAAGATACAGACAGACTCAATGGCTTTATGATAAAGAAACCATTGTCACAGTTTCTGATGACGGAGGAAGTGAAGCTATTGAAGTTCATACTGCCAAAAACGGTAAAACGACTGTTCGCAGACTGAAAGATCTTGATATCGGCATTGTATCAAGATTAAAGGTTTCGCCAAAGGAAAATAAAATTGCCGTATCCAATAACAGGCATGATCTTTATCTTATCGATCTGAAAAATGACAGTTGCGAAAAAATTGCTCACAGTAAATTTGAAAGGATAGAAGATATTTCATTCTCTCCTGACGGTAAATGGATTACATACAGTATGTCTGATGAGGAATTCCTTTCTTCCATTTTTCTGTATAACATTGACACAAAGGAAACCAACAGGATCACACCTTCCGGATTCCGTGATACTCAGCCTGTATTTGATCCTGACGGAAGATATATTTATTTTCTTTCAGCCCGTGATTTTAATCCTGTGTATGATACAAGTTATTTTCAGCTGAGTTTTCCGCTTGGTGTGAGACCTTATCTTGTTTCACTGAAAAGAGGCACACCATCTCCCTTTACTCCGGAATACAGCAGAATTTTCAAAAATAAAAATGAAAATAAAGAAGACGGAAATGATAACATTGATGAAAAGGGTAAGGAAAAAAAGAAAAAGGATAAAGAAAAATCAGTAAAAGTTGAAGTAGATACAGACGGAATACAGGAAAGAATAATAGCATTTCCTGTCCCTGAAAAGAATTATTTTCAGATCGCCGCAGTAAAAGACGGACTGATTTACAGCAGGGAAGCCGGCAAAGGTTCACTTCATCACTGGTACTGGGATGCGCATCCTTCTGATGAATCACTCGAAAGATTTGATTTTAATACACAAAAGTCGGAAGGAATTACGAAGAAGGTATCGAATTTTAAAGTAGGGATGAACGGCAGGACGCTGATCTACAGGACAGGTAAAAAACTGTATCTGTCTTCAGATCTTTTTGAAGAACATTCAGGTCATCAGCAAATGAAAGAAATGGGAATGCATCCGGGCCGAAAAAGTGACTGGCTGGATCTTGGCAGAGTAAAAGTTAATCTCGATCCGATGAGCGAATGGAAGCAGATGTATTCCGAAGCTTGGAGACTTCAGAAAGAAAATTACTGGACTGAAGATATGTCCGGAATAGACTGGAATATTGTATATAACAGGTATCTTCCGCTTTTAGATAAAGTTGCTACCCGTTCGGAATTCTCAGATGTGATATGGGAAATGCAGGGAGAGCTTGGTACATCACACGCATATGAAATGGGTGGTGATTATAAACCTGCGCCAAATTATACACTCGGTTCGCTCGGTGCGGATTTTGTTTATGATGAAGATGCAAAGGCATACAGGATCACTCATATAATTAATGGCGACTCATGGAAAAATAATTCACCTCTGCGAAATCTTGGTCTGGAGTCAATTATAGAAGGTGATTATCTGACTGCCATCAACGGTGAGCAGCTGACAAGAGAAGTTACGCCGAATTCACTTCTTGTAAACCAGGCAAATAATGTTGTAAGTGTAACTGTAAGGTGCTCTGAAACAGGTGAAGAAAAATCCTATAATGTAAAGACTATTGTCTCGGACACAGATGCCCGTTACAGAGAATGGGTGGAAAACAGAAGAGAATATGTACATAAGAAATCCAAAGGTAAACTTGGTTATGTTCACATTCCTGACATGGGACCAAACGGATTTTCGGAATTTCACAGATATTATATAAGCGAATCATCAAAGAACGGTCTGGTAGTTGACATCAGGGATAACGGCGGCGGACACGTTTCACAGTTATTGCTGGAGAAGCTTTCAAGGAAGCATTACGGCTACGGCGTATCTCGTCACGGAAGCATTGATACGTATCCGAGTCACAGTGTTGCAGGTCCTATTGTAGCCGTGACAGATGAATGGGCCGGATCAGACGGTGATATTTTCAGTCACCAGTTCAAGCAGATGAAACTCGGTAAGCTCGTAGGAAAAAGAACCTGGGGCGGTGTTGTAGGTATTCATCCAAGGCATCCGCTGGCAGACGGCTCCATGACAACTCAGCCTGAATTTGCAATTTACATGAAAGATGTCGGCTGGAAAGTTGAAAATTACGGAGCTGATCCCGATATAGTAGTGGAGGTAACACCTGAAGATTATGCAAAAGGAAGAGATCCTCAGCTTGATAAAGCGATAGAAGTTGCGCTTGATGAACTGAAGAAGAAACCTGTACAGCTTCCTGATTTCAAGAACAGACCTAATCTTAAATTACCGGTTTTTGAAGTTGGAAAGAATGGCAACGGATCAGCGCATAAGACTGTGAAGCAATAGATAGATTAACGTTTTTTAAACCACGAAGGCACCAAGACACAAAGATTTTTTTATCTTTTCTTGGTGCCTTTGTTACTCCGTGGCGGATTTGTGGAAAGCAAATTTGCTCAACTGAAAAAATATTGTTATTCAAAATATTCAGATCCAATGGCTCTTATATTGAAGCAAATTTTAAATCCGGATCACTGAACTTTTCAGGGAATACAATATCGCAAGCACATCTTTTTTAGATTCTTCATCAATTTTATTCTTATCAAGTGCTGTCATGATATCATCAATGACACACATGTATTCACCTTCACTGATATTCATTCCCCTGTGTGCGGCAGGCATATCTTTACCGCCGTATTGTTCAGGTCCTCCGCTTCCTGCGCAAAAGAAATTTATAGTATGCTGTCTTACTTCTTCAAAATGTTTTGAATCATCTTTTACAGGAAGAAATCTGGCTTTTATATCCGGGTTTGTCATGTGTGCTTCTATTACATCATCTACGATATTAGTGATCCCGTCTACACTTCCTAGTCTTTCATAAAGCGTTTTTTTGTCAGTGTTGTCCATTTAGTATTTTTTAATTAATAAAATAAAAACTAAAATATAATATTTTTTATATTTTAGTTTCTTTAAAAGAATATA
>JAGQWH010000280.1 GCA_020437545.1 Ignavibacteriota bacterium
ACTCATAACTCATAACTCATAACTCATAACTCATAACTCATAACTCATAACTCATAACTCATAACTCATAACTCATAGCTCATAGCTCAAAACTCAAAACTCATAATTTGAAATTCGTAACTTGAAACTCGAAACTTGTAACTGTTTTAAGATCCCATCGTATGCCACACCGTCTTTATCTCAGTAAACTTTTCTATCTCATTTAAATTCTCATTCATATCATCTGAAAACCAGTTGTGATCTTTTGGAAGTGCATGAAATCTCTTTACATTGTTTGCGCATAGCTCCATCACTTCTTTTTTCTGTCCGGTATTGTCATCACAATAGTCTATTGCATTAATTTCATAATGACCCGCCATGTGCGGAATGATCTCTTTCTTCTGACCTGTAAGAATATTAATAACTCCGGCAGGGAAGTCGCTTGTTGCAATGACTTCCGAAAATGAAAGCGCCGGTAAAGGAGCATTATCATTTGCAAGTAATATACACGAGTTTCCTGAAGTTAGTACTGCCGCAACTCTGGAGATCAAAGGTAAGAAACTTAAATTGTCAGGAAGTATAATGCCGACTATTCCTGTTGGCTCGGGTACGGAGAAATTAAAATATCCCGCCTGAACAGGATTCACCGAACCGCTAAGCTGCATCCATTTATCACAAAATCCTGCGTAATAAATTATCCTGTCGATAGCTTTATGAACTTCCTTAACACATTCTGTCTTTGATTGCTTTGTTGAAATATAGATCTCCTCTACGAACTGTTCTTTTCTACCTTCGAGCATCTCAGCTAGTCTGTACATTATCTGACCGCGCTCGTATGCTGTCTTTCCGCTCCAGGCATTGTATCCCGCTTTAGCCGCAACAACTGCATTCCGAAGATCTTTTCTTGATGCTCTTGAAATGTTGCAGATCTTTTCTTTCGTCTTAGGATTTACTGCAGACAGATATCTTTCGGATTCAGTTCTGGTGAACTTTCCTCCTATAAAGAGTTTGTACATCTTCGGGATTTCGAGTCGTGTGGACATTTTCAATTTAATTTTAAAATTATTTTATTGGAGATGGAATTTCCGGGTCTTTATTTTATCAAAACTATACTTTTCAAGAAACAAGACTGAATATTTCTTGTACGGTTTCTTTGTTCGAAGTTTCTTTGTGATTTAATTCTCTATTTACTTCCAGTACCAATTCAAGTGCTTCGTATAAGTTTTCCTTAGCTTCTTCAATAGTTTCACCCTGGGTATTAACACCCGGAATCTCTTCAATATAAGCTACATATCCGCCTTCTTCAGCTTTTTCAAATACTGCTGTAATCTTAATATCGCTTTTCATTATTTGTAATCGTAATTAATTTTAATTCAAACTAATTATTTTAAAAGTAATTTTAAATAACTTTATTATTATTCGGTTATAATGTTATAAGAATTTACAAGTGTCTGATCATACAAATCAAACGTCCCGATCCCGTCCGGATTTGAGAATGTTGAAAAGACAACATTATCAATGGACCAGGTCCTCTTCAACAATCCGTGTTTAGTATAAAAAATATATTCAGGGAAATCAGGATAATAACTGTAATTTAACTGAGTTTTCATTCCGCTTTCAGGATTCTGAGGACCATAGTCTATTTCGAATGAGAGATATTTAATAACAGATAGTGGATTTGATCCGCCAGAATAATAATTAGTCCATTCTTTTCCTGTAACCACCGGATATTTCATTGTGATGTTCAGAGAATCAATAAGCAAATTCAGTCCGGAATTGTTGATCGTATTATCAAATGCTTCAGTGTTTTTCCTGTAAGGTTTCAATGGAAGCAGTCCTGTTGCAGGACCGTTTTGACGTCTGGCAAATAAGAACAATGCGGTATCCGTATTAATATAGTAATATCTGTTTGAACGGGTTATACTATTCTCAACAAATTCATCCAGAAAGCATTTAGTGAGAACTGAATTTATTACTGTATCATATAAAATCGCAACTCTACCTGTAATTACAATAGGATAATTATTAAAATAATGTAGTATGGAATCAGGTCTTATATCAGTAGCATAGAATTTCCTTGTGTAATCCCAGCTGCTGCCGTCTGTAAAAGGATATTTGAAATCGGCTGTATCCAATAACGGCGTGGTATTTAAAACATTATCGTCTGAACAGTTTATAAATACTGACGTTGATAATAACACCAGGCACAGATAAATGAATGCAATTTTTACTTTTTTCAATTAAATGTTCTTAATAATGTTTTCCAGTAATTTATTTAAAGTTTTTTCTGCCTTTTTTAAACTTTCTTTCTGATCTTTTCCTTTTTCCTTTTCATCTCTATCATCCTCAAGCATCACATCCGCAACAAGCTCTCTTGTGATAAGTCCGATACCTGTGAATTTCATCCCGCAGTGAACCGATGCAATATTCTCCGAAACCATTGAATAACCAACAACATCTGCTCCTATATCACGATAGAATCTCGCTTCAGCTTCTGTCTCGCTTTGCGGACCGGTTATTCCGAGATAAACAGCATCATTGATCTTTATCTGTTTCTCCTGAAGAACTTTATAAACCTTGTCATGCAGATCTTTATTATAAGCATTACTCATATCCGGAAATCTCAATCCGAGTTCGTCTTCATTTCTTCCGATCAGAGGATTGTCACCCGTAAGATTAATGTGATCATAGATAAGCGCGATCTCCCCGCAATTGTATCTCGGATTCAAATGCCCGACCTCATCAACCGATATTAATTTCTTAACTCCAAGATATTTCATTGTATAAACTGTATGCCCGATATCCCGCATTGAAGCATCATCATAATAATGCAGCCTGCCCTTATAAATCAGAACGTCAGCATTCTTGCTTCGTGCAAACAAAACTTTCCCCTGACCTTTCTTTGAAATATTAAATCCTGGAATGTCCGAAAAGTCAGTTTCCGAAAACACTTTAAATTCTCCGAAGATATTAAAATTATTTTCAGATATTATCCCGGTCAAAGGTTTAAAGTTTTTCGGGAACTTACTTTTGATGAATTCCGCTGATGTCTTTATGTTGTCTAACTGTTCGCTCATTTTGTAAGTATTAGGTATTAAGTATTGAGTATTGTGTATTGAGTATTGTGTATAAAATTTAAATTTTAATATTTTTAATTATTAACTATTAACTATTAACTATTAACTATTAACTA
>JAGQWH010000281.1 GCA_020437545.1 Ignavibacteriota bacterium
TGTGTAGAGTGTGTAGAGTGTGTAGAGTGTGTAGAGTGTGTAGAGTGTGTAGAGTGTGTAGAGTGTGTAGAGTGTGTGGAGTGTATGGAGTGTGTATGGAGTGTGTGGAGTGTGTGGAGTGTGTGGAATGTATGGAGTGTGTGGAGTGTGTGGAGTGTGTGGAGTGTGTAGAGTGAGTTACGTTAATAAGTCTGCTTTGTACAGAAAATTTTCAGGGAGTATTCAGATTATTCAGATACTCGAAAAGTAATTTAGTTTTTCTTTATTCATAGTCCGCCGTGGCGGAATAGTTAAAAATATTCTATCCTGTTAAATAAGCCGGATTCTGTTTCCGCCGAAGCGGACGACAATCATTTATCTTATCTTAACATTACTGTTAAGCTTTTTGCAACCTACCCCGGGAATATAGAAGTGAGCAGTTCTTCATTCCCTGTACATGGTCTTACTCCGGATGAGGTTTGTCAGTCCCGGAGATCACTCTCCGGACGGTAGGCTCTTACCCTGCCATTTCACCCTTACTTCCCGAAAGAAGCGGTATATTTTCTGTGACACTTTTCTGTCCTGTGAATTTGCATTCACCTGACCCGGGAATTTCTCCCGGCATCCCTGCTCAAAATGGAGTCCGGACTTTCCTCACATCCCGCCTAAGCAGGACAGCGCGATTGTCTGTAACAGGATAGATAAATTAAAGAACTTTAATATTAAAATACTGACTTTTAAATCTGCAAAGTATGATGAAACACTTGACTATCCGCTACGGCGGATTATGAACTTTGCAAACTCTAAGAACTCACATACTCATCAATAGCTTCATTGGCCAGTCTGTCAGCGATCTTGTTTTGCTCTCTCGGAATGTGAGTAATAGTAAAATTTTTATTAAGAGACCTGATCTCTTTCCAGAATTCAAGAGAAAGTTTTATCAGATCTTTATGCTTTATTTTGTACTGACCTCTTATCTGCTTTACAACAAGCTCACTGTCACAATAAAATTCAATTTCGTCATATTCCAGATCCGATCTTTTAAGAGCTTTTACGCTCTCTATCAGAGCTGTATATTCGGCAGAATTATTTGTCATTACACCAAGAAAATTCTTATGTGTTAACAGTTCATTTCCCGATTCATCCGTTATCACTACACCTGTTGCAGCTTTACCCGGATTGCCTCTCGAAGCGCCGTCTGTATAGATCCTGATCTTTCCGCCCAATTAATTATCCCTTGCTGCTAACATTTCATCAGAAATTAAAATCCTTCCGCATGACTGACAATTAAATATTTTTTCAGCGGATTTTATCTCAATGACTCTTTGCGGCGGTATGGAATTATAACATCCCGAACAATTACCTTTCCTTACGATTGCAGTTGCCTCACCTTTATATGAATTGTTGATCCTTTCATATAAATTCTTATTCTTTTCATCAAGTTTTGTAAGAAGTGCAATCCTTTTTTCCCTGAGTACAGATTCATCCTGCTGATACTGTTCATCAAGTTCATTTAACAATGTCTGCTTCTCATTCAGATCATCGGTCAGTTCTTTCACCTTAATTTCAAGTGATTCTATGTCCTTTGTCAGGGAAGCATGAATTCCGTTTATCTCTTTTATTCTTGTTTCGTTTTTCTTTACCTCTTCGAAAAGCGACTCAATGGTTTTTACTACATCGTCATACTCATCATTGGAGCGGACATCATATTTTTGTTCATCATATTTATTAATTCGTTCTTCATAGGATCTGTCATCTTCCTCAAGTTTTGCTTTTTCCTTTTCGAGTTTTGCCGTTGAAATATTTTTTTCCATTAATTCCTTTTCAGTAATTTTTATCTTCTCACTCAAGGAATCAATTTTTTCGGGCAGATCTCCCTTTTCATCTTCTATTTCAGTCAGCTCTTCGTCTATATTTTTCAGATCATAAAATGTAAGAAGGATTTCAGTCATTTTAGGAACAACGCCTTCGTCTTTTTCAATAAAATATTCCTGAAATCTGGAACCGGATTCTTCACCTGAAACATCTTCAGGATCAGGATCTTCCGAATCTCGATCTCCGGTATTTTCCACATCGCTTTCTTTCATTTCTTCCATTGCGGATGTATTTTCTGATATATCTTCGATTTCTGTCTCCTTTTTTAAATCTTCAGGAGTATGATCATTATTGTTTTCGCTCATATATATTTGATTATTTATTTTATAATATTTTAAAAAGTTTAAAACTGTTTTTTGATCCCGTTATAATACAATCGCATTCAAGTATCTGAGCAGACATTATAAGATTCTCGTCCGCATCGTTTTCCGTAAATGCAATTTTTTTGTATGAAATTTCATCTTCCTTTCCGGATGTATCAATTTTCTTATTAAGTCTTTTCAACAGATCCTTATGTAAGATCTTCTTTCTGAGAGTAACTATAATACCGGTAGACTCTTTTTCTCTCCTGAAAAAATTATATATCTCATAAGCCGTTTCTTCATAAGGATGATGTTCAAGCATAGCATCAAGAACACTGTTAAGTTTTCCGGCATCGCATTCAATTTCAAATCTTAATTCTTCTTCGTAAGATAACCTGTTTATTTTACCTTTGAATGGATTTGAATCTTTCCCCGGTTTATAAGTACCCGTTCCAAGGATTCTGAAAGAACACATTTCATAATCGCCGATAATTCCCGCTCCGGTTTTTGACATTTCCACCAGAAGTTTATCCGCAAATTCTTCCGGTACAAAGATTACGACCTTTTTCTTTTCAAAAAATCTGCAGAACTTTTCTTCTGTTAAGATCTCATTTTCACTGAAAACATTTAATAATCTCTTTCTTATCTCGTGCATAAATAAAAAAAGTGTATCTTTATTTTAGATACACTTTTGATTTGTTACTCTTTCGTTATATTTTACAAGAGGTTTTTTTCTTTTCTGAAAAATTTCCTTTTGATATAATACTTTATTATGGATAAAATTGCTTTTAAAATTCATTTGACTTCAAAATATGAACGATGGTTTACAAAAACAAGATACTTTGTTTAGAATTTCCCGGAATTATACAATACTGTCCAAAATATTTTCAAAAAAGTAGAAAAGTTTTAATTATAAATGCTAATCAATGTTTTTATCTTTTCAACTTTTAG
>JAGQWH010000282.1 GCA_020437545.1 Ignavibacteriota bacterium
TTATTTTTAATTTATATTCGTTTATTTTAAATTCAAATTATTAATATTCATTTCATAATACCATTCTCGATCTGAAATACTTTTCTGTTTCCTTATCCATAAAATAAACATAACATCCTTTCATTCCCCGAGTAAAAAGTATTCTATAAATATTTCTTACTAGTTTATTCAATTCTTTTGGTTTATCGCTTAACCCCTGTTTCCCTTTCGAGTCCTTATAATCATTCCAGTTTGTATAAAAAGTATTTAGCTGTGGACTATAGCGAAGATCATTTCCGACTATTATTCCGACATAATCAAATTCAAGTCCCTGTGATGTATGAACACATCCTATTTGATTTATTCCGTCTTCTTCTATAGCCCAGGTAGTCCCAATGTTACGTGAATTCCATGGCATGGCAAAATTATATTCAGATATTACAACATCCTCAATTTGTGCATTTGCATTACCTGCTTTTGCGGCAGTCCATTGCCATGCATATCCGGCTAAAAGTCGTGCCTTCAATCCTGAATCAGCTTTTTCCTCAACAGCAGATTTAAGTTCATTAGGATTGCTGAAAATTTCAAACTCATAATCCTGAGTATCCCAGCCATCAAAATTACCGGTATCATCTAACTGCAGTACATCATCAATCCAGTTTATATAGCCTTCTGCACCTGAACATCTGAACTGAGCTTTAAGATCAACTGAATAAATTTTTGCATTATGAGATTCTCCTACTCTTTTTATTTCATATATTGTACCAATGTCATCAGGTCTTATAATTTGTTTTTCATCAATAAAAAATATTGAAACTTTAGCAGAATTAATAATATCTTCAACCTGATTGTCGCCTTTATACATAAAAGCATTTCCATTTTTTAACCTATGCGCTTCATCTACTATCAGTACATCAATTGCGTTAGCATTTACTCCATAAAATGAAGATGAACCTTTAAATAAATGCCTGACTCTATCTGCGCCTAAGTTGTGTATTAATTTATCCAGCATAACTTCTCTAAAGGAAGCATTTGGAGCAACAAATATGACAGTTCGTTCACTTTTAAGTAATCCAAGCAAATTCATGGAAACCACTGATTTTCCCGTCCCCGGTCCACCATTAATAATTATTACAGTTTTTTCCTTTGCATTTAATGTAATTTCTTTAGTCATCTCAAAAGCTATTTTTTGTTCATCAAGTAAAACGAATTCTGAATTACCTTCAAACAAACCACAGACATGATCTATTAATTTTTTACTTGGTCTTATATTTCCATTTTCAATTTGATATACAATCTCCTCTCCATTACCCCTACCTACAAATAATTTAATAAATTCTTCTAATTGTAACTGATCATCCTTAAAATACAGAGGGGAATCATTTACAATAGTTTCGTATATCTTATCTCTTAATGGTTCCGGATTTTTTTCTATATAGTTGTGAAGGTATGCACAAGAATAAACCTGCAAAGAATTTTCATAGACATTCTCATTATAATCTTTTAAATATAATTTATAAGAATACGCCTGGTAAGATGGGTGCAAGGTATTACCAAAATAATTTGTGTAAACTATTCCTTCTGTATTTGTGCTTTTAGCTTCCTTCCATTGTTTTAATTCAACAATTATAAAACTAGCTATGCCTCCTTCATCTCTGCCGGTAATTATAAAGTCAACTCTTTTTGAAGTTGAAGGTAAATTATATTCTATAAGTATTCCGCAATCATCTGCAATTTGAGCTCTTCTGACCACATTTCCAATAAACTGCATTGAGTTTATCCATGATGTTTCCTCATTATCTTTTACTTTGTTCCATTTATACTGATCTAAAACAGATTTTTTAATTTTATCGGCAATAGTATTTGAATCTACATCTTCAATGAATCCTTTACTTGAATTTTTATAAACAATCATATTCTAAAGTTCATTATATTTTTTAGCAGATCCCTTTGCAGCATCCACAGGATATTTTTCTTTATTAATATCTAATTTCTCTAATATTATTTCCCTCACATCAAATCCATACTTCTCTGATAGCAACATACAATAGATCATTACATCCGCGATCTCTTCTTTCACCTTTTCATTATCTGCTTCATCTGCATTCTTCCACAAAAATAATTCAAGCAGCTCTCCGGCTTCGACATTTATTGCCAGAGCAAGATCCTTCGGATTATGAAACTGTTCCCAGTCCCGTTCATTCCGGAAATTGATGATCTTGTCTGTTATTTCTTTTATCTCATTCATCGGGCATCATTTTTAAAAAGTTTTTCTGCTAGTTCATACTCATTATCATAAGGTAGTTTGAGCTCTGCAAGCTTTTCAGGTATAGCAAGTTTCCAGCTTACATAATAGTATGCAAGAATCTGATAACCCGAGAATTCTTTGCCTGAGATAGAATTTAATTTATATTTTCTGTCAGGATGCAGTCCGTGAGCGCCGAGCAGTGCAATTTCAAATGCGATATCCCTGATACTAATCTTTTCCATATTTTCAAAATATCTCAGTGCTTCTGTCATATACATAATGACAGCCATATTCGTACCCATGCTTTTCTGAGATTTCAGAAATTTCTCTGTCTCCTTAATTTTCTCAGGATCCTCATTTTTCAGTTCAAAAGGATCTTTTGAAATTGAATCAAGCATAATACCCGTATCAGTTCTGTTTCTGTATTCGGTTTCTGAAACAAGTTCAAAGTTATCGCTGAGCTTAAGTACATCTGCCCACTTCTGAACAAGATCATATTCTTCACCCGGTTGCCTTTTGTCCTTAAGTTCCGCAAATTCATTGTATAATTTCTGTGCAGTTTTCAGTTCAGAATTATTAGCTTTAAACTCCGGTATCAGATCTACTCCGCAAAGATCCCGGAATTGCAAGGCCGAGATCAAATTATAGATTTTGCTTTTGGAAAGTATTTCTTTTGGTGAGAGTTCTACTATTTTCTTATCAGTTACTGCTTTGGATCCTTCCCGGATCAGATTATTTAACGAAATGAACTGGTATGGTCTGAGCTCGGGAAATTTTTTATATAAAAAATCTTCTATGAAAAGATCGATCGGAGTATTGAATATTTGTCTGTTGATACCGCT
>JAGQWH010000283.1 GCA_020437545.1 Ignavibacteriota bacterium
GGGCGTTTGCGGTTTTGTTTGTACTGATACAGCATTGGTTAACAGACAGAACCTGGCTGCTGTCTGTCCCTTTCGGAATGATAGGAGTTACCTTATTCTTTGTACTGAGCGGATTTCTTATCTCAAAGATCCTTCTGCAAAGTAAGATGAATGCTGAATTAAATAATACGGGTGTAATGCATATATTAAAACAATTCTATATCCGCAGAACTCTCCGTATATTTCCCGTTTATTATGTCACTCTGATAATATTATTCATTTTCAATATTGAAAATATCCGTGAAATTTTCGGTTGGTTCGTATTTTATGCATCCAATATATATTTTTATCTGATCCATGACTGGGCAGGTGTGCTTTCACATTTATGGACACTGGCAGTGGAAGAGCAGTTCTATATTATATGGCCGGTGTTAATGCTGTTCACCCCGAGAAAACATCTTTTAAAAGTCATTATGATAATGATACTTATAGGACCGGTTTCAAGATCAGTCATGTTTTATTTCAGCGATAAAAGCGAAATGACAACGGATCTTATAAGCATTCTTATGCCGACCTGCCTGGATTGCTTTGGTCTTGGTGCTTTACTGGCATATATGAGAATTTATTCTGATAAAAATTTTAATTTCAAAAATATATATGCTTATATTTTCCTTCTTTTTAATATTCTTATTCTGATAATCTCCGGTTTCTTTGAAGAGAATATTTATAAAATGTTTATTTACCGGTTCAGCGTATCCGTGATTTCTTTATATCTGATCTCTGAAGCCGGTATTGGCTTTACAGGATCTTTAAAAAAGATTTTTGAAAACAGATTACTTTTATACATAGGAAAGATCAGTTATGGTATTTATCTGTTTCATGCGTTTATACCGCCTTTGTATAAGTATTTTAACCTGCCGCATTTTACTAATATTTATGTGCAGTTTATTATTCAGGCAACAATATTAACATTGATATCTTCAATATCTTGGATTATTATTGAAAAACCCGTAATCAGTTTAAAGAAGAAGTTCAGATATAATTAATTTTTTAATAAAATTAGTTTAGTTTTAACAAGTTCTTAGAAATATAATACAAAATTGTTAAATATACTTTTTTAGTATATTACCCCAAATAATAATTTAATTGAAGAATAAATATAAATATATAGTACTATCAATAATTCCGGTTTCTCTTCTTTTGTATTCCGTTATAATGCGGTATGCAGAAGGACCATTCTATTTTAACACACTCTATGACCCATGTTATGTTTATCTGATCAATTCGCTTAATCTTGCTCAATTCATTGCTCCTGCTCATTTTGATCATCCGGGAACGCCCGTTCAGATAATCGGAGCAATTGTAATTAAAATTACCCACCTGTTTAATAATAAGACAGGTGACATTTCAGTAGACGTTTTATCGGATCCGGAATATTATCTGAGTATGATCCATATTACGTTGGCAATTATTAACAGCATAATTCTTTATATTTCATCTCTGATAATTTACAAAGCTACTAAAAACATATATGTCAGCTTGCTGCTTCAGCTCTCACCGTTTATCTCTTATATGGTTTCATATGAATTATCCGTAATCACTGCTGAGACATTTATGATCTCAGTGATAATGCTGCTGATCGCATATTCTATAAAATTCATATATACAGAGAAAAGCAGTAAAACAAATTTCGTAATAATTTTTTCACTTTTGAGCGGATTAGGTCTCGCCACCAAAATTACTTTTGCGCCTTTGTTTGTAATTCCATTAATTTTGCTGAAGGGTATCCGGGAGAAACTGAAATATACTGTTCTGACAACTCTTTCATTTATATTGTTTTTTCTTCCTTCAATATCAAACACGGGATACTTTTTTAACTGGATCAAAAGCCTGTTTCTCTTTGACGGACTCTACGGCAAAGGCAATCCGGTAATAATAGACATTTCAGCAAGCTTAGTACATTTAAAGAATATTTTCGCTGAAGATATCTTATTCGGTATAATATATTTTTTAATTGTATTAACCTTTCTGATCACATATCAGTCAATTAAGAAATCCGGAATTACCGATTCTGTAAGATCAGAGATCAAATTGCTTTTCGCTATATTAATTTCTATGTCTTTGCAGATTCTCATTGTAGCCAAACATTACTCCGGACACTACATAGTTCCTGCTCTGATGCTTTCAATGACAGGTTTATATTTATGTGTCAGACTTTATTCAAATTCAGGATTCCGATTTTCCGGTAAAGGCAGGACAGATTTTGTATATGCATCGATAATTGCAATAATTGTAACAATTACTGTTGTCGGTACATTTTTTAATTATAAACAACAATCCTCTTTAAGAAATAATGCTCAGGAAACTATTGCATTTATAAAATCCCATTCCGCAGACGGTACTTTGGTTTCGTCATACGGTAGTTCATCTATTTCATACGCACTTGCATTTTCCACATACTGGGCTGGAGAAAATACTTTTAAATATAAAGAGATCATTCATGATATTTATCCCGAAGATCTGTATTATGATTTCTGGGGAAATAAAATTTACTCGATATCCGAAGATAATTCTCTTGATAAAACATTCACGGAAAATCATAAGATCTATTTTCAGAACAGGTATGAAGAATCAGTTAGTAAAATATTAAAAGATCTTAAAACCAATTACAACTTTAAGGATTACACAATTTCCAATATTTACACTTCCGGAAACGGTGAGAAGATTTTTGAAATATGTCTTAATAAGTAAGTTATTTTTTATATTTCAAATTTGCATTTTATACCCGTCGAAATAATTTTCAAATCAGTTTAACTGCATTCGTGAATTCTGCTTTATTTCCTGTTTTCAGCATTAGAAGATCCTAACGCTAAATAATCATTTCAAATTTTCTTAAAATAAATTTTTAAATTTTCTTCACAGTGGTGATTCGAATCTTCTAAGCAGTACAAGAAATATAAACTCAATAGATCAAATCGGATTGCTATTTTCGATTAAAATTCCCCCTCCTTGAGAGAGTATCTTAAAACCATACTCCTTCCCAATCCGTCGCGCCGTATCAGTTTGGGAAGGTCCA
>JAGQWH010000284.1 GCA_020437545.1 Ignavibacteriota bacterium
TACATCAAGATTATGCTCAATGACCATAACGGTATTTCCTTTGTCAGCAAGTTTGTTAAGAACATCAAGCAGCATATTAATATCTTCAAAGTGAAGACCGGTAGTTGGTTCATCGAGAATATACAAAGTCCTCCCCGTCTGAACTTTCGAAAGCTCTGTCGAAAGTTTTACTCTCTGAGCTTCACCACCTGATAAAGTAGTTGCCTGCTGACCAAGTCTTATATATCCAAGCCCGACATCGAAAAGTGTCTGTAATTTTCTCTTAAGTGAAGGTACGGGTTCAAAGAACTCAACTGCTTCTTCTACATTCATCTCAAGCACATCAGCAATTGACTTTCCTTTATACTTAACCTCGAGTGTCTCGCGGTTATATCTTTTGCCTTCGCATACATCACATGTGACATATACATCAGGAAGAAAATTCATTTCGATCTTCTGCAGACCTGCGCCTTCGCAGGCTTCACATCTTCCGCTTTTTACATTAAAAGAAAATCTGCCGGGTTTGTATCCTCTTATTTTTGATTCGGGAAGTGAAGAATAAATATCTCTTATAAAAGTAAACAGACCGGTATAAGTAGCAGGATTACTTCTCGGAGTTCTGCCAATAGGAGTCTGATCTATCTCAATGATCTTGTCAATTATTTTCTCTCTATAAACTTCACCTTTTTTTGATAAACCTTCTATCGATTTATATGGCAAAGGATGTTCGGCCGATTTGAAGAATTTCTGTGAAAGTATCCTGTAAAGTGTTTCGGTTATAAGAGTGGATTTACCCGAACCGCTGACGCCTGTGACACAAATAAATTTCCCAAGCGGGATCTTTAAGGTTACATCCTTAAGATTATTTCCCGAAGCGCCTTTTAGTATGACAAAATTTCCAGTTCCTTCTCTTCTGCTTTCCGGTACATGAATTTTCTTTTTACCTGAAAGATATTCAGAAGTCAGTGATTTACCATTCAGCTCTGCAGGAGGTCCGGAAGCTACTATTTCTCCTCCGTGTTCACCGGCTCTGGGTCCAAGATCAACTACAAAGTCTGATGCTTCGATCATTTCCTTATCATGCTCAACTACTATTACAGAATTACCAATATCTCTGAGATTTTTAAGTGAGTCAATCAACTTAATATTGTCGCGCTGATGAAGTCCGATAGATGGTTCATCAAGTATATACAGAACACCTGTAAGCTGAGAACCTATCTGAGTAGCAAGTCTTATTCTCTGAGCTTCACCGCCTGAAAGAGTTCTTGCGCTTCGGTCAAGCGTCAGATAATCCAGTCCTACATTTAAAAGAAAGTCCAGTCTTGACCTGATCTCTTTTATTATCTGTCCTGCAATGATCATTTTTCTGTCATCCAGTTTCAGATCCTTAAAAAATTCCTTCGCATCTTCGATCGACATTCGTGTAATATCATAAATGTTTATGTCATTCAATTTTACCCAGAGAGAATCTTCTTTTAATCTTCCGCCTCCGCAGGTTTTGCATTTGGAAATGGTCATAAAACTTTCAGCCCATTGTCTGATCGTCTCCGATGATGAATCATCTGCATACCTTTTTATATATCTTATTAGTCCTTCAAATCTGTGTGCATATTTATGACTGTGACCTTTCGAACTTGTATGATCGTATCTGATTTTATCAGATGTTCCGTGAAGTATTTTTTCAATTACATCATCTGAAAATTTTTTCAAAGGTGTATCGAAATCGTATCCGGCATTATCAATCAATCCTCTGAATATAGAATAAACCCAGGTACTGCGGGGCTTTCCAAGAGGAATAATTGCACCCTGGTTTATTGTAAGTTTTTTATCCGGGAAGATCTTTTCAATATCTATTTCCTTTTTTTCTCCAAGACCGAAACAGTCTTTGCACCAACCGTAGGGCGAATTGAATGAAAATGAATTCGGTGCCGGTTCGGAAAAACTCCTGCCGGTAACAGGATCAGATAATTTTTCATTATAGAGCCTGTCCTTTTTACCGTCGTTAATTATTAATATTCCATCTCCGTGACGAAGAGCCGTTTCAAGTGAATCGTAAATCCGTGTTTTTGATTTATCGGTTACTGCAAGCCTGTCAATAACAATTTCAATGTCATGGATCTTGAATCTTTCCAGCTTCATTCCGGGCTCAATGTTAAGTATCTCTCCGTCAACCCTTACTTTTGTGAATCCCTGAGAACTTATATCTTCAAACAATTCCCTGTAATGTCCTTTTCTTCCTTTTACTACGGGAGCGAGTATTGTGATCTTTGAACTGTCTTTTAAACTGTATATTTTATCGAGTATCTGATCAAGACTCTGTCTTGTAACAGCCTCTCCTGAATCAGGAGAATATTGAGTACCGCATCTTGCAAATAACAATCTGAGAAAATCATAGATTTCAGTGACCGTACCAACTGTCGATCTAGGATTCTGTGAAATTGTTTTCTGTTCAATTGAAATAGACGGCGAAAGTCCCTCAATCTTATCGACATCAGGTCTTTCTATGCCTCCTATAAACTGTCGAGCATAAGCCGAAAGCGTCTCCATAAATCTTCTCTGACCTTCGGCATAGATAGTATCAAACGCAAGTGAGGATTTACCCGAGCCCGAAAGCCCGGTAAATACCACCAGAGAGTCCCTTGGGATCTCTATATCAACGTTCTTCAGGTTATGAACGCGTGCGCCTTTTACGATTATTTTATCGGAATTTTTGGAATTATTTGATGCCATATGCAATCTGTCAAAATAGATGAGCAGGTCTTTTTTTACAATCCAATTTTGAATGCTTGAAGTCACTTTTTTTAGCCACAAAAGCTCTAAGACTCAAAGAAGAACAAAGAAATCAAGTTGTATTAATATAATAGAGCATCTAAAATGTTCTTAAAACAGAATCATGATTTTCGTTTTGTACAGAGTTTTTTTAAGCACTTAAAGAATTACTTTTTGTCTTTGAAACTCTTTGAGACTTAGATCCGCCGCGGAGGATTAGATGTAAAAACAATACTGTCCAAAATATTTTCAAACAAATAAAAAAGTTTTAATAATAAATGCTAATCAATGTTTTTATCTTTTCAA